>JAUZQZ010000054.1 GCA_030950745.1 Mariprofundaceae bacterium | reverse complement strand
ATTTTCACGAAGATTTGAGCGATGGGGCGCCTCTATGCCGGTGGGTCTATAGAAATGTGAAAGTAGATGTTATGCCGACAGAGTATTCGATTCTTGGGTTTAGCAATCGCTCGCCTCTCCATCCGTGCAGTTGCGCGGAGGGAGAAGGACGAGCTCCTCAAATTCAGTTCCACAATGAGGACATTTTGTGACCAATTTGTGACATAACGTGGGCTGGTATGGGCTAGTCTGAACTGGATGAGCGAAAGAGGGCGAATCCTCTAACCCGTTGGGGCTATTGGTTTGGAGTAGTTTTAGTTGGTCTGGGCTGAAATCAGAATTTTGCGCCGAGAGCGTTCGAGTCCCTGAAGCGCCACCATTTTCCTGTTACCATCGAAAGATCATGACAGTTCTTTATTACATCCACGATCCAATGTGCAGCTGGTGCTGGGCTTTCCGACCGGTTTGGGACGAGGTGCAACGGCGGTTACCGGAGGCTGTTTCCGTTACATACCTGCTTGGCGGTCTGGCACCGGATTCCGATGCGCCAATGCCTGAAAGCGTGCGGAGAGAAATTCAGAGGCACTGGAAGACGATTCAGCAGCGCGTTCCTGGAACCCGGTTCAATTTTGATTTCTGGCGGGTATGCATTCCCAGGCGTTCCACTTATCCGGCATGCCGTGCTGTCATTGCCGCAAGAAAGCAAAATTCGGCACTGGAGGATGCAATGATTCACGCCATTCAGGAAGCCTATTATCTTCAGGCGCACAACCCTTCGGATGATGGTATTCTGATTGGTCTGGCTGAACATCTGGAGCTGGATACGGAACAGTTTCACAAGGATTTGAATACGACGGAAATCCAAAAGCAACTCATGGATGAAATTTTGCTGAGTCAGCAATTAGGTGCGCAGGGATTTCCCGGTTTAATTCTGAAGGAAGAGAAGAGCCTCCGGGTTATCCGGATTGATTATTCTGATGCAGAGATGATATTACAGCAAATACACGGTTAGCTCATTTTCACCTTACTAGCTTTGAAAATCTGCTATGGTTACCGTATTGCTCTGGAGGTACAGCATGAAAAAGATACTGATTGGCGCTGCTGCGCTGCTTGTCATCACTGTCGGGATATCCGTCTATGTTCTCTCATCTCTCGATGGTATCGTGAAAGATGCAATTGAAACCTATGGTTCGGAGGCAACCCAAACACGAGTGAGCGTTGCCGGTGTGAAAATTATGGTGAAATCCGGGAAAGGCACGATCCGTGGCTTGAATGTGGCAAATCCCAAGGGGTTCAGCGATCCAAATATCTTCGAGCTGGGTATGATCAGTGTCAAAATCGATACGGATACGGTGATGCAGAATCCCATTATCATTGATAAAATTACGATCCGTTCTCCGTCGGTGTTTTATGAAATCAATCGATCCGGTGTCTCCAACGTGGACGTGTTGAAGAAGAATTTAGCTAAAATCAGCGGTGCTTCGGGAAGCGGGGACAAGAATGCTGATGGTGAACAGCTAAAGATGATTATCCGCAAGCTGGTGGTCGAGGATGGAACGGCCAGGGTGAGAATCGCAGCCCTCGGTAACAAAGCACAAAATGTGATTATTCCCCGTATTCAATTGGCCGATGTAGGCAAGAAGAGCGGAGGCGCAACGGCCGCCGAGGTGGCGCAAATCCTGGGTAAACATCTGGTTAAAAACGTCAAGGGTTCGGTGGCGAAACTGGGTGTGCAGCAATATCTTGGGAAATCTGCGGATATGTTAAAAAAAGGTGCGTTGGGCAAGGTTGGCGGTGGACTGGGCGGAGCTGCCGGAAATGTCGGCGGTGCATTGAAGGGATTACTCGGAAAATAGTCCTGGTGGGCTGAGTTCCGGAGTTCTGTCAGTCAGTACCCCAGCACCGGCGCCAGCCAGCGCTCGGCTTCCTCAATACTCATACCCTTGCGGGCGGCGTAATCCGCCACCTGATCGTGGTTGATTTTGCCGACGGTAAAGTAGCGCGCCTCGGCGTTGGCAAAATAAAGGCCGGAGACGGCTGCGGTTGGCAGCATGGCACAGGATTCGGTAAGTTGCATACCGATATTGTTTTCTACATCCAGTAACTTCCACAGCGTGCCTTTTTCGGTATGTTCCGGGCAGGCGGGATACCCGGCGGCAGGGCGGATACCCTGATATTTCTCGCGAATCAGATCGTCATTTCCCAGCCCCTCATTGGTTGCATAGCCCCAATATTGCCTGCGCACATCGCGGTGAAGCATCTCGGCCAATGCCTCGGCCAGCCGGTCGGCCAGCACTTTCACCATGATGGCGGAGTAGTCATCGTGTTCCGCTTTATATGTCCTGGCTTTTTCTTCCGCACCGAAGATGCCGACGGCGAATGCTCCAAGATGATCGGGTGCATCGGAAGAAACGAAATCGGCCAGACATAGATTGGCGCGTGCATCCTTCTTGTCGGTTTGCTGGCGCAGAAAATGAAAGCGGGCAGCGGGGGTGGTTCGGGCTTCATCGTTGTAGACAATGATGCTGTCATCAGTGGTTGAGACGGCCGGGAACAGCCCGAATACCGCGCGGGCTTCGAACCATCCTCCGGTAATGATTTTATCCAGCCATTCCTGCGCTTCATCGAACAGTTTTTTCGCCTCTTTACCCTTGTGCGGATCATTCAGAATACGTGGATAAGCGCCGTTTAACTCCCACGCACCGAAGAACGGTGACCAGTCAATGAATTTCCGAATATCTGCCAGGGGAATATCCCGCAACGCATGGATTCCCGGCTGTTGCGGGGTGGAGGGAATGGTGGCGGCATCCAGTTTCACGTTGTTGGCGCGGGCATTGGCAAGGGTGAGCCAGACTATTTGCTGCTGGCGACCAAGGTAGCGTTCGCGCACCGCATCATATTCCTCACGGGTTTTCTTAACGAATGCATCCCGGTTGGCTTCGGAAATCAGATTTTGTGCCACGCCAACGGCGCGCGAGGCATCCTTTACCCAGATCAGGGGGTGTTCATATTCCGGCACAATTTTGACCGCCGCATGCGCTTTGGACGTGGTTGCACCACCGACCATGACCGGCGTGGTAAAGCCTAAACGAGTCATTTCTTTGGCAATATGCACCATTTCATCGAGACTTGGCGTGATCAGGCCAGAGAGTCCAATGATGTCCACGTTATGCTTTTTGGCTTCTTCCAGGATGGTGTTGGCCGATACCATTACGCCCAGATCAATCACCTCGAAATTGTTGCATTGCAGCACCACGCCGACGATATTCTTGCCGATGTCATGCACGTCGCCCTTCACCGTGGCCATTAGTACGATACCGTTGGAAGAATTGGCACCCTTTGTTTTTCCAGCCTCAATATACGGTAACAGTACGGCTACGGCCTTCTTCATCACGCGTGCCGACTTCACCACCTGAGGCAGGAACATCTTGCCGTCGCCGAACAGGTCGCCGACCACGTTCATGCCACTCATCAACGGGCCTTCGATTACTTCAATGGGCCTGTCAAACTGTAAGCGGGCTTCTTCGGTATCCGCCTCGACCCAGGCGTCAATGCCCTTGACCAGTGCATGTTCCAGTCGCTTGGCAACGGGTAGTTTGCGCCATTCGTCATCGGCTTTTTTGGTCTGTATGCCGTCGCCGCGATAGTTATCCGCAATATCCAGCAGTTTCTCCGTGGCGTCAGGGGAGCGGTTCAATACGACATCTTCCACCGCATCCCGTAATTCCTTCGGTAAATCATCGTACACGGCCAACTGCCCGGCATTGACGATGCCCATATCCATGCCCTGTTTGATGGCATGGTAGAGAAACACGGAATGAATGGCCTCGCGCACCGGATTATTGCCACGGAAGGAGAAGGACACATTCGATACGCCGCCGGAAACCCGCGCATGCGGCAGGTTTTTCTTGATCCATCCCGTGGCCTCAATGAAATCCACGGCATAGTTGTTGTGTTCTTCAATACCGGTGGCAATGGCGAAGATGTTCGGGTCGAAGATGATATCCTCGGGAGGAAAGCCGCAGTGCTCAGTTAGAACTTTGTACGAACGCTCACAAATACGAATCTTGCGCTCATACGTATCCGCCTGCCCCTTCTCGTCAAAGGCCATAATAATGGCCGCCGCGCCGTATTTACGCAGGAGCTTTGCGTGTTCAACAAATTTCTCCTCACCTTCCTTGAGCGAAATGGAGTTGACCACGCCCTTGCCCTGAATGCATTTCAATCCGGCCTCAATGATCTCCCACTTGGAGGAATCGAGCATTACCGGCACCTTGGAGATGTCCGGCTCGCTGGCAATGAGATTGAGGAACGTAGTCATCGCATGGATGCCGTCGAGCATGGCTTCATCCATGTTCACATCAATCACCTGCGCGCCGTTCTCTACCTGCTCGCGGCACACGTCCAGCGCCGTGGCGTAGTCGTCATTCATCACCAGCCGCTTGAAGCGTGCCGAGCCGGTGATATTGGCGCGTTCGCCCACATTGACGAACAGCGAATCCTTGCCGATATGCAGCGGTTCAAGGCCTGCGAGGCGGCATTCAACGGGAAGATCGGGTGTTT
>JAUZQZ010000053.1 GCA_030950745.1 Mariprofundaceae bacterium | reverse complement strand
GTGGATGAGCGGCAATCCCACTTTGAGTCCATTTTCGGGGTGGAATGAGGTGCATGGTGGTTCCATGGACCGAAATTCCAGCTCGGAAATGGGCCGAAGTGGGGAAGCCGATTGCCGCTCATGAGTTTTGCAAGTGGCTCCTTTGTGTCTTTGTGGCGAATCAATCCCACCCATGTACTACAATCCCAGATCATGCAACTTGCCCGGATGGTCGAACCAACCCGGATCCACCTTGACCCACAGCTTCAGGTTCACATGACAAGAAAACAATTCCTCCAGTCCTTTCCGCGCTGTCATTCCAATGGACTTCATACGCATGCCCCCTCTGCCTATCAGCATCGGTTTGTGGCGTTCCCCACCCACCAGAATCACCGCCTCAATCTCCACGCCTGTTTCCGACTCGTGAAAAACCTCAATATCTACCGCTGTCTGAAACGGAATCTCCTGCTGCATGGCAAGAAAAACCTGCTCACGTACATATTCGGCGGCCAGTTGCCGTTGGCTCTGGTCGGTATACCAGTCCGGTGCATAAACAGGCGGAGCCAACGGTAAATACTTTGTCAGTTCATCCACCAGCGCGTCCGTCTGCGTCCCTCTTCTGGCGGAGACCGGGATATAAGCCACAGCATTCGGGTCAAGTCGTTGTATCTCAGCCAGCCGTGGCAGCAAAGCATCCTTCTTTGCTTTATCTATCTTGTTCAACACATGAATACGGGGCTGCGACAATCGTCCATCGGCAAACCGTTCAATAAGAGCGCATGTGCCACGATCCAGAGGGGCGCTCACATCCTGCATGATGGCCAGGACATCCGCTTCTTCGGCTGCGGCATAGGCCACGCGCACCATATTGCGGTTCAACTGTTTGCTTCCCTTATGAATGCCAGGTGTATCGACAAAAATAATCTGCCGTGATGCATCAGTATGGATACCCAGAATCCGATGCCGTGTGGTCTGTGGTTTGGGTGTGACAATCGCCACCTTGGTACCAATGATACGGTTCATTAAAGTAGACTTGCCTACATTGGGACGACCAAGAAAGGCCACCACACCACAACGAAATTGCTCCATTGACTCTTTAGCGTCAAATTGAGATTTCATCTATACCGCTTTGTCCGGTAGTTGGCGGCATGCTTCAGCTGCGGCTTCCATTTCCGCTGTTTTCTTCCTCTCCCCCATACCTCTCCCTGCCTTATTCCCATTGACGAAACATTCCGCTTCAAAACGCGGGTTGCAATCAGCGCCAAGATCACGCACCACGTATTCCGGCAAGCCGAACCCATGTGCCTGTGTGAATTCCTGGAGGCATGTTTTCGCATCGCGGGTATCTGCCTGATCCGCATCATGCAGCAAATCCGCCCACCCCTTTAGCACGAGCGAACGTGCAGACTCCCAGCCACCATCAAGGAATACCGCACCAATCACCGCCTCTACGGCATTGGCCACAATGGATGCAGATTTAACATTCTCATCCTTGCCCCGTTCCCCGTCACCGACATAAAGATGTGGTGAAAGATGCCATTTCAGGGCAATAGCAAGCAACCCATTTTTGCACACCAGCACCGCACGCATGCGCGTCAGTTCTCCCTCGGCGGCATATGGAAATTGTTCGTACAGTCTGGCGGCAATAATCATACCCAGAACAGCGTCGCCGAGAAATTCCATGCGCTCCATGTGTTCCCCGGAGGCAGAACGATGGGTCAAAGCCTGCCTGATCAGGCTTTCATTCCTGAAGTGGTGGCCGATCCGGCTTTCCAAATCAGAAATCAGGGGGTCTCCGCGTAAGGTTCGAAATCAAAATCAAGGCGTGCTTTGTCACGTATTTTATCCATACCTTTCAAATCTTTGGCCGTGTACGGCTCATCAGGATTCACGCTTTCAAGCGGCCCCAAAAGCCATAATGTGACGTGATAAACTGATGAAATCTCAATTCTTCCACCCTCTACCTTAATTTCCAAATTATCATAAAATTCCTTTGGCAGATCGCTGTACGCAATATATTTGACATGAAAAATATCCGGTAATCTGGTACGAATTCTCCCGGCAGGCTGGCCGGAAAGATTGCGTGTAACAGCTTCAAATGCATCCTGTACCTTCCAGTAGGTGCTATAGACAGGAACAATCTTGTAAGCGGCTACTGTTCCGGCAGCCAGAACCGCTAGAACAAACAGCAATTTAACCACCGAGAAACCTTTCTGATACCGCATATCCACCTCCTTGCCCATACACTAAAGCCTTATTGTATCAGATGCCCGATACGGTCCCAACGTACCGCGCCTTGATGCTTATTCCACGACCACCATACGATGGCGGCATGTCCCACCAGATAGGACTGTGGCACAAAACCCCAGAAACGTGAATCACGTGAGTTGTTACGATTGTCCCCAAGCACCAGATAATGGCCCGGTGGCACTTTCCATTCTCCATCGCGTATGGAAAATCTTTTGCGCAGCACCTGATGCTTCACATCGAACAGCCGTTCTTCATAAAGCCCGGATACGTCCGCTTCTCCGTCCGCCATAAAATAGGTGCGTTCCCCCAGCTTCTTTAACGGCATCTCCACACCATTCACATAAAGCTTATTTTTTTTATACAGAATATCATCACCCGGCAAGCCGATGATGCGCTTGATGTAGTCCTTGCTGCGATCTTCCGGATAATCGAATACGGCAACATCTCCACGCTTGGGCGGATGTGGGAAAAACTGTAAATCGGTGAACGGAATACGCAAACCATAGGGGTAGCGGAGCACAAAGATATAATCGCCGACTTCCAGTGTCGGCACCATACTGGAAGATGGAATCTTGAACGGAGCCACAATAAAACTGCGAATGACGACCGCAATAATAACCACCAGCAGCAACGATTCACCCCATTCCCTCCATATAGTCTTTTTTTTAGGCATTCAGCTCTCCTCTCCCAGTTTAAGCACAGCCAGAAACGCTTCCTGTGGCACTTCAACGCTACCGATAGACTTCATCCGTTTCTTTCCTGCCTTCTGCTTTTCCAGCAGTTTACGTTTACGCGTAATATCACCGCCATAGCATTTGGCCGTCACATTCTTACGCAACGCCTTAACCGTTTCGCGCGCCAAGATACGACCACCAATCGCCGCCTGCAAGGGAACATCAAACTGTTGCCGGGGAATCAATTGCCGCAGTTTCTTGACCAGTTCCCGGCCACGGGCTTCCGCAATCGAGCGATGGACGATAAGTGACAGCGCATCCACAGCCTCGTTATGTACCAGAATATCAAGTTTTACGACATCACCGGTACAAAATTCTGCCAACTCATAATCCATGGAAGCATAACCGCGCGATACCGACTTCAGCCTGTCATAAAAATCAATCACCATTTCGGCCAGAGGAAGTTCATAAGTAATCATCACCCGTCCCTGACCGATAAATTTCATATCCTGCTGTGTTCCACGCCGATCCTGGCACAGTTTTATCATAGCCCCGACGTATTCTTCCGGTGTAAAAATATTGGCCAGCACGGTCGGCTCTTCAATCCTTTCAATACGCTGCGGTTCGGGAAAATCACTGGGATTGGAAATTTCCTGCATCATGCCATCCGTCATCGTCACCCGATAAACCACAGAAGGTGCTGTAATAATCAATTCAAGCGCATACTCGCGTTCCAGCCGCTCCTGCACAATTTCCATGTGCAACATACCAAGAAATCCACAACGGAAACCAAGACCCAGGGCTGAGGAATTCTCCGGCTCAAAGGTAAATGCCGGATCATTCATGTTCAATTTTTCAAGGGCATCACGCAATTCTGCATAATCGCCGGAATCCACCGGGTAAAGACCTGAAAACACCATTGGTTTGGGTTCACGGTATCCCGGGAGCGGTATGTCTGCCGGCGATCGTTCCAGCGTTACAGTATCCCCCACTTTCAGGTCGGCCAATTGCCTGATGCCTGCAACCAGAAAACCAACCTCACCCGAATGTAAAACTTTGCAGGACACCTGCTGGGGCGTAAACACTCCAACATCCTGAACATCATAGGACGTTGCCACAGATGTGGACATAAACCGCACTTTATCGCCCTTTTTTAATACTCCTTCAAAAACCCTCACCAGCGCAACGGCTCCCACGTAAGCATCAAACCATGAATCCACCACCAGTGCCCGCAAAACCTTTGCATCACAGCTCTCCGGCGCAGGCACGCGCGCCACAACCGCCTCCAGCACATCACCAATGCCCTCACCTGTCTTCGCGGAAATAGCAATCGCATCCGAAGCATCTAGCCCAATAACCTCTTCAATCTGGCGTTTAACCTCTTCCACGTCAGCGCTGGGAAGGTCAATCTTGTTGATGACGGGAATGATCTCAAGGTCATTCTCCAGTGCCAGATAGACGTTGGCCAACGTCTGCGCTTCCACACCCTGGGTCGCATCAACAATCAACAAAGCGCCTTCGCATGCTTGCAGGGAACGCGAGACCTCATAAGTGAAATCCACATGTCCCGGTGTATCAATCAGATTTAGCAGATAGCTTTCACCATTGCAGGCCCGGTACGTCAAGCTTGCTGTCTGCGCTTTGATGGTGATGCCACGCTCCTGTTCCAGATCCATGGAATCCAGTACCTGTTTCTTCATTTCGCGCTCGGAGAGTGCGCCGGTCTGTTCAATCAAACGATCCGCAAGCGTGGATTTGCCGTGATCAATATGGGCGATAATTGAGAAATTCCGTATATGTTGCTGATCTGGGTGTGAATTTGACATGAGGGCGGCAGTGTAGCGGCAGCATTGTTCGCTTACTACCAACAACAATATTGGAAATGTGCTATATAGATGGGAACGGTCATTCAACCTGCATGATTCACGCATCATAGAGGTCAAGGGGGTTCGGGGCATGCCCAAAATACCAAACTTTTACCTGTGGATAAATGGCGAGGCTCACGAAAGCACGGACGGTACCGCAATCATCAATCCATACGATGGTTCGCCAATCGCAACCGTATCCATCGCAGGACGCAGACAAATTACCGAGGCCCTGCATGGATGCCACAAGGCATTTATCGTGCTCAAACACATGTCCCGCTTTCAAAGGGCATCAATACTTGAGCGCATGCTGGATGGATTGCAGGATGCCATGCCGGAAATGGTTGACGCCCTCATCATGGAAGGCGGCAAACCAAAGCAATTCGCCGAACAGGAATTTACCCGAACGCTGGCCGTGTTTTCATGGGCGGCTGAAGAGGCTAAACGATTTTGTGGCGACCGAATTCCGATGGATGGCATGGAACGTGGTATCGGCTACGAGGGTTATACCCGACGTGAGCCCATCGGTCCTGTTCTGGGCATCTGTCCGTTTAATTTTCCACTTAATCTTGTATCGCACAAGGTTGCTCCAGCACTGGCTGTGGGTAATCCGATTCTGATCAAACCTGCCACCAATACGCCAATCTCCGCTCTTATTCTGGCCCGCATCGCCAGTGAAGCGGGTGCACCACCCGGAAGCCTCAATGTTCTACCCATGCGGCATGCGGATATCTCGCTGCTACTGGGCAGCGATGACATCAGGATGGTGACATTTACCGGTAGCCCCGAAGTGGGATGGGCCTTAAAGAAGAAAGTGGAGAAGCAGCGGATTGTCCTTGAGTTGGGAGGTAACTCAGGCACCATAGTGGATGCATCCGCCAATCTTGCATGGGCAGCGAAACGCTGTGTGCTCGGGGGCTTTGCACAGGCTGGTCAGTCATGCATCGCCGTACAACGCATTTACGTGCATACAAGCGTGTTTGACTCTTTTCTGGATATTCTGACTGCCGAAACCAAAACCCTGAAAATCGGCGATCCGCGGAAGGCTGATGTGATGGTCGGACCCGTCATTCATTCCCGATCCGCAGATCGAATCATGGCATGGCTTGAAGAAGCCGTTTCTTCCGGTGCGAAGATTGTATATGGCGGGAAACGCCGCCGCATGGGGTGTGGTAACGTCATCGAACCAACCATTGTCACCCATGTGAAAGAAGATATGGGGATATGTTGCAAGGAAATATTCGGGCCAGTCGTTACCGTAACCCCTTATGAGGAACTGGAAACAGCATTTCAGTGGTGCAATCACTCAGATTTCGGCTTGCAGGCAGCCATCTTCAGTAATGATTTACATCACGTACATCAGGCCATTGATTCTCTGAATGTGGGTGGCGTAATCGTTAATGACGTCCCCGCTTATCGCGTGGATCATATGCCTTATGGTGGAGTTAAAGATTCCGGCCTTGGGCGGGAGGGTATTCGATCATCCATGCTGGAAATGACCCATGAGAAAATGGTAGTCATCAGAAAAGAATGACATGGCATGCTCACGGCTTCCTTCCCTATAGGTGAAGAATCATCCCCGCCCAGTGCATCCATGCGGGAGAATATGTCAAGACCGGATAAGGTATCCTAATCATGGAAGTAAGTAATTTCTTTCTCTCTCTGGTCCTGATCCTGCTGTCTGCGAGGATTCTCGGTGAGATTGCCGCATGGCTCAAAATACCGCCGGTGATGGGTGAATTGCTTGCCGGCATTGTCCTGGGCCCCAGCCTTCTGGGTTGGGTAGAGCCTGCCGAAGCTGTTCAGATGCTTGCTGAAATCGGGCTTATCCTCCTGTTATTTGAAGTCGGCCTGGATACCGATATTGCAACCCTGGTCAACAGGGGGAAATCGGCATCCATTGTGGCATTGGCAGGATTTATTACACCATTCGCCGGTGGCTTTGTATTTGGTTACTGGATATTTGATTTATCATTGATCGTATCGTTGTTTATTGGCGGCACCCTGACCGCCACCAGTATCGGGGTCACTGTTCGCGTGCTCCGTGACCTTGGCCGCCATCAGTCACATGAAGCTCAGGTGGTTCTGGGTGCTGCCGTACTGGATGACATTCTGGGTGTTGTACTGCTGGCGCTCCTGTTCGAGTTCTCCACCGGGGGTGGCGTGAGTTTTGTCAATGCCAGTAAAGTGTTTATTTTTGTTGTAATTTTCATGCTTCTTGCACCTGTGGTTGCCAAAATCATTGCCGAAACGATTGGTCGCTATGATAAGAAAAGCAAAATTCCAGGTATGATTCCAACTGCGGTTGTTAGCCTTGTACTGTTTTTTGCATGGTTGGCCCATGCCGTAGGCGCACCTGCCTTGCTGGGTGGTTTTGCGGCAGGCCTGGCCCTGTCACGCCATTTTTCCCTTCCCTTCGGTACGTCATGGCGGCATTCCGATGGTCATTTCGTTCAACGCATTGATCAACATATGAAGCCGATCATCCATCTGTTCACACCGATATTTTTTGTCATGGTCGGGCTCTCACTTAATTTGCAAAAAGTCGATTGGACCTCTTCCTTCGTCTGGCAAATGGGCCTGATATTTATAACTCTTGCCGTACTAAGCAAACTGGTTGGAGCGTTCCTGATTAAAGAGTCCTCATATTTTCGCTGGGCCGTTGGGATTTCCATGATACCGAGAGCGGAAGTAGGGCTCATTTTTGCAGAACTGGGTCGCATTTCAGGCGTATTCGATTATGATCTGTACGCAGTCATGATCCTAACCATTGCAGCAACAACTGTGCTTCCACCTTTTATGCTAAAGTGGTTTTATGATCGCTATGGACACCATTTAAATACTGGCAATATCAAATCAAAACTCATGCATGGCGATTAGCTCAAATGATTCATATATGAATGGTTGTATCGGTTGTCTGCTCCCAAACAGAGTATAGCTGAAGAGGCCTGTCGATACCTTTCAGAGAGATTTTTGGTAGCGTATCATGTTCCGGTTTGCTTTTTAGTTTTCTATATGTGTTTTCTGAGATGATTGTCTGTTCCGGTTTGGCTATGCTGGTCAGACGGGAAGCAATGTTCACTGCATCACCGATGCAGGTATATTGCATTGATCGACTTGACCCGATTGCTCCGACCACCACATCACCGGTATTGATACCTATACCAATTTTAATCGGCTGTTCCATTCGGGCTTTTCGCTCTTTATTAAACAGATCAAGTGCACCATGCATATGGAATGCACACCTGACTGCCTGATCAGCCGGATGATCCACTTCGGTCAGCGCGCCGAAAAGAACCATGACCTCATCGCCGATGAACTTGTCCACAGTACCACCATATTGGAAAACAACGTTAACCATCAGTTCAAAATACTCATTAAGCATCTCCACCACGTCCGCAGCCGGAACATGGTGTGCAATATTGGTAAAGCCACGGATATCGGCAAAGAGGATGGTAACTTCCTTATGCTCACCCCCCTTCTTTTCCAGCTTAATCTCACCTTTCGTGACTTTCTCCATAATACTGGGCGGTAGCAGACGTTCGAGTTGTGCTTTGTCTCTGGCTTCTTGCTCGACGGTTCCCAGCAGCTTTGTATTCGCAATGATGGTCGCCACGTGAGACGCAAGGTTTGTTATCAGATTGAGATCCTTGCGAGAGAAAACCATGGCCGATTTCTGGCAATCCAAGTGTATGACACCATAAAAGTGATTGTCACAAATAATTGGCGCACACAAAACCGAATGTAGCCCCTGTACAAGAATAGAAGCAGAATTTGAAAACCGTTCATCGGCACATGCATCCGTCACAATAAGTGCCGAATGAGTCTTGCGTACTTTTTCCAGAATCGACTCGGAGATCGACATATGCTTTTGTATTCCAGTCAACACCTTAACCGTCATTGGTACAAGTTTATCCGACTCGGCGTCGAGCAGTAAAATGGCACAGCGATCTGCCGGAAAAATATCAAGCAGATTACTCGCAATGCTTTCAAGGCTTTTGCTCAAATCACGTTGTAGTCCAACATTTTGTAACAGTGTGCTGGCCAAACGAAGTTTCTCGTAATCCTCACGCCAATCCATATCGTCGGGGATCAAGTGGGCAGGAGCGAAAGCTATCTCCTCTCCAATTTTGATACGGTCCATGATGGCCTCTTCCGATATTGGCGTGCTGGCAATGCGTACCAGACCGGTTGGTGTTGTATCTGTAGGATCTTCAATGAAAGTTAACGTTGCCTTCTTACCAATCCGTATTGTAGCGCCATTACTCAGAAGACTTTCGGTGATATGCACATCTTTTATATATGAGCCATTACTGCTGCCAAGGTCCTTAAAGAGATAACCTCGTTCGGTAAGTGTAATTTCGGCATGATATCTGGAGATACTGGCATCCTCCAGGAAAATATCGTTCACAAGAACCCGGCCAATTTTCGTGTGATCGCCGAGCTCAACCTTCCACTTGTCTTCCCGGTTATGAATGATCAACTGTGGTATTTTGATAAGCTACGTCATAAAATCGAATGGCTGATCCCAAGGCTGTCTATTTTCGACAGACTGGAAACCAGTTCCATGCTGCTGTTAATAAGCGCCGGACAAACCCCGCCCTGTCAAGAGCCATATACTAAGTGCAACTCATTTCAAAAATACAGACAACCAATAAAAAAGCACCTACGTTTCCGTAAGTGCTTGATTTATATGGTGAGCCGGAGCGGTCTCGAACCGCTGACCCGCAGATTAAAAGTCTGCTGCTCTACCAACTGAGCTACCGGCCCTAACTAAAATAATGGCCGTTAATTGGCCATCCTGACATGGTACTCCCAAGGGGAGTCGAACCCCTGTTTCCGCCGTGAGAGGGCGGCGTCCTGGACCACTAGACGATGGGAGCGTCTTGGGAGGGCGGGGTTTTACTGGATTCCGATGCGCCCGTCAATGGTCCAAGCAGGGCGCGTAATGTGTCGTGTAAACGTCCCTGGTCAAGGTTCTGTTTCACCAGATACGCATCCGCACCCGCTTCCAGTCCCTTGAGGCGATCTTCGGCACTTTCACGTGTGGAAATAATCAGAATGGGCATATCTTCAAAGCGTTGCTCATTACGTACACGACGCACCAGGCCAAAACCATCCAGTCGAGGCATTTCCAGATCGGTAATCAGCACATCGTAATCCCGGCGCTCCATTTTTTCTATGGCATCCAGACCATCAATTGCTGTGTCCACGTTAACCCCCATGGACTCAAGAAGCATCTTTTCAACCTGGCGTGCAATGATTGAATCCTCCACCAGAAGCGCTCGAACATGGCCCATTTCCTGTGCTTGCACCAATACGGTTTCGATATCCTGAGCAGGAGCGGTACGTCCCATTTCCTTGATACCATAGGGTTCGATCAACAGCACCACTGAACCATCATCAGTAATGGTATTCCCCATCAATCCCTGCGCCTGATAGCGCTTCAAATAAGGGTCCAGTTCACGTACAATAACCTCAGCATCACCGTACAACTCATCAACGACAATTCCCGTAAATCCCTCGATATGTCTGGCAATCACAATCATGGGCTGTTCCACTACTGGCTGCCCGTCACCATTAATCAGCATACGGCGTAAATCCACCAGTGGTATGCTTTGTTCCTGGTAAATAATAAAGCGCTTGCCTCCGGACTCCTCAATCTCCCCTGTACGCGGAAGCACCACCTGTTCCACCATATGGGTAAGCATCGCCAGTTTCTGGCTACCGATACGGAACAATAAAGCCCGCTGCACGGCAATACTCACGGGAAGTGAAATTAGAAAACGCGTACCTTTACCCTTTTCTGTCTGGATACGAATCACCCCTGTTAACCGCCGTAACGTATCCTGTACGATATTCATGCCAATACCGCGGCCTGCTGTTTCATCCACACTTGTACGCGTAGAAAAACCGGGCCGGAAAATCATTTCCAGTGCCTCGGCATCGTCCATGTTGTCCGCTTCCAGTTGAGTGGTTACACCCTTTTCCACAGCTACCTTTTTAACGTGTTCGGGATCAATACCACGTCCATCATCCACCACCTCGATGTGTATCTCACTGCCACTTTGCGTGGCAACCAGTGTTAGTTGTCCTGCTTCCGGTTTGCCTACCCTGATGCGTTCCTCGGCAGGCTCGATTCCATGTGCGATTGCATTATTAATCAGATGGACCAGCGGTTCCATCAGCGAGTCAACCATGCTCTGATCGCATTCCACCGACTCTCCAGCCGTCACCAGACGCACCTTTTTACCATAACGGTTTACAATATCCCGGACGGCCCGGGGAAATGTAGAAAACACACTGTCCAGTGGCCGCAACATCAGCCTTAAAACGTGATCCCGCAGGTCATCAAGCATAATAGTCTGCCGTTCAACATCGTGAGCCATGTTGCTCGCAAGCCGTTTGCTATCACGAAACAACCGGGCAAGCAGATCATCAAGAGAATCCAGCATATCTGATTCTTTGCTCACTCCATGTTCATGGAACTGCTCTTTTAATTTACCCACAATACGTTGTGCTTGCTGCACCTGCTTCGATAGCGCCTGAGCATCTTTGCCCAGCCGTCCTCCCGTGGCTTTGCCGGTACTAAGTTCAATTACCTGGCCAGACAAGACATTCAGGCGTTCGGCATCCACCCTTAAAAAACGACCGGAGCCGTGAGCATGGGCCACTCTGGCTCTGGCTCCTGCCAGATTGGGGCGATAAGGATTTGCTTCTTCGTTCACCCGGGTTTCTGTCACCCCGCCAGAACCTCTTTCTTCCAACGCAGGTGTTGTACCCACACCCGTGCTTTCTTCCGTTCCGGCAGTGGCTTTTGTTATTTGATCTTCCTGGACCAAATCCATGCCTTCCACCGGTACAGCCTCGGCCTGCTCAGGCGGAAGCGACTCACCTTCTTCCACAGCCACAAGCAATGCTTCATATTCACGGCGTAAATGATCAGCATCCAGATGCTGCGTATCTTCCGCTTGCAACCGTTCGGCAAGCCGGTCATGGGTATCAAACAGGAACTGGATGACGGAAGACACCCTGCGTTCAGGGTGCTGAATCAGGTATTCCATCGCATCCTCAAACAGATGTCCGGTTTCACCCACATCATTCACATTCAACATAAGGGCGGAGCCCTTGATGGTATGTGCATCCCGGCGCAAGCGGACCAGACCCTCTTCATCCAGCGTGCCACTCTCAAAGGAAACGAGCCCTTCATTTATTGACGATAAACGCTGGCGCGCTTCATCAAAGAAGGCGGAAATAAATTGGGATAAATCCAGACTGGTGGTGGACACCGCAAAGTCCCGCTTTCTTTCTATCTCTGTGTCTGGACTATTCGAAGAAACAGTCTCCGGCACGGCTGTTCCTTCCATTTTGGCGGCAGTTTCCGTGTCCTCTCCCCGTGCCGGTACCATATCTTTCTCTGCTGAAACGCCAACCTTCTCAGAAGAAATTGACTCACCTTCTTCTACTGCCGCAACCAGGGCCTCATATTCACGGCGCAAATGACCCACATCCAGATGCTGCGTATCTTCCGCCTGCAACCGTTCGGCAAGCCGGTCATGGATATCAAATAAAAACTGGATGATAGATGATGCCCGATATTCAGGATGCTTAATCAGGTGCTCCATTGCATCTTCAAACAGATGCCCGGTCTCACCCACATCATTCACGCCCAACATCAGGGCTGAGCCCTTGATGGTATGCGCATCCCGGCGCAAACGGATCAGACCTTCTTCATCCAGAGCACCGCTCTCAAAGGAAACTAGCCCCTCGTTTATCGACGATAAACGCTGACGTGCCTCATCAAAAAAGGCTGAAATGAACTGGGATAAATCCATACCGGACATGTGGAGCGACTAAGTCCGGATCAGACCATTTGATGCAGTTCTTCCGCTACGCTACGCAAATGGGAGGCTGATTCTCGCGTGGTTTGCATCTGCTGATTGGAATCGTTTAACAACTGGCTGATCTGTCTCATCGTTTCAATAAATTCACGGTTACTGGTATCCTGTTTATCCGTTGCCTTTGCAATATGCTGAACCGCCTGGCTGGTTTTCCCGGACATAGTTTGCAGCATCCGCAGTGCCTCACCGGCCCGTTTGGCAATTTCCACACCCTTGGCCACCTCTTCCAGACCTTCCTGGGTCACGGCAATAGAATCCTGGGATGAACGATGCACATCATCCACCACGGTTTGAATCTCATGGGTAAACTCACGCACACGTTCAGACAAACGGCGCACCTCGCCTGCTACCACAGCAAATCGTTTTCCGAATTCACCTGCGGCAGCGGACTCAATGGATGCATTAAGCGCCAACAAATGGGTCTCCTCGGCAATCTCCTGAATGGAGCCAATAGATTCGGTAATTTGTGCTGCCTTCTCGCCTGCAAACGTCACTTTTTCGGCAATAGAACTCACTTCATCCCTGATACGCTCCATATATCGAATAGCATCGGCCACTGCCTGTCCGCCTTCACCGGCAGATTTACGGGTTGCATCGGCGATACGCACCACGTCTTTGGATGTCTTGGCAATCTGCTGCGAATCACGGGAAAGATCTTCCATTTCATCCGTCACATGTTCTACGGATTTAGCCTGGGTTCCCGATGCGCTTGCCTGCTGATCCACGGCACTTAAAATATCGCTGGAAGCATTGGTCACGCGGTAGGCGATATCTGTAATCATGTTGGCGCTTGAGGAAATAAAGTAGCGACTGGAGATCACCAGTACCAGCACCAGTACCAGCACCACCACAAGGCTGGCAATAGCAAGAGTGGTGAGTTGCTGCCGCTTGTTTTTCACATCAGCATTCAGGCGTTCGTTTAGTCCCGTGGCTACGACATTCACCTTGCCCTGGGCTACAAACACCAGGTTTTGTGCCACCACAGTCACATTTTTGGCCTGTGAAGCAGGAATCTTTCCGCTCACAATACTGTTTGCCATATCAATCACCTGCTGCATCAGTCCGGACACTTCTTTCAATTCTTTAAGGTCGTTTTCCGATAATGCACTCAGATTGCGAACATCGTTATCCAGACGGCTGAATTCCTTCGATGCCCTGGTAAGTTTTTCCGCATCGGCCCTGTTACCTGTCAAGCTGAAATCGTTGAGCGGTGCCAGCAAACTGCTAAGAGAAGCACGGAACCGTTCCAATTCAATTTGTTCGTTATACAGTTTGTTGAGTGACTCAAAACTTGCGTTGGCCCTGTTCGCGGCAAACCCTGCCGTCCCGATCAAAATAACCAGCATGACCAGTGATATCCCCACATTTCTGTTCGCGCGTTTGCGCAGGCTAACTACCGCCATTGCTTCCCTCCTGCCAATTTTATCTCAACCGATTGTGTTTCGGCGTCCATATTTGAATTACAAACCATCTGCCATGTTTTCCCAAGCTCCTACTATCGTTCGTATCCGGTTGCATTTCAAGTACGTCTTATTTAACCGGCCTTATCCATAAGTTGCCGTAATGATTGATTCGGGCTTCCAGCCCTCACCCTGCGGGCGACCTTACGTTCGTCCAAACGGCATCTCACTCATGTAGCAGTGCCGCCGCACTGAGCACATCGTAATCCACGCCTTCAACCATCATGCGGCCAAGCACATGAGCAGTACCCGTCGCGTCCACATGAGGCAATGCATCTTTCCGCAAGCGATGGATGGCTGGCACTGCATCCACACGAATTGCCACACGCATACGTGCATGTCTCAGGCATACGAAACGCGTATCCCTATTTTCCGCAGCGGGTGGCTCTGGCAAATCCAGTATCCCTCCCGGATTGACAACGCATACAATCTGCCCGTGAATATTACCTACGCCCATCAGATGATCCGGAGCCATTGGCACCGGAGTTAACGGAATCGGCTGCACAATCTCTGATACATCAGATGCAGACAACAGGAAATCTTTTCCACCCATGCGGATTTGAAGGACATCCACAACATCCGCATATTCATCTTCCTGCTCAACCGTAACAGCGATTTCCTCACCGGAATCGGACTGCCCATCTTTATTTATATTTGTGGAATCCTGATTTAGCATCTCATCCGGATTTTCATCAATCGAGCTTTCTTCAACCATGGGCTGCTCCCTGTTGCATGGCCAAACGTATGCGTTGGTACATACATGGCCTGCATTGATTCACAAATGCAGGCTAGTACTTTTTCTCAGTCGTTCGTAAGCAACGGCTACGGATTTCTTCAAAGAAATCCATTGTAAACCAGGGCGCGGCATGATCATTACACCGATTCATTAGATAGTCCGGGTTAACAATGCATCAAATATCCAACGTAACCCTCCAAGAATCAAGCAGTGGTATTTCCCCCGATAGATTACACAACTCTATTCGGGGCAAATCGCCTCAGTAAATAAGAGCAGAGCTTTACCATCCGGTTCAGCCCGCTATCTTTCGTCCATGTTCAACGTAAAACGCATATGTTTTCCGGCTCTGGCCTTTGCCGTGATCCTTTCCGTCATACAGACAAACATTCCGACTGCACTGGCCGATGCTTTCCAGAACATGGAAACGGATATGCAGCATATCGAACAACGCCTGCCGACTGGAGAGACGCCCAACGTGTTACTACAAGGCCTCTCCGAGCGTGACCTGGCCCGTGTTCAGGCAGAAGCCAAGCGTGTTTATGCAAAACTATGGCCTGTATTCGCCGAACGTTCCCGTTATGTCCGCGACCGTATACTGCCCGTATTTGAAAAATTACATGCACCATTATCGCTGGACGTTGTTCCCGTAATCGAATCAGGCTACAACCCATATGCCTTTTCATCCGCAGGAGCCATGG
>JAUZQZ010000052.1 GCA_030950745.1 Mariprofundaceae bacterium | reverse complement strand
GGAATCGAGAAAGGCATCCTCGCACTGCAATTGCAGGTCCATAATGGCGTTGCCCACGCCGTACACATCGTATGTCATTGTGAGTTTCTCCTATCCTTGCCCTGCAACGGTCATACCTGTGATTGCCACTGTGGGAACGGCGCTGCTACCGAACCATGTCAGATCATCACCGAGATGGGATATGTTCGCAAACATGTCTTTAAGGTTTCCGGCAATAGTGATTTCCTGCACTGGCCGGGAAAGTTTGCCATTCTCGATCAAAAAGCCTGATGCGCCCCTTGAATAATCTCCGGTAACGCCATTCACACCAAAGCCGATGAGTTCCGTAACCAGAAGACCGTTCCCGATCTCATGCAATATATTCTCCACAGTCTGGTGGCCCGCTTCCAGAATCAAATTGGATGTGCCAATGGAAATATCGCCAGTGAGCCCCCGGCTGGCGTGGCCTGTGGGCGTGCTTCCCAGACGGCGAGCGGCATAGCGGTCGGCCAGGAACCCGCTCAGTGCGCCATGGTCGATGATGGTCATAGGCCGGCAGCGTGTACCTTCACCGTCAAACAGACGGTTTCCCAACCCTTGTGGATGATCTGGGTCATCTACAATCCGCATGAAATCCGGGAAAATATGTTTCCCCTTTTGATCGGCAAGAAAGGATCGTTGTTGCAATACGGCACGTCCGTTGATGGCGGAGATTAGATGGCCGGGTATGGAAGCGGCCACGCGAGGTTCGAACACCACCGTCATGGCACCGCCATCCATGCTTGATGCGCCAAGCCTGCGCAGGGTGCGTTCCGATGCCTCCCTGCCAATCGCTTCGGGCGCACGGAGGGCATTCGCCGAACGTTTCCTGTCCCACGCATAGTCGCGTTGCATGCCATCGCCGGCACCGGCAATAACGGATGCGCTTAACGCAGCCGACGATTTTTCGTACGCAGCAGCAAAACCGTCAGCGGATGCATAAGCGACGCGCACCATGCCGAAACCGGCTTCCGCACCTTCGCTATTGGTAATTTTATCCGAGAAGGATAGCGCCGCATCCTCGCAGGTCAGCGCGGCCTGCTTGGCGGCTTCGGTGTTCCATGAAGCGTCCACCGTATGCCTCTCCGTCCAGGCATCCAGTTCTTTCCGGGTTGGGTGGTTAGCGCCTGTGGGCGGCACGGCATCGGGATCAGGTTCGGAAATGCGGGCCATTTCCATCACCTGTTTCACTAACAGCTTCAGGCCTGTTTCTGAAACATCGGATGTGGATGCGCTTGCAAACGCCAGTCCGGTTCCCTGTGCCGTGGCCTGTTCCACGAAGACGCGCAGCCCCACGCCTTGCGCATCTTCGCGCTCGACGGATTCAACCTTGCCATTACGCACACGTATTGATTCGCCCGTGTCGGCTACGGCCATGGCATCGGCTTCGCATGCGCCGGATATTTTTGCCATTTCGACCAATTGCTGGGATAAGGTTTGAAGGTGTGATGTCATATTTCAGCCCCTCCCACAATCAGTTCATCAATACGGATCGTGGGCAATCCCACGCCAACAGGCACGGACTGGCCATCCTTGCCGCAGGTGCCGACACCGGGATCAAGCGCAAGATCATTGCCAATCATGGAGACCTTCTTCAGCACGGAAGGGCCGTCGCCGATGAGCGTCGCACCTTTCACGGGAGCTTTGATTTCGCCGTTTTCAACCAGATAAGCCTCGGAGGTTGTGAATACGAACTTGCCGGAAGTGATATCCACCTGTCCGCCACCGAAATTAACGGCGTAAATGCCACGCTCCAGTGATGCCAGAATATCATCCGGAGTATCGTGACCGGCGAGCATGAAGGTGTTGGTCATGCGCGGCAGTACCGGATGCGCATAGGACTCCCGCCTGCCATTGCCGGTGGGCGCCATGCCCATCAGACGGGCATTCTGCTTGTCCTGCAAATAACCGGTGAGGATTCCATCTTCAATCAACACGGTGCGATGGGTGTCAGTGCCTTCATCATCAAAATTCAATGACCCCCGTCGTTCGCTGATGGTGCCGTCATCCACCACGGTGATGCCTTTCGCCGCGACCTGTTCGCCAATACGACCGGCAAAGGCGGATGTGCCCTTGCGGTTGAAATCACCTTCTAAACCATGACCGATGGCTTCGTGCAGCAGAATGCCGGGCCAGCCGGGGCCGAGCACCACCGGCATCGGACCGGCCGGAGCCGCGACCGCATCCAGATTGAGCAGGGCGATGCGTACGGCTTCGCGTGTTAGCCGTTCGGCTTCTTCACCCTGAAGCATGCGATCCAGCCCAAATCGTCCACCGCCGCCGGCACCGCCGGTTTCGCGCCGCCCGTCCTGCTCAACGACCACGGAGATATTCAGCCGCACCAGCGGGCGGGCGTCATGCAGGTGAGCGCCATCCATACGGATGATATGAATGTCCGAGAACGAGGCGGACACATTGGCGAACACCTGCACCACCCTTGGATCGATGCCACGGGCGAGCGTATCCAACCGTTCCAACAGGTTCTTTCGTTCGTGCATGGAGGCTGCCATTGCCGGATTTTCAGGCCGGTAGAGGGCATGGGCAGGTTTGGAAGAATGGATGGCGACAGGTGCATTGTTTTGCTTACCCTCGGCAATGGTGCGGGCTGCGGTAGCTGCTTCCATCAATGCGGCAGGCTCCAGCCTGTCAGTGTAGGCGTGGCCCGCGGCTTCTCCCTTGACGACGCGGGCGCCGATACCCTGATGCGTACTGCTCGATACATGTTTGACGCGGCCTTCTTCCAGCGCCATCGATTCGGATTGCGAGTGCTGGAGATACAGGTCGGCGTCGTCCGCGCCTGCGGGAATCATGGCGTTCAACATCTTGTTTAGTGTGGAGGAGGGGATGGCTAATGTCATGGCGGGTAATCTTCACTCATGCGGTTGCCTGTCAAGCAGATGAGGTGTTTGGGCTACTTCATTTCATATGCGACATGAAGTGTCGCCTCATGGTTTATTATGTTTCGCAACAGAAACGGAGGTGATCCATGAGAATGGAAATTGCGCAGGCAAGGCAGCCGGAAAAAACTGAATCCGTCGAGAAAAACATCATGTACCTGTGGTGCCTCAGGATGTTGCTTCCATGTGGCGGTTATCGTAAATTTGTTGAGAAGAAAAGCTTCAGCAGTGATGAGGTGGTGGCTGTGCTCGGGCTGGAGGCGTATGCTGACAAGGATGTAAAGCACGCTGATGCCATCAGGAAGTTGAAACGAATGCATGCCGATGCGGAACAGCATGGATTCAGCTATCCACCCGTGCTACAGGACAATCTGGCTCATCTTCTTGACCGTATTTCACTGAACCGGGTTGAAACGGATATCCTGATCTTCTCCATCTTGCTGCATACGGAAACAGGGCTGGAAGAGTGTGCCGACACGCTGGGCAGTCTGGACAAATCAAAGCTGATTCGTTTTCTTTCCATCATTCTTGGTTATCCGCAGCGGGATATCGCGAAAGCGCTGACCATGACGGGCCAGTTGGCCTTATCCGGTCTGCTCAGGATTGATTCCAGTTGGACGCGCAATATGGACAGCAAACTCGACCTGATGCAGGGGTTCGCCGACAACCTGCGTGCGCCCGATATGGATGCATCACGATTATTTATCGGCAGCTTTCGCGAAGGTAGCGAGCCTAAGCTCGGTTACGAATCATTTGCCCATGTCAGCAAGCCATACGCGCTGATAAAAACGTATCTTGAACAGGCGCGGCAACAAACGACCGGCGTGAATATTTTACTGCACGGAGAACCTGGAACCGGTAAAACCGAAATGGTGCGCACGCTGGTGAAAGATGCGGGCACCGTGCTGTATGAAATCAGCATGGAGGATGCCGATGGCGTCCCGCTCTCCAGCAAGGAACGTTTTTCCGCCTATCAACTCAGCCAGCAAGTGCTTTGCCATACGCCTGGAGCCGTCATCATGTTCGACGAGATTGAGGATGTATTTCCCGAACGGAGTCTGTTTGACAAGCCGAAACCGGGGAATACGGAAAAGAAGGCATGGATCAACAATCTTCTGGAGTCAAACAAGGTTCCCGCCTTCTGGTTGAGTAACAGGGTGCACCACATTGACCCTGCATTCCTGCGCCGTTTCGATTATGTGCTGGAGATGCCCGCGCCCACCAATCGGATGCGCGAGCAGATATTCATCAACTATCTGGATAACGTGTCTGTCAGCGAACCATGGCTGAAACGGATGAGTGCCAACCGGAATCTGCTGCCCGCGCATATTGAGAAGGCGGCAAAAGTGGTGCGTCATGTGGCAACGAAGTCCGCCAATGCGAATGAGACAGTGCTTGAACACGTGCTGGAAGGCACACAGGAGATACTAAAATAATCGGGGAAATCCAAGAATCTCTCAAAGAGTATTATTCAAATGACAATGGCTGGCCAGCTTGGAGGTATCCGCAAGATGATAGCGGAGCATTTGATCTGGATATCAATTTCAAAAACTTTGAGGGTAAATCGGTTGAGATAATTGATAAACGCCAACGCGAGTCTTATCTGAAAAAACTTGCCATGGAGATAAAAGTAGCCATTCAGGAAGGTGTGGATATTCTCAAAAGAAACGAGCTACTGATCAGCGAAAAAGATATTTGGGTTGATCCTGCGACCTGAGGTGTCGCGTAAACATCCGCATTTTGAATAACCGATAACCGGGTCTTGACAATTGGGTGTTTGCTTTTCAGTCCCCTATGCATGGAGTGATCAAATCACACGACTTTCAAACACCCATAAGTCAGGCCTGACCCGCCCCTCAGGCACAAACACCCATAAGTCAGGCCTGACCCGCCCCTCAGGCATACAATAAACGACCTCTCGGTTCAGGAATGTCGCGACCCATTTCTTTTGCGGTGTCTATCCACTCCCGGATGACGCACTCGGTGTTTTCCACGGCTTCCCGATAGGTTTTTCCATCCGCCATGCAACCGGGCAATTCGGGGACTTCAACCACGAATGCATCATCTTCCTTGCTCCAATAAATAATCAGTTCATACCTGTTTGACATCTGATTCTCCCATCCGATATTTTATGCATATATTCCTGACTTGCTTTACCTGATATGCCTTTGCTTTTGATCCTGCCGGTTGCAAATTAACAATCTCCTCAATATCGACTCTTGTAAAAATATGATGGCCGCCTTTTATCCTTTCCTCAAAGCCCAGACGCCGGAGAAGATTGCAAATCCCACTGAAAGGAATATTTGAATCCGATGCACCTGCCAGTATAAGGCGCATTATTTTAGCTGCTTTTCCCATGATAGCGCCCCTATACTCCATTGTTGCTCATTATAGCCGACAATTATTATCCGCAAAATCATACATGATGACTTTGCATGGAGCCATTATCGCCGTGTATGGGTGTAAATCGGGGGCTTATCATCACCATACTGCACAGTGCGGGGAGGATATAACCTCCCCACACCACTCTTGTTGATTACAAGCCATAGACGGTGACATAAAACCGCTTGCCGCCGTCCGCTAGTTCCGATGTGTACTGAATCGGCAACCGCTTTGAACCTGCGGGGTCGGTAACTTCAAGGTCTGCTGCGCAGGTATATTTTCCCAGTTTTTTATCCATGTCGGTCGTGCGCATATCCACCTGTTTGAGCGATTCCTGTTTGACCACATCCTGACTGCTCTCTTTGATGAGTTTTTTCTTGGCTATCTCAAGGGCAGTCGTTACCGTCTGTTCATCCGCACAATCCGGCACCGAGTGCGGACAGGCCGAGAAGAACAACGCCACAAGGTACCATGCGATTTTTCCGTGCATATTTACCCTGCACTCTTGAATAACAAAATCAGATTGGGAGCCGCTTAGCGGCGTGAGGCGCTATTCATAAATGCTGCCGCGCCCTCGCTTGTTCCTTTGTCCGCACCGAATCCCTCGTCCCCCAGAGGATACTCTCTTGCGCAAGCACAATTCACCTGATCGGTCGTCCGTATGCACGGCTACGTCCTCCTTCCTCGGAATGGCCGCTTCGGGGCCACGCTGTCCGTTGCAAACAAAGGCTCTGCGCGATCATCACGCCGATTTTTCTAGCATCCACAAATACCCAGATGCTGATCGCAATCGTAAGCAGCAAAAACAACATATCCATACACATCCTCCTTTGAACAAGATGATACAAGGATAAACGGTCATGCGACGTCTCAGGTCGCATGAAGACATGCAATGACAGGCGCGGATATTCTCTGGCGGGCAATGACCAGTATTTGTTGGCATTGCGGGGCAATTGCGTTATTGAAATCACCGGGGAATTCCATCTCTGTTTGTGGCATTCTACACGACACGGGATGTCGCCACGTATGCTATGCTTGCCGTGGATTTGGACGGCAAGCCCGAACTATTTATGAATCACCGTGATGATCGCGCTGGAGAAAATACCACATGGATAAAAAGAAAATCATTAAAGTGGGTTCCATCCGTCCCGGTGAAGTTAAAGTCCGCAAGAAGACTCCGCCGCCAACACAGGTGCAGAAGTCACCCAAAGACTATGATCGCCAGCGAATGAAACAGAAGACCCGCAAGGAGATAAACGATGAGTGACACCTTGATGCGCCAGTGGCAGATGTTGCGTTTGATTCCTCGCCATCCGCTCAAGGCTTCAACGGCTGAATTGAAACAGCGCCTGGCCGATGAAGGTTTTGAAACCACTCAGCGAACCATTCAACGCGATCTGATGAGGCTATCCGATATTTACCCCCTTGCCTGCGACGAGGGAGGCAAACCGTTTGGCTGGTCGTGGATGGAAAAGGCCGACGTGATGGATATTCCCGGCATGGATTCGCACACGGCTCTGGCCTTCTGGCTGGCCGGGGAACATCTGGAACCGTTGCTACCTAAAACCACACTTCACCAGCTTCAACCCCATTTCAAAACAGCGGCGCATGTGTTGGACAGTATCCCGGCAGACAAGGGTGCGCCCGCATGGCGAGGTAAGGTGCGGGTGTTGCATCGTGGACCAACGTTGAAAGTGCCAGCCATTGCCGCTGATGTTGAGCATCAGGTTTATGATGCTTTGTTGCGCAACCACCGTTTTGCTATCACTTACGTGCCACGCGGGCAGGAAGGTGTGAAGGAATACGAGATCAATCCGCTCGGACTGGTTCTCAAGGATGGCATCAGCTACCTGGTCTGTTCCATGTGGGATTATCCCGATATCCGCTTGCTGGCGCTGCACCGGATACAAACCGCCGAGTTGCTGGATAAGCTTTCGACTGTTCCACTCGGGTTCGATCTGGATGCCTATATTGCATCGGGTGAACTTGACTTCGCTCTTGGCGGCGGGGTTCAACTCAAGGCGCTATTTTCAGCCGATGCCGCCTTCCATCTGGGCGAACGCCCGCTGTCGGATGATCAGACCATCGCCGAACAGGACGATGGCCGGATGCTGGTCACTGCCACGGTGCAAGAGACGTCCGAATTGCGCTGGTGGCTACTGGGCTTCGGCGATCAGGTGGAAGTGTTGGAGCCGTTTGCATTAAGAGATTATTTTGCGGAGATAGCATCCAATATGGCCAGCGCTTACGTCCGAACAGAGTAATCTTCATGCGTGGCATACCCTGTCAAGGATGCTTTTATCCCGGGCTATTTCAATTCGGGCGGAATCGGATAATCCGGATATTGCACCCTGAATTTCTTCAGGCTGGCTTTAGCTTCAGCATGGTGCCCCTGTTTCCTTAACGTCAGGATTTTTTTCATCCATAATACCGGGTCGCGGGTAATATCCGTTGCCTGCATCGTCTTTTCGGCCAGTCCTCGCAGTGCCCGGTTCATTTTTTTGGGCCGGGAAGCAGTTGGGCGGGAAGGCGGTGATGAGATCGCCTTGCTTTCACGGGGTGCGGAAAAGCCCTCCTCCAGCACGGCAGGCCGAGCTTTTTTGTTAATCTGCTTTGATGGAGGAATATTCGTGCTGGCTTTGCCGGTAATCTTTGGCGCTGCTCTCCCGTACAAATCTATTTTGCTTTTTTTCCGCATCGGACTGATTGCTTTCGGTGCTTTTTCCATTTCAGACTTGCTGCCCTGCATCAACAGCCCCGGCGCTTCCTGTTTCTGGTGGACCACGAGTGAGACCGTCAGTAACGCCAGAGCAAAAGTCGTAACGGGAATGGCCCAGCGAAGCGTGCACCAGATATGCCGCTTCCTCGGTGTATCAACCGAGTTTCGGGCCGCAGAAAGAATGGCCGAATCAAGGTGCATGGGTGGTTCTTCCACACGGGCCTTCTGATAAAGGTGGGAGAGTTTGGCATCGTTTTCCGGGTTGTCTGGCGGTGAATGGTTCATAAATATTCTCCCATGCACTGGCGTAATTTCTTGATGGCATAGCGCAGCCTGCTCTTGGCCGCTTCCTGACTCGCATCCATTATCCTGGCGATTTCATGCAGCCCCAGTCCCGCTTCTTCCTTGAGCAGGAAAGCTTGTCTCTGCGCTAAAGGCAATGCCTGAATACAAGTAAGCAGATGCCGGATCTGTTGCTGGATAAATGTTTGTTGCTCGGGTTGCTGCTGTGGGCTGCCAGGTTGTTCATCGGGGTCACTGGTTGCCTGATCGGAATTTTCACCGGTTTGCGCCGGGTTATTCTTCCTGTAGTGGTCAATCAGCCGGTTGTGCGCAACCCGGAAAAGATATGTGCTGAACTTTGCTGATGGCCGGTAACGTTTGCGCGCGTGGATCATGCTCATCCACACATCCTGAAAGAGTTCTTCAGCCACAGCTTTGGACGCACACTGGCGCAGCATATAGCGGTATAACGATCCCTTATGACGCTGGTACAGGGTTTCAAAGGCCATGGCATCACCGTTTTTGTAGGCGAGCATCAATTCCTCGTCGGCAGGGGCATCGGTTTCCGGTTCGGGCATATGGGCCAATGTAATGCGCCTGCTCACGGGATGAAAGAGGGACGCACCCTTCCAGACAATTTAACCACAACGTTAATAGTATGCCGGAAGGATGCGTAGAGAGCCTCATGAATCTTTTTGGCCTCGATCTGATGCATGCCGACCCAACACTTCAGCCGTGCGCACCATATTCAGAAATTCGCCTCGATAACCGAAAACATCCTTGCCACGGGAGCTGCGAGCCAGTTCTAGCACATCGTGATAAGTGAATTCTTCACTGTATTTTCCGCCTCGCAGCAGATCACCGAACGCAGCAACTGCGGCGGCAAAACGGAAACTCCCGGATGTGTTGGCAAGCCGGTGTTGCAGCATATTTTGACTCAGAGGAATTTCGACCAGTTTACTGTGATCGGAATCCGGGTTCTTGTAGCGAAGCCGCAGGAAAGCGATTTCATTCCCGTGTCTTTCGGCTTTCTCTTGCTGGCCACCGCCGTAGCGCAGCGGGTTGATCCTGCCCTGACTGCCTGCAAGTGTGATTTCATACAGCGCGGTCACCGAATGACCGGCACCAATTTCACCGGCATCTATCTTGTCGTTGTTAAAGTCCTCACGTTTGAGCATGCGGTTCTCGTATCCAATCAGCCGATATTCAGAAACCATTTCCGGATTGAATTCGATCTGGATTTTTACGTCTTTGGCAATGGTATTCAGAGTAGATGATATTTCGTCCACCAGCACCTTGCGCGCCTCGTTAATGGTATCGATATAGGCATAATTGCCATTGCCTGCATCGGCCAGTTGTTCCATCAACCGATCGTTGTAATTCCCTGTTCCGAATCCAAGCGTGGTCAGCGAAATACCGGACTTACGCTTTTGCTCAATCAAATCTACCAGAGCATCGAAATTAACCGTTCCGACATTGAAATCACCATCGGTAGCCAGAATTACCCGGTTGATTCCGTTCCTGATGAAAGCCTGTTCGGCCAGAGAATAGGCCAGCCTGATTCCGGCTGCGCCATTGGTGGAGCCTCCCGCCTGAAGTGCATCCAGCGCGGCGGTGATTCGGGCATGAAGGTTGCCGGAGGTGGGTTCCAGTACAACACCGGATGCACCTGCATAGACCACGATAGAGATGCGATCCTTTTTGCCCATTTGCCCTGCCAGCAGCTTCAAGGCGGATTTCAGCAGCCCCAGCTTATTGGGAGACTGCATGGAGCCGGACACATCCAGCAAAAATACCAGATTGGCGGGAGGCAATTCATTTCGCTGTAATTTATAGCCTTGTATGCCAATGTGCAGAAGGCGGGTTTTCGGATTCCACGGCGTGGGCGCCAGTTCCATTATGACACGAAATGGCTGCTTTGTGTTTTCCGGGGCCGGATAATGATAGGAGAAATAATTGATCATTTCCTCGATACGGACGGCATCCTTTGGCGGAATTCGCCCCTGATTGAGGAAACGGCGAACATTGGCGTAAGCGCCTGTATCGACATCAATGCTGAATGTGGAAACAGGATGTTCGTTCACGAGTTTGACAGGACTGGTATCGACATGCGCATAGTTTTCACGATCCAGCGGCTCACTCGGCAGGCGGATGTTATTCCTGAGCGGATAGTATCCGGACAGACTATTTAATCCGATCACCATCTTTGCTGCCGGTCTCATTTTCCTCATGATCCTGCCGCTGGCCACCGGTGTGCCTATGCTTACGGAGACATCCTCTTTGGCTTCCTCTTCAACCTTGGCGACCGGCGACTGGTTCAATCTTTTTTGCATGGTGCCTGATGATTGAGCCGCGACGGTTTGGTCTGGATGATTTGTTACGGTATCGGTGACCTGATCCGTGCCGCATGCGGTGATGGTAATGATGCCTGCACATAACAGTGCGAGATTTCGATGTGTAGATGTCATAGTTGTTTCTCCTGAATTGAATTCACAAGCATTTGCCTGCTGATAAATAGAAACGTAGAAAAACATAAAAGGGGTTAAACCGTGACGTGTATGTCAGCTTAACTTAGGTTTCCGGTCATGAAGTTGTTATCAAAAATCACTGATATGATTGCTTTGCAAATTCTGTGCGATGTGCTGGATGAGAAGGGTATTGAATACCGGGTGGACGATGCAGGCATGCATGCGTTGATGCCACTGCCCGGCATTACCGATGCGCGTGTAATGGTGCATGGCGCGGACATGGAAGCTGCCGAGCAAATACTGCGTGATCTGAGCCACTTGCAAAACTCATGAGCGGCAATCGGCTTCCCCACTTCGGCCCATTTCCGAGCTGGAATTTCGGTCCATGGAACCACCATGCACCTCATTCCACCCCGAAAATGGACTCAAAGTGGGATTGCCGCTCATCCAC
>JAUZQZ010000051.1 GCA_030950745.1 Mariprofundaceae bacterium | reverse complement strand
ACTTTCTTCAACGGTAGGTGCACGGCTCGATATTTTAGTCCAGCGATGTGGCAGAAACCTTCTTATCGTGGAAGTAAAAGTTAGTGCCATTCGTGACACAATACTTAATTATTTGACGATAGAAGGAATGAACAGCAGTTTGAGGGCATGGTGAGGAGAGTTATGTATTATGTCCCCGGAATTCCAGCATGGCATCGTTTTCTAGAATATCTTTGCTAAGCCAGTACAAACCACGCATTGGCAAGTTTTCATACCCATCAAACTGATCTCGTAAGGATGAAACCTTGCCTGTTTTGCCTTTTTGAACCCAGACCGAACGAAAACTTACCTGCTTTTCCGGCATACCTAATCGCCAATAACTATTGATGAAGTAAGCCAGCTTATCAAAGATAGAATAAAGTAACCGGAAAGCCACTTTTTCGCGCTCAACCGCAATCGAATAGGCTGGATAGTCCAAGGTATTCACTAATGCTACATCTCTATCCGAAAAGTGAACGCCATCGCTGCATATCCCTTCGTAATACATATAACGCGCTGACACATACTCCTGTTTTAACTGGTTAAAAAAACCATATAAAACAGGCGGTTCTTTTATTGATACAGTGATTGATGGAAGCCCAAATATATCTCGCGCGGCAATTGGATACGTACCCAAGTCATTTATCGGATTGAGAAAAAGCCTTTGCGTTAAACACCATCTGCGATATTCCTGCTCCTCCTTTGACTCTCCCAGACTATGATGATGCAAGTCGAGAGTAGAATTCACCACCGCAAGGTCGATGTGCGTTTCAATATTGTTTGCTTCCGTTTCCATACCTGTCTTCACAGTCTCGTATCCATTATCCTCGTAATAAGCACCTGCGGAAATGGCGGATTTAAAATCCTCATAGGCAAACTTCATCAGAACCATCGCATGCCCACCGTCATACAGTTGGCGAGCGTAGCTCATTAACCCTAAACCGTGGTTGCCCAAAGCCATTCCATAATTTGGAATAATTTGTAAGGCCCGATTCCAATACTCTAATGCTTGCACTGGGCGACCGAGCGTATTCAGTGCATTAGCTGTATTCACATAAATCTGGCACTTTTGATAATTTTCAGAAGAATCGAACTCAGGCTCTTTAATTGCCATTCGGAGATGAAACAGTTCTTGCCCCAATTCCGGGTGATTCCATTCCCAGGATGAGCTGCTTGCGTCATTCATCAATATATGACGACGAGCCGCCCACGCATTTGCCCAATTATAATGGAAACGAACTGCTTCGCTGCCGCTCCATTCGCGAGAGTTCAATTGGTCGCACCAATTAAGTGCTCGTGCCACCTTTTCTACACATCGAGTATCATCAGCCTCATTCACCAGCATGCCGAGAAGATTTAATGCATCGTGGTTTGCCAGACCATCAAGACGATCAACATGGAGAAGCTTACCAAGCTCTTCTTCAACAGTTCGTCTCTCTTTTATTAACTCTTGGTCAACACTCATTTTCGATATCTCGTCCTTCCACGATGGCTATTTCTTCATAGGTTAGATCGTAAAGATCATAGACCAGTCGGTCAGTTTGATGATCGGTGGCAGCAATCTGGCGCTGGAGCATGGTCTTATCGTGTCCGGTTTTTGCCGCTGCAAGCTGCTTGTGCAGTGAAAGCATGCGCTCAACCAGTACCACCATGCGCTCATGCCGTGCTTTGTCATTGGTTTCGGTTAGTTTGAGCGGAGCAATTGGTAAGCGAGCAAGATGGCCACGTTTTACTTGTGCAAGAGCTTCGCCCATTTCTGGATTAAGAATCGATTGATAGAACCAAGTAAGAAGCCTTGAGTTCAGGAGGCCAAGAATGAAGGGCAGTGTAATCTCCTCCTGTCTTGGCACAATCGTGTATAAATTATCGCGGACAATGAATTGATCACGATCCAGGGTAGCAATCAGGGAATCCCCTGTTTGTCTGATAACGATCTTTTCTGGAGCTTCATAGCTTGCGGAATAGCGTGGTTCGGCCAACCAATCCCCAAAGCTAATCCAATAATTGTTATCCCAAAGAATTCGATAGCTCTTAATGAGGCTTCCACGAAGCAAGGGTCTAAACGCAGAATCCCTTTGGACTTCTCCCACAAAAGGTTTTTCATCAACAATGTTTCTTGTTTGATGTGGTTTACCTTTCCCAACCTGAAAGGGTTTGCAGCCTTGAGTAATGACGCATACATCATCTAATTTGGTAAAGCGGTGCAACTTGTCGGCAAGGGCAATCCACTCCGAACGCTCAAAGATATTTACTGAAGCGCCATTGCCTGACTGCCATCGCTTCTGGGAAACCTTGTGGTTTGCTGAGGAACCATCCTTTTCAACAACTTCGACATCAATCTCATGAGAGCTATTGGGCCGACGATTCTTGATAATTATAATCTCAGTATCGACTGTAGCTTTAGAGAATACTGGTCGGCGATAGTGAACAAGGAATTCGATCTGAGTCTGATTGAATAGCTGTAGTCGAATTCGTTTGGATTGAAGATTCAGCAGCCAAGTGTTTGGGATAATCATACCAAACAATCCGTTATTCCTTAACAAGTCAAAGCTTTTCTCAACAAACAGAAAATAGGTGTCAAGCTGGTAATTCTGAAGCTTGAAATTGGATAGGAGGAAAGATATTTCTTCTTTTGAAAGGACAGCCCCATACGGTGGATTGCCGATTACGGCATCGAAACCGGGAGCCTTGCCGGTGAAAATGTCCGGGAACTCGGTCTGCCAGGCGAAGACGTTGATGCGGTAGCGTTCTTCCTCATCCATCAGGCCCAAATCCTGCTGATCGTAGAAGTCCGGGCCGATCAGCGAATTGCCGCATTTGATGTTGGTGGCCAGATCGGGCAGGGCGCGCTCGTGGAACATGGACATCTGGCGGCCCAGCGTGTCCTGCGTTTCATTCTCCAACACCTTGAGCAGCAGGGAGAGCTTGGTAACTTCCACCGCCTGCTGGTCAATATCCACCCCGTAAATATTGTTCAGCAGGATGCGCTTCTTCTCCGCCGTGGTGAGCCGCCATTCTCCCTTGAGCACCTGATAGATTTTGGGATCGCGGCCCTTCGCCCACTTTTCGGGGTTGTTTTCAACGTACCACTTCAAATGCCAGTCCAGCAGGCATTGATACGCGCCGAGCAGGAAGGAACCGGAACCGCAGGCCGGGTCACATATTCTGAGTTTGGCTACCTGTCTCGATGTTTTGCCTTCGAGCAGCTTGCCGATGGTGTGCTGAACGATGTAATCCACGATGTAGGTGGGCGTGTAGTAAACGCCGCCCGCTTTTTTCACCTCCGGTTTGTCTTCCACCACGGCGCGGTGGCCTGCCGTCAGGCGAACCACCTTGCCGAGAAACTGCTCGTAGGTCTGGCCGAGGATGTCGGCGGGCAGTACGGAGAACTCATAAGGACTGTCCGGGTAGTACAGGCTTTTCAGGATGGGTTTCAACACCTTGTCATCCATCACAAGGATCGGGCTTAATTCATCCGGGAAACCTGCGCGCCCCTTCTCATGGTGGAAATGAAACAGGCCGGAGTTGTATTTGGCATCGGCCTCGCGGAACTGCTCCAGCATGCGTTTGTACACGTCCTTGCCGTTTTGCAGGGCCATCAGGCGGCCGTAATCCTCGATGCCGCGATCTTCGGCGATGCGCAGAAAGATGATGCGATCAATGGTTTGCTGCACGGCATGGTTCAGTTCCCGCTGGGAGAGCGCCGCATTGCGCAGGGCGATATTTTTGGCGAACTCTTCGCGCCAGTGCTCGATCTCGGCCAGAAAGGCCGCATCCACCTCGGCAGTGCCGCGCCTTTTGTGGGAGGCGGCATATTTATCGAAGGAGCCCTTGAGAATCGCCTCGCGGGTGAAGACCCCGGCAATCTCGTCCCAGCGCTCCGCATATTTCTCAAAGCGCATGTACAGGATGCGCGCCGTCGAAGCCTTGTCCGCCTTGGCCGGTTTCACCCGGCAGTCGTACACGGCGAATTCCTCGAAATCGGTGAGGATGGATAGCGGCAGCTTGGCCGACCAGGCATAACGCCTGAGCTGATAGGCTGGATGGATATCTTCCTTGATGTTGACGGAGGGCTTCTTGGCCTCGACGAAAAACTTGCGCGCCCCGCCGATGCGGCAGCAATAGTCCGGCGCTTTCACCGCGCTGCCGATGCGCAGCGAATCCTCGTGGATGACATCCTTGTAGGCTTCCGTATACCCGGCCCTGTTCGATACATCCCAGCCCAGCGCCTCAAGCATCGGATTGATGAACTGGATGCGCACCTGCGCCTCGTTGAACGCGCCGCTCTTATATGCATCCAGATTGGCGGCGAATGTTTCCGTAAGCTCTCTGATGATTTCCGGCGCGCTCATGGGGTTAGCATAGTGACTGCCAGTCCAAAACCAAAGGACTTGTCTCGAATTTCATAAAAGCGTATCATTCAATATTGATTATGGGGGCGTCCCGGTTTCGACGGAGATGCTGACCCTCATAGTGCATGCCGGGTTGGCTTCCCCGTAATAAGGCCAACGGCAATTAACTGCCAACGACGACGTAGAACTAGCTTACGCTGCGTAAGTTACCCCGCTCTTGAGGTGCCCATCCATTGGGAATCCGGGGTCATTTAGATGGGATCGTTCCGGTTGCCGGAGGCTCGTGGCGAAGGAATTAAACCTTAACGAACCGACCTGATGGATGCCTTGTCCGTTCAGTTTTCGTCAGGTGCTGTTTGAATGGACTAAGCATGTAGATCTGTGAGTTGATGATTTTCGGACGCGGGTTCGACTCCCGCCGCCTCCACCAAAAAACAAACCGCCGCAAGGCGGTTTTTTTATGGGTGGGAGGAGAGGCTGCGTAGCGGGTGAGTCCGGCAGGGCGAGTGTTTGAATGCCGCAGTGTAGCGAGGGCGGCCCCGAAGGGGTGAGATTGGAAGGCCGAATACTTCCCCGCCTCAGTCCGAAAGTACTCATTTCTGGAGCTAAGTGACATTTCTGCCATTTCCACATTCTATTTGGTGGTTTCACAGGCTTGACAGCGGCGGGCTGGCGCTGATAGTTACGCTACGCCTGTTTGAGTCGTGCGTTACTGTTTTATCAGGACCGGGATCATTTCAATAAGGGGGGGAATATGGCTGCCAGCTACTTGGCCACGCAATATGCGCCGATTTTCATCTTTATCCTTGTTGCATTTGCGATGGGCGCTATGCCGCTTATGCTGACCGTATTGGTCGCCTCCCAAAAACCGGATGCTGAAAAGCTCTCCGCTTATGAGTGTGGTTTTGAAGCCTTTGAAGATGCACGCATGCAATTTGATGTGCGTTTTTATCTGGTGGCTATCCTGTTTGTAATCTTTGATGTGGAAACAGCATTCATGTTCCCGTGGGCTGTCGTGCTCGACCAAATCGGTATTTTTGGGCTTATTGAAATGCTGTTGTTTCTGGTCATTTTGCTGGTGGGTTATGTTTATGCATGGAAGAAGGGGGCGTTGCAGTGGGAATAGAAGGCATCCTCGATAAGGGTTTTGTCACCACGACGGCGGACAAGGTGATTAACTGGGCCCGTACGGGATCATTGTGGCCGATGACCTTCGGTCTGGCCTGTTGCGCGGTCGAGATGATGCATGCCGGTGCGTCGCGTTATGATCTGGATCGCTTCGGTGTGGTGTTTCGCCCCAGTCCGCGCCAGTCAGACGTGATGATTGTGGCCGGAACATTGGTGAATAAAATGGCTCCGGCTCTACGCAAAGTTTATGACCAGATGGCCGAGCCGCGTTGGGTGATTTCGATGGGTTCCTGTGCCAATGGCGGCGGTTATTATCATTATTCCTACGCGATTACGCGCGGCTGCGACCGTATTGTACCCGTGGATATTTATGTGCCGGGTTGTCCGCCAACAGCGGAAGCGCTGATTTATGGCATTATCCAGTTGCAGGAAAAAATTAAACGCACCAACACAATTGCACGGTAGAAATTGATGGACGAACAGGAAACCCAGACAGCGTTGGTTTTATCGCCCGAGGTAGAAGGGCTCAAGAGTCGTTTTGGTGATCAGATTCTGGAGACGTCGGATGGCATTGATATGCCAACGGTGGTATTGGCGCAGGAAGCGATTGTGGAGGCATGTCATTACCTTAAACAGAAGCAGGGATTTGAGCAGTTAATTGATCTGTGCGGCCTGGACATGTCGGAACATCCGAATCATGAAGCAGATGCACCGCGCTTTATGGTGGTGTATCACCTGCTTTCCGTGGCAAAAAATAAACGTATCCGTTTAAAAATTCCGTTGAATGAACGCGATCTGGTCGAGTCGGTGACGGAAGTATGGCCGACGGCCAACTGGTTCGAGCGCGAAGCCTTTGATATGTATGGCATCCTGTTTGTGAATCATCCTGATTTGCGCCGCCTGCTTACGGACTACGGCTTTGAAGGGCATCCGCTTCGCAAGGATTTTCCGTTAACAGGGCGGGTGGAGCTGTTTTTTGATGACGCACAGTGGCGTTGCATCTATAAGCCAAACAAGTTGAAAAATCGGGTGTTAATTCCCAGGACCTTCCCGGGAGTGGATCGTGGCTGAGATTCAGAACTACACGATTAACTTCGGTCCACAACATCCAAGCGCCCACGGTGTATTGCGGCTGGTGCTGGAGTTGGACGGCGAGGTGGTCGAGCGAGCAGACCCACATATCGGATTGCTGCATCGCGGTACCGAGAAGCTGTTTGAATACAAGACATACCTTCAAAACCTGCCGTACTTCGACCGTTTTGATTATGTATCCATGATGGCCAACGAACATGCTTATGTGCTGGCTGTGGAGAAGCTTCTTGGCATTACGCCGCCGGAGCGGGCGCAATACATCCGTGTGATGTTCTCGGAACTCACACGTATTTTGAATCATTGTCTGTGGCTGGGCGCGCATGCGCTGGATATTGGCGCGATGACCGTGTTTCTCTACTGCTTCCGTGAGCGTGAAGATATCTTCGATTATTATGAGGCTGTGTCCGGGGCGCGCATGCATGCCGCTTATTTTCGTCCGGGTGGCGTGAGTCAGGACCTTCCCGAAGGGTTGCTTGAAAAAATTGCCGGATTCACGGAGCGCTTTCCGGGTTATGTGGATGAATACGAAACCTTGCTGACCGAAAATCGCATCTGGAAACAACGCACGGTGGATATTGCCATCGTCGATAAGGAATCAGCTTTGGCATGGGGCTTTACCGGCCCGATGCTCAGGGGTTCGGGCGTGGCCTGGGATTTACGCAAGACCCAGCCGTACGAAGTCTATGACAGGATGAATTTCGATATACCGGTGGGCAAAACAGGTGATTGTTATGACCGTTATCTGGTACGTGTTGAAGAAATGCGTCAGTCCAATGAAATCGTCAAACAATGTATTGCGTGGTTGTCGGCTCATCCGGGTCCGGTGAAGGTGCATGATTACAAACTTACCAATCCTCCCCGCGCCGAAATGAAAGAAGATATGGAGGCATTGATCCATCACTTCAAATATTTCTCGGAGGGTTTCCATGTGCCTGCCGGTGAAGTCTATGCAGCGGTGGAGCAGCCCAAGGGTGAACTGGGCGTCTATATTGTTTCCGACGGTTCCAACAAACCTTACCGCATTAAGGTGAGGGCGCCTGATTATGCGCATCTCGAAGCACTGGATTTCATGTGCCGCGGCCACATGATTGCTGATGTCGTGACCATTATTGGCACGCAGGATGTCGTCTTCGGGAGCATTGACCGATGAGTGCCGCCGAACACCCCTGTTTCTCTGATGCGCGTCTGGCCGAGATCAAGGCGGTTATAGCGCGTTACCCGGCGGCGCAGTCAGCATTGCTACCTGTCTTGCATATGGCGCAAGATGATTTTGGTTATTTATCGATGGAAGCGCAGCAACTGGTGGCTGATGTGCTGGGTATCCGACTGATGGCCGTGCGGGAGGTGGTGACCTTCTACACCATGTTTCGTGAGCAGGCCTGTGGAAAATATTTGCTGGAAGTCTGCACCAATGCTTCGTGTATGCTTAACGGGGCCAATGAACTGGCGTCTCATTTATGTGATTCGTTGGGTATCAAAGTGGGAGAGACCACACCGGATGGCATGTTCACCGTTACTGAGGTGGAGTGTGCAGGTGCCTGTGGCGGTGCGCCGGTGGTGCAGGTGAATAATATTTACCATGAGCGGGTGGATACTGCACATATGGATGAAGTGATTGCCCAGGCTCGGGCGGAGGGAGGCGCGGCGTGATTTCCTCCGATCCAAAACAGGTGAAGGCGATTTGTTTTGACCGTATTCATATCCCCGATCAGCGGCGGCTTGAGGTGGCGAAAAAGAATGGCGCCTACAAGTTTCTGCCAACGGTATTTAAAGAGTTTGATTCCGCGAGGATTGTTGACGAGGTGAAAACGTCGGGTATTCGCGGGCGCGGTGGTGCGGGATTCCCGACGGGGCTAAAATGGTCGTTTGTGCCGCGCAATACGGGCAAGCCGACCTATCTCTTGTGTAATGCGGATGAGGGTGAGCCGGGAACGTTCAAGGACCGTGACATCATGCGGTTTGATCCGCACTTGTTGATTGAAGGCATGATTATGGCGGGCTTTGCGCTCGATGTTCATGACGCATATATCTATATTCGCGGTGAATTTCTGCATGAGGCCAATGTGCTGAATGAAGCGGTTCGTGAGGCTTATGCGGCAAATTTACTGGGCGAACATATCCTGGGCACGGACTTCTCGATGAACCTGACCGTCCATCGCGGCGCGGGTGCTTACATTTGCGGAGAAGAAACAGCATTGATTGAGTCGCTGGAAGGCAAACCGGGACGTCCTCGATTCAAACCGCCGTTTCCGGCCGTGGAAGGTTTTTATCGTTGCCCGACCGTTGTGAACAATGTGGAAACACTATCCACCATTCCGGCCATTCTGGAATATGGCGGAGAATGGCATGCAAAAATCGGCGTGACCAATAATACCGGTATGAAGATTTTCTCCGTTTCCGGTCATGTGAATAAGCCCGGTAATTACGAAGTGCCGATGGGAACGCCGCTGAAGACTTTGATCGAAGAATATTGCGGTGGTTTGCAGCATGGTTCGGTTCCCAGGGCCATTATTCCGGGCGGTTCCTCCTCACCATGGCTGACGGCAGACCAATATGATATTCCACTGACCTTTGACGATTTGGCCAAGGCAGGGTCCATGCTGGGTTCCGGTGCGATTATCATCATGGATGAAACGGCAGATGTGCTGGCAGTGGCCCGCCGTCTGGCTCACTTCTATGCACATGAGTCTTGCGGGCAATGTACGCCTTGCCGCGAGGGCACGGGTTGGATTGAACATGTATTAAGCCGGATTGAACGCGGCCAGGGACAACCCGGTGATATGGACGTGTTGACGGATGCCGCTAAACATATGGCAGGGCGGACAATTTGCGCGCTGGCTGATGGCGCGGCGGGGCCGGTGCTGTCCGTGATCAGACTGTTTCCCGAGGTGGTGCAGGCAGGCATTGTGGAGAAGGCAGCATGACGACGTTGTTTATCAATGATGTGGAAGTGAGCGTCCCGCCCGGCACCAGTATTTTGGAGGCTTGCCGGACTCATGGCGCGGATGTGCCATATTTCTGTTATCACCCCGAGTTGTCTGTTGCGGCCAATTGTCGCATGTGCCTGGTGGAGATTGAAGGGTGGAGAAAACCGGCGGCTTCCTGTTGTACGCCTGTGGCCGAGGGGATGAAGGTTTGTACACAAAGCGAGAGTCTGGATAAAGATCACCAGATGACCATGGAATATCTGCTCATCAACCATCCGCTGGATTGTCCGGTTTGCGATCAGGGTGGCCAATGTAAATTACAGGATTATTCCATGGAATACGGTGTTTCGAAAGGCCGTTATACTGAAACTAAACGCGCTGTGACAAATTACGAACTCGGTCCTTTTGTCACCACTTGTATGACCCGTTGCATTCATTGTACCCGTTGCGTGCGTTTTGCCGATGAAATTGCGGGAACGGGTGACATGGGCGTGCTGGGTCGTGGTGATCGAATGACTATTGCCGGGATTGTGGACGAATGCCTGAGTTCCGAACTTTCCGGCAATTTGCCTGATATTTGTCCGGTGGGCGCATTGCTTGATGGACCATCGCACGACGTGGCCCGTCCGTGGGAATTGGCCCGGCACAAATCCACCTGCACCCAATGTCCCAATGGTTGCGATATCCATATCGAATCGCGTGGGAACGAAGTGATACGTATTCAGCCGGTTGATGCAAGTCCGGAACCGTGGATATGTGATCGTGGACGTTATGTTTATGATGCTTTCCGTTCGGATAATCGGATTCTTTCGCCGATGATGCGCGAGCAGGATAAAATGATCGAATCAAGTTGGGATGAAGCCGTTGCCTGCGCCACAGAACTGCTGTCCGGTAAACGGGTCGGGGTTTTATTCTCGCCGGACTGGAGTGTGGAAGGGTTTACCGCAATTCGCCTGCTGCATGATGCAGTCTTTCCGGATGCCAAAGTGGCTTTTGATTTACACCGGCGCGATATGCGCCCGTTTGCCTTCGAAGAAGGTTTTTCACAGACCACACAGCAGATTGAAGATGCAGATGAAGTGGTGATTCTTGGATCGGATTTACGCCAGCGGCTGCCTTTGGTGATGCAACGTTTGCGTAAACGCCTCAGGGATGGAAAGCCGGTAACACGTATTGGATCGATGAATTACCGCACCAATGCCGAGCCGACGCATGATGCATTGATCCGGCCACGCGACTGGCCGGCTGTCATTGCCCGTGCCATGCAGCAGGTCACGGATCTGGGTAAGGGTGCGGCGGGCATGGATGCATGGATGGCAGCGACCCGGGAGCGCCATGAAGCCGGGAAACTTCTTGGCGATGCATTGATGGCCGATTCCTGTTCGCTGATTGCAGGTGAGGAAATCCGCTGCCATCCGGATGCTGCGGCGTTGATTCACGGTCTGGATCTGTTGATGCGTGGTTGCGGACATGCTGAAACGGAATCCGATGGTCGTAATCTGGTGCCGGAGGGCATGAACGGGCAGGCGTTGTCGGCAGTGTTCGGTGATATCCGGGTCTCTGCGGGCGAGATTTTTGATGCCGCCGCAAACAAGAAACTGGATGTGCTTCTGTTGATTGGCAGCGATCCTGTAGGCGATGGTTTATTCCCGGCGCAGGCGCAGGCGGCGCTTGATAACGTGCCATTGGTGCAGGTAGGTGCGATAGCGGGTCAGATCAGTGAACGAGCGGATGTGATGTTGCCGGCTGCCGCCTATTCCGAGATTGAAGGAACTTTTATCAATATGGAAGGCCGCGTGCGCGTGGCCGACAATCCCATCAGCCGTTTGGGTCAGGAGCGACCCCTATGGAAAGTGATGATGCGGCTGGTTCAGGCCATGGGTGAGGATGTGCCTGCGGTAAACATGGAAGAACTGCGTGAGCATGTTAAGCGATTCCTTCCCGACCTTGCTCAGGCATGGCAGGCACATGAGGTTGATAGTTTCATGATGGCAACCCGGCGTAATAGCAAGGCAGTATACTTGCCTGCCAACCCGGATGCTTCCGCTGATCAACTGGATGTGGTCAGTCGTTATTCGATGTATCGTGAGAGTATGTGGGCGCGGGCCAGTGCGTTATTGTCGCATGCCGGTGAACTACACGCCCTGGACGATGTTCTGGTGCATCCTGAGACCCTGAAGGAACTTGGATTGGAGCCGGGTGTGCTGACCGTGTCCTCCGATCAGGGTGAACAGCAGTTCAAAATCGGTACGCGCGATGATGTGTCGCCGGGCGTGCTGTTTGTGGCCAAGCGTGGTGTGGCCGGTGATTTGTCCAATGAACGTTTCGTCAAATTGCATGGAGGGAATACATGAGCTGGCTGGATACAGCCATAACCGCGGGCATCTGGGCGCTGGAGGTTCTGGCTATTGCGATACCGGTAGCACTTTCCGTGGCTTATATCACCTATGCCGAGCGGCGTGTCATCGGCTGGATGCAGATACGCAAGGGTTGTAATCGGGTTGGCTGGGCCGGATTGCTCCAGCCGATTGCCGATGGTTTGAAGCTGTTTCTGAAGGAAACGATTATCCCAACGACAGCCAACAAATTTTTGTTTGTGGCAGCACCTGTGATGTCTTTGTTACCTGTGCTGGTCGCTTTTGCCGTAGTACCTTTTGGCGAGACGACACTGGGCGGATTGTGGGAAGTGGCGCATGTCATGGCGATTTCCAATCTGAACATTGGCGTGCTGTACGTGATGGCGATTTCGAGCCTGGGTATTTACGGAATTTTGATGGCGGGGTGGGCATCCAATTCCAAGTATGCATTTCTGGGGGCGATTCGTGCTACATGTCAGATGGTGTCGTATGAGATTGCCATGGGCTTTGCTATTGTATGCGTATTGATGTTGTCGGGGAGCCTGAATCTGGCAGAGATTGTGCGTGCCCAATCAGGCGGCTTCTGGCACTGGTATTTTATTCCCCTCTTTCCCGTGTTTCTGGTGTATTTTATTTCCGGCGTGGCAGAAACCAACCGTTCCCCGTTTGATCTGACGGAAGGCGAGTCCGAGATTGTGGCAGGTTTCTTCGTCGAGTATTCAGGGATGTGGTTTGCTACCTTTTCACTGGCGGAATATGGCGCCATGATCCTGATTAGCCTGATTACGGCCATCATGTTCCTGGGCGGGTGGCATGCGCCCTTCCCGTTCCTGGATGTGATTCCCGGCACGGTGTGGTTGCTGGGCAAGACGGCCTTCCTCATTTTTATGTTTATCTGGTTCCGGGCGACATTCCCGAGGTACCGTTATGATCAGTTGATGCGCTTGGGATGGAAGGTGTTCCTTCCCGTAACACTGGTGTGGATTGCAGTAATTGGTATTTCTATTTATACACCGGTACTGTCTGATATTATCGGATTCTGGCGACCGGGATCGGCATTATGAGTATGATTAAGCGTGCGGTAAAAACATGGCTGCTCATGGAATTGTTCCGTGGTCTGATGCTCACGGGCAAGTACCTGTTCAAGAAGAAGATTACGGTGGAATACCCGGAGGAGCGTACACCGCTTTCACCGCGTTTCCGTGGATTACATGCCCTGCGTCGTTATGCCAGCGGCGAGGAGCGGTGCATTGCCTGCAAGCTGTGCGAAGTGGTGTGTCCGGCACTGGCGATTACGATTGAATCCGAGGAGCGGGATGACGGCACGCGCCGTACCACGCGTTATGATATTGATATGACCTTGTGCATCTATTGCGGTTTCTGTCAGGAAGCATGTCCGGTTGATGCGGTCGTGGAAACGCAGGTGTTTGAATTTGCAACGGAAACACGTGCGGAACTTTATTATACCAAGGATATGCTTTTGAAAGTAGGCGAACGTTATGAAAGCGAGATCGCGGCGAACATCGCTGCCGATGCGCGTTACCGCTAAGGGCTAGGAAACGGAGGGGAAATGCTGGAACTCGGGTTCTTTTACATGTTTGCGGGATTGGCCGTTATGGCTGCGCTCGGCGTGGTCATGTCTCGCAATACGGTGCATTCCGTGATGTTCCTGATTTTCTGTTTCTTTAACGCGGCGGGATTATTTTTCCTGCTCGATGCAGAATTCATCGGCATTCTTCTGATTCTGATTTATGTGGGTGCGGTCATGGTGTTGTTCATGTTCGTGGTGATGATGCTGGAGGTAAATTTCGCGGGGCTGCGCGAAGGATTCCTGCGTTATCTGCCAATCGGCGGTATGATTGCGCTGGTGTTGTTTATTGAGATTGTTGCGGCGGGTTCCAGTGGTATATTTTCACCGGAAGGTATGCCTGATCCCGGTCATGCGGCGCAGCATGTCAATAATACCGTAGAGATTGGCAAAGTGTTATATACCAGATATCTGCTGGGCTTTGAGGTGGCAGCCATTATTTTGCTGGTGGCCTTGATTGGCTCCGTGGTGCTGACGTTGCGTGTCCGTAAAGATGCCAAGTACCAGAATATTTCCAGGCAGGTGAATGTGGACCCTGCGGATCGCCTGCGCAAGGTGAAAATGTAATGGTGCCCTTATCCTCTTATCTGGCCGTGGCCGCCTGCCTGTTTTCTATCGGTGTGGTTGGCCTGTTCCTAAATCGTAAGAATGTGATTGTCATTCTGATGTGCATTGAGCTGATCCTGCTGGCCGTGAATATCAACTTTGCCGCATTTTCTCATTTCCTTCAGGACATCGGCGGGCAGGTGTTTATCTTTTTCGTGCTGACCGTGGCGGCCAGTGAGGTGGCGGTGGGACTGGCGATTCTGGTCGCATTTTACCGCAACCGGCGTTCCATCAATGTTGAAGATATCAACACCTTGCAGGGATAGGGAGAACATGTGGACACCATGCTGAGTACAACCGAACTACTGGCGATTCCTGCGCTTCCATTGGCAGCGGCGTTGATTGTCGGTCTGTTCGGTTGGGCTTTGAAGGAAAAAGTGTCGCACATCATTTGCATTGCAGGCGTGGTCGGCGCCGCCCTGCTGTCCGTACACGTGTTCATGCAGGTGCTCGATGGCGCATCATTTTACGGTAATTTCTGGACATGGATGCTTTCCGGCCGCTTTGTTGTTCCGGTGGGGATGATGATCGACCAGTTAACAGTCATCATGATGATGACCGTAACCATTGTGTCAGCCTGCGTGCATATTTACACCATCGGCTACATGCATGGCGACCCCGGTTACACCCGGTTCTTTTCCTATATCTCCGCATTTACATTCTCCATGCTGGTACTGGTCATGGGAAACAGCTTCTTTACCTTGTTTTTTGGCTGGGAGGCGGTGGGACTGTTCTCTTACCTGCTGATCGGCTTCTGGTTCAAGCGCGAGAATGCCAACGTGGCTGCCATGAAGGCCTTTATTGTCAATCGCGTGGGTGATTTCGGTTTTGCTATCGGTATTCTGGCTGTGTGGTATTACTTCGGCACGGTTGAATACAAAGAAGTCTTTGCCGCCGTACCACAGTTCGTCAGCCAAGGTGATAGCCTGCATTTCCTGAGCTGGCAGATGGATGCCATTACCTTTATCTGTATTGCCCTGTTTATCGGTGCCATGGGTAAGAGCGCCCAGGTGCCGCTGCATGTCTGGCTGCCGGACTCCATGGAAGGCCCGACGCCCATTTCCGCCCTGATTCATGCTGCCACCATGGTAACAGCCGGCGTCTTCATGGTGGCGAGGCTTTCACCTATGTTTGAATTCTCCGAAACGGCACTGGCGATGGTGACCGTGGTTGGCGCTATCACCGCATGGTTGTGCGCCACCATTGGTCTGGTGCAGAATGATATCAAGCGGGTGATCGCCTATTCCACCTGTTCCCAATTGGGTTATATGTTCGTGGCCTGCGGTGTGTCCGCCTATTCAGTGGGTATTTTCCATCTGATGACGCACGCCTATTTTAAGGCACTGCTGTTCCTGGCAGCGGGCTCCGTGATTCATGCTGTGATGGCCGATCAGGATATTCGCCGCATGGGGCAACTACGGAAATACATGCCGGCCACCTATATCACGATGCTGATTGGCGCACTGGCGCTGTCCGGCATTCCTCCCTTTGCCGGTTTCTGGTCCAAGGATTTGATTATTGAAGCTGCTGCCGTACGCGGGATGGGATGGGTCAGCGAGCTTGCCTACTGGTCGGTATTGACCGGCGTGTTCATGACCGCATTCTATACTTTCCGCATGTTTTTCCTCACCTTCCACAACTCGGATCGGGTGCCGGAAGAAACCAGGGCGCACCTGCATGAATCGCCCAAGGTGATTACCGTACCGCTGATGATTCTGGCCATTGGTGCGGCAGTGGCCGGATGGTGGGGAGCGAATATTCTGAATATCCCCGGTGTGGAAACGGCCAATAACTTCTTCGGAAACAGTATCTTCGTGATGGAGGCGCATAATCCTCTGTTGCGCCTGGAAGAGGTGGAGCATTCTGCCGGAGGCCACTTTTGGCTGGAATACGGCGCGCTGGTGCTTGCATTGGCAGGAATGGCAACGGCCTGGTTCATGTATTTCCGCGAAACAGTATATCCGGCACGTCTGGCAGCAACATTTTCCGGCGTCCACCGATTTCTGCTGAACAAATGGTGGTTTGATGAAATGAACTGGAAGATATTCATTATGCCCGCGCGGAACTTCGGGACATTCCTTTGGAAAAAAGGCGATCTGGCGATGATTGATCGTGGCCTGATCCACGGCGGTATTATTGGTGGCGTGATTGCGGGCATGAACCGCATGCGGGCTGCACAGACTGGCATGGTCTACCACTATGCCTTTGCTATGGTGATTGGTGTGTTTGTACTGCTGACCTATCTGGTACTGAAGGGATAGGGGGGAAAGGCGCGCATGGAACTCAATAACGTGATGTCTTTCCCGATTCTGACATGGAGTATCTTCCTGCCGATGGCGGGGGCCATCTTTATCTGGTTGTTTGTGCGCGGAGAGATGGCAGTACGCTGGGTGGCGCTGGCGGTATCCGTGGCAACGTTTCTGCTTACGTTGCCGTTGTGGAAATATTTTGACAATGCAACGGCGCACATGCAGTTCGAGGAATTTCATCCATGGATTTCTGCGTTTAACGTTAATTACCATTTGGGTGTGGATGGCATATCCATGCCATTTATCCTGTTGACCAGCCTGCTGACGGTGGTGTGTATCGTTTCCGCATGGGAATGCATTAAGACACGGATCAAGGAATATATGATTGCATTTCTGGTGCTGGAAACCACGCTGATAGGCGTGTTCGCGGCACTGGACGGGATGCTGTTTTACTTCTTCTGGGAAGCAATGCTGATTCCGATGTTTCTGATTATCGGAGTGTGGGGCGGTACCAACCGCGTTTATGCCACGATCAAGTTTTTCCTGTATACGCTGGCTGGTTCTGTGCTGATGTTACTTGCTCTTCTTGCCATGTATTTCAAGGCGGGACACACCTTCGACATTCAGGCGTTGATGGATTATCCCTTTGATTTTACATGGCAGATATGGATCTGGATCGCCTTTTTTATCGCTTTTGCTGTCAAAGTACCAATGTGGCCGGTACATACATGGCTGCCGGATGCACATACCGAAGCGCCGACAGCCGGATCGGTGATTCTGGCGGGTATTCTGCTCAAAATGGGAGCATATGGATTCCTGCGCTTCTCTCTTCCGATCTGCCCGGATGCCTCACAGTATTTTGTGCCATTAATGGTCGTGCTCAGTCTGGTAGCGGTGATTTATATCTCGCTGGTGGCCATGATGCAGCAGGACATGAAGCGCCTGATCGCTTATTCATCTATCGCGCATATGGGTTTTGTAACGCTGGGAACATTCATGTTTACGCAGCAGTCGATAGAGGGCGCGATCTTCGGCATGATCAGTCATGGCTTCATCGCTGCCGCCCTGTTCCTGTGCGTGGGCGTACTCTATGATCGTATGCACACACGTGAGATTGCAGCTTATGGTGGCGTGGCCAATGTGATGCCGGTGTTTGCGGTGGTGACCCTGTTGTTCTGTATGGCCAATGTGGCATTGCCGGGATCTTCGGCATTTATCGCTGAAATCATGGTGCTGATCGGTACTTTTTCCGCCGATCAGTTATATGAATTTTTGATTTCTTCCAAGTGGGTGGCGGTGTTGGCCGCAAGCAGCGTGGTGCTTTCCGCCTGTTATACCCTGTGGATGTACAAGCGCGTCATTATGGGTGACCTGATCAAGGATGAAGTCAAGGCCATGCCAGATATGAATGTGCGCGAGCTGGCATTTTTTGCACCCTTGATGGTGTTGGTGCTATGGCTTGGGCTATATCCGATTCCGGTACTGGACGTGCTGCATTCCTCGGTTTCGCATCTGATTGTGCAGGCAACCACGAGTAAATTGCCCGCCGCGCATGCGTTGGCACAAGCCCAAAATATACAGCAAATTGTGATTCACTGAGGCCAATGCGATGACACAAGTGACATTCCCGCTTCCCGACGTTATCCCGCTGATTCCGGAAATGTTCGTCGCTGTCATGGCCATGGCGATTTTGCTGTGGGATCTGTTTCTGCCGAAAGAACGTAAGCAATGGAGCGCTTATGCGGCGATGGCGACCTGCGCGGTTGCGGCGGCACTGACGCTCAAACTGGCCAGTCCGGATTCGGTGAACGCTTTTTACGGATTCTTTATCCTTGATCCCTTTGCCAGCTATGCCAAGTTGCTGATTTACGCCGGTACATTCTTTGGCATTGTTCTGAGTCTGGATTACATGAAGGATGAGCCCAATACCGGCGAATATTATTCCCTGATGTTGTTTGGCACGTTGGGCATGATGCTGATGACCTCCGCACCGAATTTCGTCACCCTGTATCTGGGGCTGGAATTGATGGCGCTATGCACCTACGTGCTGGTGGGCTATCAGCGGGATGTGCTGCGATCTTCCGAGGCGGCATTAAAATACTTTATTCTCGGCTCGCTTGCCTCCGGTTTTCTGTTGTACGGCATCAGTTTTATTTACGGTGTGACGGGCACGTTCGACTTTGCTAAAGCCGGCATTGGTATAGCCCATGCGGGTGCGGATGCACACATGGCGCTGATGCTGGGAATGGTCTTTCTGCTTGCGGGCATGTGTTTCAAGGTTTCGATTGCACCCTTCCACATGTGGACGCCGGACGCCTATGAAGGAGCGCCCACGCCCATCACAGCCTTCATGTCCATCGGCCCGAAGGTGGCCGGTCTGGTGATCTTCATTCGCGTATTGGCGGACGTATTGCCTGCGCTGCAAGTCGATTACACCACGATTCTGACATGGTTGGCGGTGCTGACCATGGCTGTGGGAAATCTGGCGGCCATCGCCCAGCGCAATATCAAGCGTATGCTGGCCTATTCGACCATTGGTCATATCGGTTTCGCCATGCTCGGCCTGATTGCCGCCAACGCGGATGGCTATGCGGGCGTGCTGGTGTATCTGACTGTCTACCTGTTCATGAATATGGGTGCGTTTGCCATCATTATTCTGATGCGGCGCGAGGGTATTCAGGGTGAGTTGCTGGATGATTTCGCGGGTCTATCGAGGGTGCGTCCCGGATATGCTCTGGCGATGGGCCTGTTCCTGTTCTCACTGGCCGGAATTCCATTCCTCGGCGGGTTCTGGGCGAAATATGTGGTGTTTATCGCCGTAGTGGAGGCCGGGCATCTGTATCTGGCTTTGACTGCGCTGCTGTTCTCTGCTGTGGGTGCGTTCTATTACCTCCGCGTGATCAAATACATCTACTTTGATGAAGAGCGGGTGGCGTTTGATTTCGCGGAAAGCCGTTTAATGCAGGCAACAGTCGCGGTGACGGCCATTGCCGTCGTCGCACTGGGGCTATTCCCCGGGCCGATGATTGATATCTGCAAGGCGGCGATCAGCAACATTATCTGATTGCAAATATGCGCCCGTAGCTCAGCTGGATAGAGCATCAGGCTTCGAACCTGAGGGCCGGGGGTTCGAATCCCTCCGGGCGCACCATCCCACGTCAGCACCGTGTAAGGATACATAAACCCTGGTGGCTCAGGCATGCGCCGGGTTAGAAGGTTTGATCAACGATTCGGCTGGAATATTTAATTCCTGATGTAACCGCCATATCATCTTGAGAGTCAATGATCGTTTATGGTTCAGAATTTCATAAACACGATTACGTTTGCCAATCATAGGTTCAAGGTCTTTGGCCGTCAGACCTTTCTGCTCCATTTCAAATTTGATCGCCGCGACCGGATCAGGAAGGTCGAGGGGGAAATGTTTTCGCTCATAGGTTTCGATCAACGTGACTAATATGTCCAGCTTTTCACCTTCTGGCGTATCAGGCACCGCCATCATCAGGGCTTCGATTTCCTTTAATGTTGCGCGGTAATCGGCATTGGTTTTGATTGGTTTAATGTCCATAGCATGTTACCTCCAGCGTTAAATCGTTTGCACATCAATTTGGTCGTATTGGGCGTGGGTGCCGATGAATCGGACATATACAACCCGATAGGCATAGTTGATCCACACCACCAGCAGGTATTTGTTGCCGGCAATGTTGAACACCACCCTCCCATCCTTGAGGATACTGGCATTCCGAAAATCCTGTTTTACCTCTGCGGGGGAAGCCCAGTCAGCCTGTAGGGTGTGCCGATACCAGGCCAACACAGGTTCTCCGGCATTGATGTAGCGATGGATACGCACCCTGGCCTTGACGTAGTGATGGCGGTATTCATTCGCAGGGATTTGCAGGACTCTTCCCTCAAAGCTAACCGTGTTGTCCTTAAGTATTTTCCAATCCATAAATGAGCCTGAAACGTAGCTGCATGTAGTTTGGTTTCATGCGGCCTGTGGTGTCTGTCCAAAGATTGTATCAAACAGCTTGGCGCGAGCCTTTTGCAATTGCTTCCATGCGTCAAGGTCGGAT
>JAUZQZ010000050.1 GCA_030950745.1 Mariprofundaceae bacterium | reverse complement strand
CGCTGGCAAAGACAAATAAGCCTGCTCTATGATGAAAAATGGCTGTATGGGATGTCAATGCCACTCCAGTGTCATTACGATTGCCGACAATCTGTGAAAAGTGACGCCATAAACAGGTTTATGAATAATTCAGGCTAGTTGGTAGAGAACTTCGAAAAAAGAAACCGGGACCAAAACGGAAGGATGGGTAGTTATGTATTATGTCCCCCGAACTCCGGCAAGAAAGCTACGGCGTAATGTAAGCGACTGCTAACAAATTCATCCAGCATCCATAGCGTTTTTCCACAGCCATCATTTTCCGGGAGGGGACTTATGCTCCATGCCTCGCCGACCCATTCTGCGATGCATCTGCGCAAGCTGCTGTTTCTGCTTGGCGGTGAGCATGGACTTGATGTCGTGCAGTTGCAAAGCAAAGGCGTGCCACAGGTCGGACTCCAGTGAACCTGTCTGCGCCAGAATCCGATCCACCGTCTTCAGATCAATGGGATCGGCCATGATCAACCGCTGCAGATCGGCATGCACCGCGGCCAGCTGTGCCGCGTTGACACTGTTTTTCTTGATCCATGCATCGCGTAATTTAATCAAGTGATTAATCTGCTTGCCGGTGAGTTGAAGCGGCTTCGCCATGGCAAGGAAATGAGCCGCCGCATTGTGCGGCCTGAGCATGTGGCCGAGCTGTCCGTGATGGGACATGCCCATAGACATGCGCATGGGATTGGCCTGGGCTGGTAGTGCGAAAAACAGAAGCATGACTGCCACCGGCATGATGTACATGATCCTGGTTCGTAGTTCTCGTTGACGGTATTTCATTGCTGCCTCCTTGAAACCATCCGGGTTACGGCTGCACTGAAGTATTTGATCATGGCCAATGCCTGCCGAATCCACAAATCATCTTACTCCCTGCCGTTGGCATGACAAGACATTTCAATCCATCAAAACCACCCCTTCTCCTTGAACGACAGCACGTCGGTTCCAGCGATGAGGAAGTGATCCAGCACCTTGATATCCAGCGGTGCACAGGCCTCGACCATACGGCGAGTCAGGGTAACATCCTCCTCGCTGGCATGGGGCGTTCCACCCGGATGATTATGAAAGATAACCATACCCTTGGCATCCAGTTCCAGCGCCCGTTTCATCAGATTGCGCGGATAAACCGCTGTACGGTCCACCGTGCCTTCGAACATGATCTGCGTGGCCAGATGCCGGTGTTGCTGGTCCGTGAAAATGGCTCCAAAACATTCCATGCCACGTGCCTGTACCAGAAATCTGAGATGATCCTTCACCTTGTCCGGCCGGTCGAAGACCTTCCGGCCGGGCAGGTCGGAAGCCAGATAACGTAATTCAGCCTGCTTGATCAGGCTCAGGAATACCGCCGCCTTCTCACCCACACCCTGCACCTGCGCCAGCTCAGCCACCGGTGCGTCGAACACACCGGCCAGAGTGCCAAAGGCATGCAACAGACGCTTGGCGACCGGCTTCACATCACTGCGAGGAATCGCGTAGGTCAACAGCAGTTCAACCACTTCGTAGTCATGAAAGCCATCGAAACCATGCGTCGCAAAACGGGCGCGCAACCGCTCGCGATGTCCTTTAACTGATTCATCCATCATACCCATGCCGCATTTATACACCGGACGCACTGCATTGAACATCACCGCTGCGGACGCCATACTCCACCGGATTGTAATCCATGTGGAGAGTGTATGTCTGATATTTTAAGTCCTGAAGAACTGGCGCGCTTCAACCGCCACATCATCCTGCCACAGGTGGGACTGGAAGGTCAGGAAAGACTCAAACAGGCGAAGGTAGTGTGCATTGGCACCGGCGGGCTGGGAAGTCCGATAGCGCTCTACCTGTCTGCGGCCGGCGTCGGCACCATCGGACTGGTGGATTTCGATGTGGTGGACGAAAGCAATCTGCAACGCCAGATCGCCCATTTCACCACGGATGTGGGACGCCCCAAGGTGGAAAGCGCGCGCGACAAGATGCTTGGCATCAATCCGTATCTCAAGGTAAACCTGCACGGCGACGGTATCCGCCGCGATAATGTGCGCGACATTGTGCGCGATTACGACATCGTGGTGGATGGCACGGATAACTTTCCAACCCGCTATCTGGTTAATGACGCTTGTGTGCTGGAAGACAAACCGTTGATCTACGCCTCCATCTTCCAGTTCGAAGGACAGGCCACCGTATTTCATTACAAGGATGGCCCCTGCTACCGCTGCCTGTATCCCGAACCGCCTCCGCCGGGGCTGGTGCCTTCCTGCGCCGAGGGCGGCGTGCTGGGCGTATTGCCCGGCGTGATTGGCCTCATTCAGGCCACCGAAACCATCAAGATTATCCTCGGCCATGGTTCAACACTGGTTGGCCGGCTGCTCTTGTATGATGCCATGGACATGAAGTTCCGCGAGGTCAAATTACGCCGCGATCCCGCCTGCCCTGCCTGCGGCGAGCACCCCACCATCCATGAGGTGGTGGAATACGAACAATTCTGCGGCCTGCCTCCAACGGAAGCAAAAGAGGAAGAAGAAATTCTGGCTGAAGATGATATTACCCCTGCTCAACTGAAACAGATGCGGGATGAAAATACCGATCTGTATGTGCTGGATGTGCGTGAACCGCATGAAGTCGCTATTTGCCGCATCGAAGGCACTTGGGAGATACCACTGGGACAACTTCCGCAACACTTTGCCGAGGTGCCAAAGGACCAGGACGTGGTGGTGCATTGCAAGCTGGGCGGTCGTTCGGCCCAGGCGGTGGAGTTTCTCAAATCGCAGGGATACACAAATGTGAAAAATCTGGCTGGCGGCATCATTCGCTGGATCGACGATGTGGACGGTTCGCTAAATAAATACTGACCCGAACAGGCAAAATGCAAAAACGCTTTCCAGCGCTTTAAGTCAAGCCGTGCTCTAACTTCCGGGATTGATGGTCTTGGACACCCGGCTCTTCAACACCATATCAACAATTGATGTGGTAAACACCGCTACAAACATCGTAGCAAATATCAGACGCTTCTTCATATTTGTCTCCTTTGCTTCAATATCCTCGGGCAATCAAGAGTGGTTCTGGTATTAAGTTTCATTTGATCATAATAAAATCTATAAATTTTCACTGTGACTTGCATCACAAAATTATGACCTAATTTGGCTATTTTTGAATGAATTGATGCATGTATCATGCGCAGATGAAAAGCGGACAACATTTTCCCGCATTTGAGTGGCTGGGTCGACAACCATACAAATTGATGTGGCAGCAGATGCAATTGCGGGCCAAAACAATTGCAGATGAAGAGGCGGAGGAAATCATCTGGACCTGTGAGCATGATCCGGTCTATACAACCGGTCGGCGTGGCGTGGATAATCGATTCGAAAAAGAACTTCCAGCGCCATTCATTGTAACCGATCGTGGCGGCGAAACGACATTTCATGGTCCCGGCCAACTGATGCTCTATCCTGTTATCAATTTGCGTAGACGTAGACTGGGTGTAAAACAATATACGCGCCTGCTGGAACAATCATGCATAGACACCCTGACTGGCTTGGGCGTGCCATCGGAACAACGCATTGGTTTCCCCGGCGTATGGACAGAGCACGGGAAAATCGCAGCACTGGGTATCCGCGTTTCAAAAGAAATCGCTTACCACGGCATGGCGTTGAATGTATCGGTTGAATCCCGCTGGTTTGCCACCATCAACCCCTGCGGGATCGGCAAGGCGGCAACCAGTTTATCATCGTTCTGTACACCGCCGACGCTATGTGAACTGGCAAAAATATGGTATGCTCATTTCAGTTCTCGGATGAATACCTGAACGCATTTACACGAGGGTAATGAATCGTTAAGGTTCGCCGCCTTAAAATTTTGGCTATATTAAATGCGAAAGAATCAGACATGAAGGTTTTGGAGGTTAAAAATGGCGCTGAGTAAAACACAACTCGATAAGTTCAGGGAACAACTTGCCACTTGGCGAAAGGAGCTTGATGACGGGCTGAATCAAACCATCCAGTCCATGCACCAGGAAGAACAAACCTCCTTTCCCGACCCGACGGATCAGGCCACAGTGGAAACAGATCGTAATTTTGATCTTCGTATTCGTGACCGCGAACGTAAGCTTATCAAAAAGATCGATCAGGCCATAAACCGCATTAAAGATGGCAGCTTTGGAGCTTGCGATAGCTGCGGCGGCAGTATCAGTGTAAAACGACTGCAGGCCCGTCCGGTGACTACGCTATGCATTGATTGCAAGACCTCCCAGGAAATTGAGGAACGTACCCGCATCGACTGATTTCATCCTGATCACGGTAGCAATGCTTCCAAGCCGACCGCCTCACGACTAGTCTGGCAGATAAAGAGGGGAGCATGCTACAGAGATTCGGCACATTTCTTGAACACAGACAGCGCTGGTTCGGCCTGCCACTAATCGTGGCAATGTCGCTAACCGTGCTTGCCATCGCCATGATCCAACCCCGTTTTTTGAATCAGATAGAATTGAAAATACTCGACGCACATTTTCAACTGCGTGGCGTCATACAACCGGATTCTCATATTCTTATTGTTGCGGTCGATGACCACGCCCTTGAAACAGTTGGCCGGTGGCCCTGGTCACGCGACCAGATTGGCCTGATCGTTGACCGTTTACTGGGGAAATATGGAAGTAAAGTCATTGGAATGGATATGGTGTTCTCGGAAGCACAGAAAAACCCCATACAGGAAAGCCTTAAAAGAATAACACTGACCGGAAAGGCAAACCCTGAGGTCACGCAATGGTTGAAGCAACATCAGAATATTGGTGATGTAGACAAAAGGTTTGCCGCGATATTGCGCAAATATCGTGATCGCATTTGTATGGGTTATTTCTTTTATCCTCAAGTCACCTTGATACCGTCAAATGCAGCAAAACAACTTGCACGAGAAGGAATGCTTCTACAACCATCGGCAATGACAGCCCAGGAAGAAGGTAACATCTCCCATTTCGTTCCTCGTATGCGGGCTGTAACAAACAACCTGCCGGAATTTACAAAAGCAGCGGAAATATCCGGCTTCTTTAATTTTTTTCCCGACCCAGACGGATTGGTGCGCCGCGTACCCCTTGTGGCTGAATTGAACGGCTATTATTACCCCAGCCTTGACCTGCAAACCCTGCGAATAGCTCTCGGATGGCCATCCCTTTCGATACGTTTGTCCAACCATGGCATAGAAGAACTTCAGCTAAAGGGCAAAAGCATTGAAACCGATACGCGTGGCAATATGTTGATAAATCATTATGGGCCCGGTCACACGTTCCGATATGTGTCGGCGGCGGATGTACTGGAAGACAAGGTAAACCCGGCTATATTCAAAGATTCAATTGTTCTTTTCGGCATCACCGCCACGGGCGTGTTCGACACCCGTGCCAGTCCTTTTGACACTGTATTTCCCGGTGTGGAGGCGCATGCCACGGTGATATCCAATATTTTTCATCACCAGGAATTACGCCGTCCAACATGGTTGCAAATTACCGAATTACTGGGAGTCCTGTTCATCGGGCTGCTTTGTGGATGGCTGGCATTGGGTCGAGGTGCCGTGGTACAAGGCATCACCCTGATCGGCGTTCCATTATGCATCATGCTTTTGGCCTTCTGGCTGTTCACTTCCTACAACATCTGGCTGAAGGAAATTTACCTTATTCTGGGTGTTTTAATGACAGCCGCGCCTGTCACACTTATCGAATATATTATCGAATCACGTAAGCGCATCTTTATTCATGATGCTTTTGCACATTATCTGGCACCGCATGTGGTGGATGAACTGGCCCGCCATCCTGAAACATTACGCCTGGGCGGTGAAAAAAAGGATATCACCGCTATCTTTTCCGATATTGCAGGTTTTTCCACATTCTCTGAATCCATGCACCCCGAGGAACTGGTGCATTTTCTGAACCAATATCTCTCCGCCATGAGCGATATAATTCTGGAACATGGCGGCACCATCGATAAATATGAAGGTGATTCCATTATCGCATTCTTTGGCGCACCACTGGACATGCCTGACCATGCGATATCCGCCGTACGTGCCGCACTGGCTCAGCAAGCGCAATTACAGCAATTAAGAAAACACTGGATGGAAATAGGATACCCCGAACTCCACGCCCGGATCGGCGTGAATAGTGGTTCCATGGTGGTCGGAAACATCGGTACGGAATCCCATATGAATTATACCATTATGGGAGATGATGCCAATCTTGCGAGCCGCCTTGAGGGTGTTAACAAAGCCTATGGCACCTCAATTCTGATAAGCAATCACACCTATTTTGAAGCGCAAGACAGAATCATGGCACGCTTCGTTGACCGGGTATATGTGGTGGGCAGGAAAAGCTCCGTGGAAATTTACGAGCCGCTGGGAGAACAAAAACAGGTTAATGAGGAAGATCAATCATTTTCCCACGCCTATGAGAAAGCATGGATGATGATGCACAAACGTCAGTTTGAAGAAGCTGAAACCATGTTTGCCAGATTACTATCTAAACGGCCGGATGATGGCCCAAGTTCTGTCATGTTGCTGCGATGCAGGAACTTTATTCAGGAACCACCCCCGGACAACTGGGATGGTGTTCATAGATTAACGTCTAAATAATGCTGTTGTTGGCGTTAGGGTCAGACCGCTTGTGCTTCTGCCTCGGCTGCAATTTTTGTGGCAGCAATCGTATCCGCTTTTAAGTCCTCAACGCGCCAGGCAGATGCATCCGCCAGTAGCGCTTTAACCAAACGGTGATTCATATCGTGGCCGGTACGTTCGCCTTCGAAAGCGCCGACGACCGGATATCCGGCCAGTGCCAAATCGCCCACTGTATCAAGAATTTTGTGGCGTACGCATTCATCTTCATAGCGCAACCCGCCTTCGTTCACCACACGGAAAGCATCCAGAACAATCGCATTTTCAAGTGAACCGCCCAGTGCCAGACCGGCCTTCTGCAGGGCTTCTATCTCATGCAGGAAACCAAAAGTGCGTGCGCGAGCTACCTCACGGGTATAAGCCTGACTGGAAAAATCTACAGTGGCCTTGCGACTGCGCAACAATGGATGATCGTAGTCCAATAGATAGCTCACTTTGAAACCGGCGGCTGGATGAAGACTGCAACGTTTATTACCTTCTTCCATACTTACTTTTTTCAGGATGCGCAGTACTTTTTTGGGAGCTGTCTGCTCCTGAATTCCGGCACATTGAATCAGGAAGACAAACGGTGCCGATGATCCGTCCATAATAGGCACTTCGGGTCCACCTACTTCTACAATGGCATTGTCAATGCCAAGTCCGGCCATAGCCGAAAGCAAATGTTCAACCGTGGCAATACATACGCGATCTTTTCCCAGCGTCGTACACATGCGCGTATCCGTTACATATTCGGCACGTGCCGGAATCTCCACACATTCACCATCGACTACACGATGAAAGACAACACCTGTATTCTCAGGTGCCGGTTTCAACGATAGTTCCACCTTGTGGCCAGAATGCAGCCCGATGCCGCTACAGCGGATGGGGTGTTTCAGCGTTCTTTGCGGTACCATATGTTTACCTCCCCGAGGCTGTATGCCAGGGTGACTTTCTATCAGCTTTCCGAACGCACTCTACCGGCCTGCCAATACAATAAACGTGATGTATCACACACTCAGAACCGCGCATACTGGCACAAATGATACACCTCGAAAAGGCTATGCCGGAATCCGCCTTCACTTCCGGATTTTGACATTCAGTCAGCCTGCCGCCGAATCCATGTCGGCACCTGCAAGGTGTCTTCATCATAGGCCTCTTCATGACCAAACAGCGGCGCCTGCACTACCTGCCCGTCACCCATACCTGTCTGCAATGCCTCCGCACCTAACAACACCGGCGTTCTTGGTAATCTCCTGCCTTCGGGAGCACTCTTGATGGTGGTAAGTTTGGGGGATGCTTCACAGGCCAACCCGGTTGCCACAACGGTGACACGCATCTCATCGCCTGCATTCTGATCGTATACCATGCCGCAGATGATGTTGGCATCCTCATCCGCCATATTATGGATGATACTGACTGCTTCATCATACTCGGCGAGCGTCATATCCTCGTTACCGGTGACATTGACAAGAATGCCGCGAGCACCGTGAATATCGACATCTTCCAGCAGTGGCGAAGAGATTGCTCGCTCCGCCGCCTCACAGGCCCGGTTTTCGCCGCTGGCCGAACCACTTCCCATCATGGCCATGCCGACGGTTTCGCTCATCACTGCTTTCACGTCAGCGAAATCAACGTTCATATAGCCAGTATGGGTAATCAACTCAGCAATGCCACGCACTGCCTGCAAAAGCACGTCATCCGCCTTCCGAAACGCCTCCAGCATGGTCGTGTGTTTACCGACAGCGCCAATCAGCTTCTGATTGGGGATAATAATCAGCGTATCCACATGTTTGCCCAGTTCGGCAATACCGGCTTCCGCCTGACGCATGCGGCGCTTGCCTTCAAAATTGAATGGCTTGGTCACGACAGCAACCGTCAGCACACCCATTTCCTTAGCTATTTCGGCAATGACCGGCGCGCCGCCCGTACCCGTGCCGCCGCCCATGCCGGCAGTAATAAAGGCCATATCTGTATCGGCTAGCAACTCGCGCAAACGATCACGCTCGGCTTCCGCCGCCACTTTTCCGGTCTGCGGATCCGCACCGGCACCCAGCCCGCGCGTAATTTCTGCACCAAGCTGAATTTTGGTCTCCGCACTACTGTTCTCGATGGCCTGCGCATCCGTGTTGGCAATGGTAAAATCCACACCACGCAGATTCTGGTCAATCATATTATTCAGGGCGTTGCCGCCACCCCCGCCGATACCAATCACCTTGAGTTGAGCCGATTGTCCCAACGTATCCTCTAATGTATATAGCGTACTCATGATATTCCTCCTGTAGTATTTGTGTCCATTTTTGCGCCTTTCATCCTCAATTCTTCCCCACCTTTACCTTCATGCCGTATCCCCGAACCAATGGCGCATACGCGCCCATACACGGGCAAATGTCGGCTGGCTTGATTTTCCCTTCATCGGAACTGTTTGCCGATAATGTTGCCCATATTGGATAAGACCGACCCCCGTGGCATAGATGGGACTGGACACCACATCCACCAGTCCTCCTACGCCACTTGGTCGGCCAAGCCGGACCGGCATGTCGAATATATCTTCAGCCAATTCGACCATGCCATCCAGCAAACTGCTGCCGCCGGTCACAACCAGACCGGCAGCCATGAGTTCCTGAAAACCCGAGCGGTGCATCTCGGCTTTCACCAGCTCAAAAAGTTCTTCCACGCGCGGCTCCAGAATCTGCGCCATCACTTGCCGTGGCATAGGCCTTGGTGGGCGCCCCCCCACGCTAGGCACTTCCACCTGATCCTCAGGGGATACCAGCGACACCATACAAGCACCGTATTTTTTCTTGAGTTGATCAGCCTCGCGGGCGCTGGTACGTAATCCCACCACCAGATCATTGGTCAAATGGTCGCCGCCAATGGGAATGACCGTCGTGTGACGTATGGCGCCATCGAGGAATACCGCGATGTCTGTTGTGCCACCCCCGATATCCACCAGGGCCACACCAATATCCTTTTCATCCTGTGCCAGCACGGCCTCACTGGAAGCCACCTGTTCCAACACCATATCGGCGACATCCAGCCCACAGCGATTGCAACATTTGATGATGTTTTGTGCCGATGACACTGCACCGGTGACAATATGCACCTTGGCTTCCAAACGAACGCCACTCATACCCACCGGCTCACGAATACCATCCTGATTATCGATGATGTATTCCTGAGGCAGGATGTGCAAAATTTTCTGGTCTGCCGGAATATTCATGGCACGGGCAGCATCGATCACACGTTCCACATCCTCGGCCGTAACCTCACCACCCTTGCTCGCCACCACGCCATGGCTGTTGTAGCCACGAATATGGCTTCCGGCAATACCTGTAAATACGGACTTAATTTCAATACCTGCCATCAATTCGGCTTCTTCAACCGCCAGGCGTATGGACTCAACCGTGCTTTCGATATTCACCACCACGCCCTTACGCAAACCACGCGACGGATGTGTGCCGACACCTATAATATCCAGCCTGCCATCCGGCCCCGCCTCCGCCACCACACAGGCGATTTTACTGGTCCCGATGTCCAGCCCCACAAGAATTTGATCGTCCTTGGTCATTAGACCACCCCTCCAATCTTTGATTTTCGGATAAACCAGCGTGTAGGGAGTCGCGCGTCAATGCGCCAATCCCCGCCACGCCAACGTTTTTGTTGCATGAGAGAAATTAAATCCCGTATGTGCTGACCGCCATCACCACGCGGCAACAGCCAGCTTTGACCACGATCGAAATTAAACCGCCAACTGTTGCCTTCGCTAATTAGCTCGCTCAAATGTGCATAGCGATCATTGCTTGCCGGTTTCACGGCCAGCAATAGATTAACTGCTTCTCCAAGATCGGACCGGAACGTACGCAGCAAAGGCAAGTCCAGTTGTTCGCCACGGTGTAATGTACGATAAGGTACGGCCTTTCCATCGACCAATGACACTTTCCCGTCCGGATTTTGCCACAAGGCAACCGGTATTCTTTCCCTGGCAATGATTTCCAGCCTGTCCGGCAAGCTGCGAGCAATGCTTATATCACCCAGATCAGGCAACCGGGCCAGCAATATCCGGCGCAATCTGGAAGGCCGTGCATGGATAAAATCCAGTGTTTTCATTGTATTCAATTCCGTGTCAATCGCTGTTTCCAGATATTCCGGCACGCCACGAATCGTCCATACCTCAACGGACAATGCCTGATTCAGCCACCATGCACTGACCAGAACCAGCGTCAAACCGGCCATCCCCGCACACAGGCGTCCTATACGATTCAACACACGTTTCATTCGGTTTCTACTTGCCGGCCGGCGTTTGCGGTTGGGGCGAATCATGGCGCCGCTCCCACGACATTCAGTTTCGGCGCATCCAGCCGGGCTGCATTCAGCATATGCAAACACAAATCCGGAAAATCAATACCTGCGGCCCGGGCTGCTTTCGGCAACAGGCTGGTTTCGGTCATGCCAGGCACCGTGTTCACCTCCAGCACAACCGGCTCCCCACCATCGGCAACAATCATATCCACACGCGGCGCTCCCAGACACTCGCTCACAATCACAGACTGCTCGGCCCGCTGCATACACAGGCGGAGCGTTTCCGCCGGCAATCTCGCGGGACAAAAATAGTCCGTTGCGCCATGTGTGTACTTGGCATCAAAATCATATACGCCGGATTTGGGGGAAACCTCTACAGGGGGCAGCGCCTTTCCATTCAATACGGAAACAGCCACTTCCACGCCCTTTACCGGCATCTCCGCCATCCATTCTCCGGCATCATCAATACTCAAAGCACGCCAGTCATCCGCACGCTCAAGCATATGCAACCCAACACTGGAACCTTCCGCCACCGGCTTGACGATCACCGGATAACGAATCGGACCATCTTCCATAATCAGAATATCCACGGGTGTTTTTATGCCTGCCTTTTCCAATATGGCCTTGCACAACCGCTTGTGCATGCACAATGCCGAGGCCATAACGCCGGAACCTGTATAGGGGATTTGCAGAATTTCAAGCAATCCCTGCACGCATCCATCCTCACCCCAGCGCCCATGCAGGGCGATCACGGCCACATCCATATCGGTTTCACGAAGCTGTCCCACCCAGTCTTCATTTAAATCAATTCCGAATGCAGCCACATCCCTTGCCAGCAATGCCTCCAGCATCGCTCTGCCGGATTTGAGTGAGATTTCCCGTTCACTGGAAATACCGCCCATCAGCACACCGACTCGTTTGCCTGCCATGCCGTTCACAGCTTATCTCCCAGCGTACACACTTCCGGTTCCAGTCTGATACCAAAGCGCTGTTCAACTGTTTGCCGGGTATGCCGAATTAACTCACGCACATCGCTGCTTCTGGCTTGTCCTTCATTGATAATAAAATTGGCATGTTTAGCTGAAATACATGCGCCACCGACCCGAAAACCCTTCAGTCCCGCAGCTTCAATCAAACGTGCAGCATGGTCACCCGGCGGATTCTTAAACACCGATCCACAATTGGGTTTCTCTAAAGGCTGGGTACTGCTGCGTTTTTTGCGCATTGTGCGCATGCGTTGCTTAATTGCTTCGGGTTCGTCCGGTTGAAGTTCAAAACACGCCGACAGTACCAGAGAACCTTCCGGAAGCCGGGTATGGCGATAGGCCATATCCAGCATTTTAGCGTCCAGCCTCACACTTTCTCCGTCTATGTTTACGACTTCGACCCATTGCAATGTGTCTGATACCTGCTGACCAAATGCTCCCGCATTCATGGCAATGCCGCCTCCCATATCTCCGGGCACAGTCGCCATGAATTCAAGACCGGCAAGACCTGCATCAGCACACCGCTGTGACAGTTTGTTCATACGCGCTCCGGCTTCAGCCGTAACCTGTTTTCCATCACGATAAATCCCGGAAAGACAACTTAAATCCATAACCAGACCGGAAAATCCGTCATCGGAGACCAGAAGATTACTGCCGCGCCCCAATGGCAACAGAGGCAAATCGGAGGGGATGCACTTCATGGCGTGAATGACAGCATCCCTGTTTTCCGGTTTGAAATACCAGCGGGCCGGGCCGCCCACACCCAGCGTAGTGTGGCGCGCCATCGACTCATTTTCACGCAAAGCTCCCCATGCTTTCAACTGTACATTCCAGGCCGTCATGCGACCTTCTCCTGCAAGGACTGACGCAACTCCATGGCGAGGGATCCGATGGATCCCGCCCCCAGCAGCATGACTGTCCGACCGGCGGCTAGCGAGGCGCTGGCAATGTCCCGCGCTTCATCCAGCCCCGCGCAGCAGCGGGCATTGCGATGCCCACGTTTCTTCATCCCCACAGCCATCGTTTCACTGCTGATGCCTTCAATCGGTTTCTCGCTGGCGGCATAAATCGGCAACAGCACCACCTCGGCCGCCTCATCAAAAGCGCCCAGGAATTCATCCATCAGAGCACGGCTGCGGCTATATCGATGCGGCTGAAACAACACCAGTAACGGCTTGTCCGGCCAGCATGTGCGCGCTGTCGCCAGCGTCGCCATAATTTCGCAAGGGTGATGTGCATAGTCATCCACCAGTATGCCCCGGCCCAACCGTGTGCACTGGAATCGCCTCTGAATGCCTTCAAACGAGTGCAGTGCCTGCCGGATCGTTTCCGCATCCACATCCAGTTCACGCAGCACGGCAATCGCCGCCAGAGCATTTTCGGCATTGTGTATGCCCGGCATGGGGAGAAAAAATTCACCGAAGGTGTCCCCGTTCGCCAGACTAATGCTGAGATGCTGACCCATTCGTTCCGGCCGGACATCCAGTAAATGAATGTCAGCCTGAGGACTACGCCCATAGGTAATCACGGGTTTATGTAACGCATCCCGCAACAGCGCAACATTCGGATGTTCGTGGTGCAATACCGCGCGCCCGTAAAAGGGTACGCTTGCAACGAATTGCCGGAAGGCATCCATCAGATGTTCAAAGTCACCATAATGGTCGAGGTGTTCGGGATCAATATTGCTGACCACAGCAATGGTAGGTGTCAGCCGCAAGAACGAACCATCACTTTCGTCCGCTTCGACCACCAGCCACGGGCTGTCGCCAAGCCGGGCATTGCCACCACTGGCCATCAGGCAGCCACCGATAACATAAGTCGGATCCAGCCCCGCGGTTTCCATACCATGTGCAATCAACGACGTAATGGTCGTTTTTCCATGACTTCCGGCCACGGCAATGCCCTGCTTCATGCGCATCAGCTCCGCCAGCATTTCAGCACGGGGAATAACCGGAATACCGTACTCATGTGCTTCTGCCAATTCGGGATTACCGTTAGTGATAGCGGATGAAACAACCAGCACCTCAGCCTGTCCCAATTGTCCGGCCCGATGCCCGATAAACACATGGATGCCAAGTGAACGCAATCGTTCCACATTGGCGCTTTCAGCCGTATCCGAACCCTGTACGGAGAAACCCTGATTATGCAGTAACTCGGCAATACCACTCATGCCGATGCCACCGATGCCGGTAAAATGTATGTGCTGCACCCAGCGCTTCATGCCGGGGCCTCCAGCCACGTTCCCAGCATATCCAGCAGTTTCTTTTCACCTTGTTCGGGAACAGATTTTACCGCAGCTTCACTCATGAATTTTAACCGTTTGGCATCAAACAGCAGCTTCTCAACCTCACTGGCCAATACGCCTGCATCAATGTTTTCCTGATCAATCATGACGGCGGCCCCAGGGGTTGCCAGTGATTGGGCATTGTGACGCTGGTGATCATCCGCCGCGCTCGGCAAAGGCACAAAGATTGCCGGCATTCCCACCACGGCGGCTTCGCTGACACTCATAGCGCCCGCACGGGCAATCATCAGGTCGCCTTTAACGTACAGCCCCGGCATGTCACAGCAGAAATCAAGCACCTCGGCATCAATTCCGGCATCACGGTAAGTCTTTGCGATTGCTTCCACCCTGCCAGCACCTTCACCCGCCACATGCGTCACCGTAAATATATGCCCTGCCTGTTTCAGTATCCGGCAGGATGCCGGCACCGTCTGGTTCAGGAATTTTGCTCCCTGCGAACCACCCAACACAATCAATCCCGGCGGTGTATGAGGTTGCCAGTGAACCTCCCGAATAGCTTGCGGCACGAGATTACCAGTATGCATGCATTTATTCCGTGGCAACCCGTCCGCGGCCTCTGCAAATCCCAGAAGAACACCCTGGCAGAAACGGGCCAGTTTGCGGTTCACCAGCCCCGGTACGGCATTCTGCTCGTAAAGCACCACGGGAATACGGCGAAGAATCGCCGCAATCACGCCAGCAACGCTGGCATAGCCCCCCACGCCCACCACCAGTCGCGGGCGCGCGGCACGCCAGTGTTTCCAGATATGCAGAATGGCCCTCGGCAACTCCCAAATTAGCACGCGCAAGCGCTGCATGAACCCTGCGCCTTGTACACTGTGCATGGTCAGAAAAAGTGCCACCTCTCCGCGTTCAGGCAGCAGCCTTGATTCCAGCCCGCGCTCAGCGCCAATAAACGACACTTGCAAATGCGGCCAACGGCGTCGAACAATATCCGCCAGCGCCAGTGCGGGAAACACGTGTCCACCCGTACCACCACCGGCAATACACAATAGGTTTCCCATCCGGTTCATGTGGCCGCCTTCCTGTGGACATGACCCGGCATCTGCATATGACCGATCTTCCGCATATTTTCCGGAAGATGTCGCTGCACAGAAAAAATAAGTCCCAACAGGATGCAGGAACCGAACAGGGCGCTGCCGCCATAGGACAACAATGGCATCGGCATCCCCTTGGTCGGCATGATCCCCATGGCCGCACCCATATTGATAAAGAACGTGATGGTCAGCAGCACGACTGAGCCCAACACCAGCAACCGTTGGTATGTATCCTTGACATGCCGCGCCAACCACATGCCGCGCCACAAAATAACACCGAACAGGGTAATCAGGACAAGCGTTCCAACAAGACCAAATTCTTCACCCAGCACGGCGGTAATAAAGTCGGTAAAAGGTTCAGGTAAATAGAAGAGTTTTTGCACGCTCTGGCCGAGACCCACGCCCTGCAAGCCACCCACGCCAAAAGCAATCATGGATTGTACAAGTTGATAGCCGCTGCCAAGCGGATCAGCCCATGGATCCAGAAAACTGAGCAACCGCCGGGTACGGTACGGTTCAGCCAGAAGAATAATCATCCCGACAGGGACGACACAGGCAAACAATAACAAGAGATGCCGCATCGGTACGCCGCCGGCAAACCACATGCACAGACAAAGAACGACCAGTAATGCGGCGTTGCCAAAGTCCGGCTGCAGCAACAGCAACAACACAGTCATAACAAGAATTACCAGCATGGGGGCCAGCCCTTTGGAAAATTGTTCCAGCCGCTCGGGAAAACGAGCCATATAGTAAGCCATATAAATGACCAGAACGGGCTTGACCAGTTCCACCGGCTGCACGGTCAAACCAGACAGGGAAAACCAGCGTCTTGCACCATTGATATCCGCACCGATTCCCAAGACCAGCAGTAGCAGTAGCAGGGCCAAACCTAACAAGGGCATGGCAGCCATCCGCCACCAGTCCACTTCGATACGTGACATCCACCACATCAACAAGAGACCCAGAGGCATATAGATCATCCAGTGACCGATAATCCGATAGGCATCGCCATAACGTACTTCAGATACGCTCATGCTGGCGCTGGCTACCATGACCAGACTTACGGCAACCAGCAGCAACACACCGCTGACCATGATTGGATCGGCTGGTGCCAATTGCTTCAAATCGGGTTTTATCGCGGGTTTCATCGGGGGCCTCATGCGGCCTTCTCCAATTGTGCAACAGCCTCGGCAAAGCAGTCCCCTCGTTCCGCATAATCCCTGAACTGATCCTGACTGGCCGCAGCCGGTGACAGCAACACAGGCAGCAACAGCTTGTTCTCCGCAGCCAGCGCCACGGCCTTTCGTATATTACCGGCAACCTGAAATGGAATACCTGCTTTTTTGAGTATTTCTCTGTATGGCTTTGCCTGCTTGCCAATAATATAGGCGCTTGCGACGTGTTGTTTCACCGTTTCGGTCATCGGCGCCAAATCCAGCCCCTTGGTCAAACCGCCACATATCCATATCGCACGTTCAAAAGAAACAAGTGCCGCTTTCGCCGCATCCGGATTGGTCGCCTTGGAATCATCGTACCACGCCCTGCCCATCCGGTGCCCGATATATTGCAGCCGATGTGCAAGCCCACGAAAGGCTGTCAGGGATTCGGTAATAACATTGGATGAAACACCAAAATCTGCTGCTGCCTGAGCAGCTATCGCCAGATTCAATTGCTGATACGCGCCACGTACCCGCAGGTGATCAATCGGAATTTCATGGCGGGTATCAGCTCCCGTCCAGAACAACTTACCTCCACCACCGTCGAAACTCCCACCTTCTTCAGGCAACAATCCGGCATCCACCTGCCGTTCATGTTCCATAATATCAGATTCCACGATACCAAAACGCCGCACCCGCACACCGCGCTGTGCCAGGTCACTGGCCAGATCAGCCCAATGCTTATTCAGCGGAAGCATGGCTATATCGCCTTCGCCCTGCTGCTCAAACAATCTTAATTTAGCTGCTTCATAATCATCGAAGTTTTCGTGCATATCCGCATGATCAGGCTGCACATTCAGCAATGCCGCCCACTTGGGATGAACCTTCTGGCAACGTTCCAATTGGAAACTGGACAGTTCAAGCACCGCACGTGCGGGACTTCTTCCATCATACAACATATCCAGCATGGGTACGCCAATATTGCCGCCCACTTCAACGCCCCCGTGCAAAACCTCCAGCATCAACCCCAGCAAATGCACGACCGTGCTTTTACCGTTAGTGCCGGTGATAGCAAGCAGGTCACCGGAGAAGCATTCGTTGAACAGGTCAATATCGCCAATGACCTGCACACCTTGCGCACGTGCATGTGCCAGTGCCCGGTGCCGCCAGTCCACGCCCGGACTGACAATAACCCGTGAATAGTCCTGCAAATCCCGGGATCGAAGTGTGCCTGTATGCAAGTTGGCGTGGATACCTTCCGGCAAGGATTTGAGTTTTTCATCGTAAGCAGCGCACACGACGTCCTGCTGCTCCAGGAAACGGACCACGGAACATCCTGTCCGACCCATGCCAATGACGGCGGTATCCGGATGAGTACTGCTTTTCTTCCACATCATCATCGGATTTTCAACGTGGAAAGCGCAACCAGCGCCAGAATCAGGGAAATAATCCAGAACCGGACAATCACCTTGGGTTCCGCCCACCCTTTAAGTTCGAAGTGATGGTGGATCGGCGCCATGCGAAACACACGTTTTCCCGTCAACTTGAACGAAGCAACCTGTACCATGACGCTTACCGCCTCCAGCACAAACAGGCCACCGGCAATGGCCAGCAGCAACTGCTGATGCACGGCGCTGGCCACAAAACCAAGCGCGCCACCCAGCGCCAATGCGCCAACATCACCCATAAACACCTGCGCCGGATAGGTATTGAACCAGAGAAACCCCAGACAGGCGCCTACCATAGCACCACAAAATACGGTCAATTCACCCGCACCGACCACATGCGGAATCAACAAATATGCAGAGAATTTGGCATGGCCGGCGAGATAAACCACCACGGCCAGCGCCGTCGCCACCATGAATGTCGGTGCAACCGCCAGCCCGTCCAGTCCATCCGTCAGGTTCACGGCATTGGAACTTCCCACCAGCACCAGCACGACGAAGGGGACATACCACAAACCCATATTCCATTGCACCTTGAAGAAAGGAATATCCACAATCGGCTGTGTTAATTGCAGCAAGCCCACCGCTGCAACGGTTCCAAACACCACCTGCATCACCAGTTTCCATCGCCCGGACAAACCTTTGGGATCGCCCCGAACTATCTTCAAATAATCATCATACCAGCCAATTGCGCCGTAGCTGACGGTAAGAAACAGGGCCAGCCATACAAAGGCGTTGGTCAAATCGGCCCACAGCAACGTGGAAACGGCAAGGACAAACAGGATGAGCACGCCGCCCATGGTTGGTGTTCCTGCTTTGCTCAGATGAGTGGCAGGACCATCGCTACGAATCGGCTGGCCCTTTCCCTGATACAATTTAAGCCTGCGGATAAAAGCAGGACCCAGAATCCAACTCAACAACAATGCGGTAATCAGCGCATAAACAGTACGAAAGGTAATGTACTGAAACAGGTTAAAGAAAGCATGCTGATCAGCCAATGGAGAAAGCAGATTATACAGCATCGACTTTTCCTCCTTGTGTTTCACCGCTTGTCAGTGCATCCACCACCTTCTCCAGACCCATGCAACGACTGCCCTTGATCAGCACCACATCACCCGTGCCCGGACTCAGCTTCTTTGCAGCCAGCATGGCCGCATCGGCATCCGGAACCCATTGTGCCGTAGCACATATATCAGCCAGCGCTTTCATTCGCCGACCCGCCAGAATCAGCCCATCTATTCCGGATACATCCAGCGCAGCATGCAGAAATGCGGATGCTTCCCCCAGTTCCGCCATATCGCCAAGCACGGCGAAGTGACGGCCCGGCATTCGCCTTAGCGTATCAAGGGCTGCGGCCATGGAAGCCGGATTGGCGTTATAGGCGTCATGAAGGATGATTGATGCATGGACACCCGGTAGACATTGCATGCGTCCGGGTACTGCCCGCCATCCGGACAGTCCCTCCGCAATTTCACCAATTCCCTTTTGTGTCAGATGGTGAATAACGGTAGCAGCAAGCGCCATGTCCGCCGCCTGGTGCTGTGCAGGGACATTGAGTTCAACCGTTGCCGTTTCACCACCAAGCTGTAACAGGCAGTGGCTGTCCCGAATCTGCCAACGCACCACGGAACCATCCGGGGAATCATCCATGTCCATGCAGACCATATCAGGAGAGAAACCTTGCTCACGCATCACGGCGGACACGCCGGCTCCCAGCACTGCGCAACCGTTTTCCGTGAGATGTTGCAACAGGACACCCTTTTCATGCGCCACGCCGCGTAAATCACCCAGTCCTTCCGCATGGGCCGGAGCAAGCCCTATAATCATCGCAACATCCGGCTGAAGCATTCGCGCCAGCCGCCGCATTTCACCTGCTTCGCTGACGCCACACTCCACCAGCGCAATATCGACATCGGGTTCGATGGACAGAATGGTTTGCGGCACGCCGATGAGATTGTTGTCATTCGCTTTCGTCGCGGCCACATTCAGTCCCAGGCGTCTTAGACCGTGTTCCAGCATCGAGCGCACCGTGGTCTTGCCGTAGGAACCCGTAATGGCAACCACCGTGACTGGTAACTGTTTCCTCCATGCACCGGCAATATCACCAAGCGCCTCCAGGGTGTTGTTGACCACAAGCCGTGGCAATTTCACCGATTCCCACAACGCCCCTCCCGCGCTATCCCCCTTACGATCCACAACCAGAACGGATGCACCACGTTCCATGGCCTCGGAGCCGAATTGATGCCCATCAAATGTTGGCCCCCGAAGCGCCAGAAATACCTCACCTTTCTTCAAAGTTCGCGTATCACTGCTCAGGCCAAACACCTCGGAGGGTGGCGCGCCATGCCAGACCCCTCGCGTACTCGTTTGCAATTCACGGCTCGTCATGCGCATGCCCTGAATTCCGCCATATCCGACTTTTCGTGTAGGGCCAGCGCCGCCATTTCCGTATCACTCCACGGCCTGCGTTCGTCCGCAACTTCCATATAGGTTTCGTGCCCTTTCCCTGCGATCACCAGCACATCGCCACGTTGCAACGCATGGATGGCCTCGGTAATGGCCTGCCCCCGATCCAGTTGCAAATGAACTTCGGCAGGGTACGGGTGGGGAATGCCCTGTTCGATCTCGGAAGCAATGACTGCCGGTAACTCACCCCTGGGATTATCACTTGTCACCCAAACAACATCGGCAAGACGCGTGGCAATCTCTCCCATCTGTGGGCGCTTTTCCCGGTCCCGCTCACCGCCACAACCAAACACCACAAGCAACCTTTCCTGTGTCAACTTGCGTGCAGCACACAGGCAGGATTCAAGTGCTTCGGGTGTGTGCGCATAATCCACAAACACCTGCCAACGCCCGATATTCATCGGCTGCATACGCCCGGGGGGTGCGCTGATGCCCGAAAGAAGTTTCGGAAGTTCCTTTAACTGTGCATGCTTTCCCGCGAGTAACGTCAAAGCGACTGCGGCAAGGTTTTCGGCATGGAATTCTCCCAAGGGGATATCTTCAACGCAAACTTCACCAGCCTCACCTTCCCTGAAATCCCTGAGTCGAAGCATGCCCGGCAGTTCCTGCTCCCAACCCAGCGTCAACCCCTCACGATACAGCCCATGACCGTACCTCAATGCTGATAATGGTGAACGGGTATGAACCGTCTCGTTATCCGCGTTACACACCACCAATCCGCCTTCTTCCGCAACCTGATGAATAAAACTCTGTTTAATCTCCGCATAAGCTTCAAAACCACCATGTGCCTGCAGATGATCATGCCCCAGATTGGTCCAGACCGCCGTACGGAACGGAATGCCGGCGGTGCGCTGTTGGGCGATCCCGTGCGAAGAAACTTCGCACACTATTGCCGGTACATTTGCATCCTGCGCGACTGCCAGAAGCCGGTGCAGCGTCAGCATGGAAGGCGTCGTATTGCCAATATCCAGAAAATCACTGGAGTCTCTGGTCCAGCCCAATGTCCCCACGGCCCATGCGCTTCCGAGCTTGCGGGATATCGCCTCGCGCAGCATCCATGCCACGCTTGTTTTGCCATCGGTTCCTGTCACGCCAATCATATGCACAGGTGTCTGCTCCGTATCAAACCAGCGCCGCAACAGACGTCCTGCGGCATCCATATCTGGCAGAGCCAGGTGCGGCAACGCTATATCGAGCACCAGGCTACCCACGGAAATCACAGCCGCAGCACCCGCATCTTCCGCCTGATCAATAAACTCTCCCGCCTTCTCACCGGCTCTAGGCAGGCAAAAAAACGTTTCACCAGATTGGATGTGGCGTGAATCATCGCATAGTTCGCTTACTTCCGTGTTACCGCGCAGCCATGTCTGATTCTCCGCCAGATCGCTCAACATACGCGCCGGGCGCTTGCTCATTTCAAGCAATTCGGAGGACACAACTCTTAATTCCTTAGAATTAAAGATTGTGTCCTCCGAATTGCCGATCTGCGCATCAGTCATCAAGCCAGACCTCCAGCACATCACCTGGCTCCATATGACTTAAAGCCACCGGTTTTTGCCGCATGACCCAGCCGCTACCGTGGACATGCAGCTGATAGCCAGAAGCTGATGCCAGCTTACGCACCTCGCGCAACGAACGGCGATACAGGGAAGGAAGCGCATCACCCGTTTCCGGTCTGGACAAATCCTGAGAAGCCACACTCATGCTCCGCCAGTCATGGTTGGCCCTGTGAGGAGAAACGCCGAGATAAGGCAATGCCGCCGCCGCAATATGACGGAAAATAGGGGCTGCCACTTTACCGCCATAAATACTTCTCTGCGGTTCATCAACCATCACGGCAATGATCAATTGTGGGGCATCCGCCGGTACAGCACCCACAAACACAGCAGTAAATTTTTCCTTTGCATAGCTGCCATGTCCATCGGGTTTCTGTGCCGTACCTGTTTTACCGGCCACACGATAACCGGCAGGCACAGCTAGCGCCCCCGTACCTTCGGGACTGGCCGCATGAACAAGCATTCGCATCACGACACGGGCTATTTTTTTGGGTATCGCCCGATATGGTTCACCATGCGTGCGACCCCGGATGATTTTTGGAGAAACATACATGCCGTCATTGACCAAAACGGAAAATGCCGTTGCAAGCTGCAACGGCGTAATGGCGACTCCCTGGCCAAAGGCAATGGTGGCTGTTTCCACCGGCCCCCAGCGTTCTGCAGGGGGCAAAATGCCAGGTGACTCCCCGCTTAACCCAATACCAGTCCGACTACCCAATCCAACCTTTTCCAGAAGGTGGTGCAATCGTTCGGGACCTACATCCAGCGCCAGTTTTGCCGCACAGATATTACTCGATCGGGCCAATACACCTGTCATATCCAGCCAGCCCTCTGAATGGTCATCATGAATTACATAATCCGCCACTCTGAAATGACCATTTTCACAGAAAATCCGGGATTCCTTTCGCCACCGTCCGGTTTCCAGAGCTGCTGCCACCGCAAAGGGTTTAAGGACCGATCCCGGCTCAAACACATCGGTTACAGCGCGGTTACGCCACTGGCTGGGACGATAGCGATGAAAATCATTGGGATTGAAACCGGGCCAGCTTGCCATAGCCAGCACCGCGCCGTCGCCCGGGCGCATCACGACCACCGAACCACCCTTCGCACTCTGAATCCGGACACCATCAGCCAGTGCCGCATAAACCAGACTCTGGATTGTGGCATCCAGATAAAGCGAAACTCGCCGCCCCATTTTTGGCTGCGTCAACCATGCTCCGCCGGGTAGAGAAATCCCGCGTGCATCACGCCGAACCTGCATCCGTCCGGGCAGACCGGCCAGTTGTGCATCCATGCTATACTCCAGCCCTTCAAGGCCGCGCCCGTCCACACCGACAAAACCAAGCAGATGTCCCGTGGCGGGTCCGAGGGGATTGTAGCGGCGCCATTCCATCTCCTGACGCACACCGGATATATTCAGAGCCATTACTGTTTTGGCTGTGTCAGGGCTAATTTGACGCGCCAGCCAGATAAAACCGTGACGCCCGCGTAAACGTTGCGTCAATTGGGATTTTTGCATACCGAGTGCCTTGGCAAGATCCACAATACGACCCGGTGGCACCTCGTTCGCAATAGCCGATATGGATGGAACCTGAATACTCTCAGCCAGCACACGCCCCTGAGTATCCAGGATGGGGCCACGCGGTGCAGATATAGAGAATTCCCGTTGCCGCTGATTTTCCGCCAGTTGTTGTAATTTGTCTGCCTGTAACCATTGCAGATCTACCGCACGAATCGCCAACAGGGCGAAACCCAGTGCCATAAGCCCCGTAATAGCCTCAATCCGGCGGCGAACATAAATATCCGACGAGGTCTTCATGGGCGAATCACCTGCATGGGTGTGGGGGGCCGCATTCCCAATTCGGCAATAGCCAAACGTCTCAATCTCTCGGGGCGGCTTAATGTTGCCAATTCAAGCGTCAACCGGCTTATTTCGGTATGTAACGAACGCACTTCGCGCTGTACGGCGTCATGTTGTCTGGCAAGCTCCAGACGATTATGCGCCATCCCGACCTGTGCAGCGGCCAGCAATCCCGGTAACAGCAGCAGCACCAACCATCTACGAACGGAATAGCGCTTCGGACTCATTGGAGTTTCTCGGCAATCCGCAGTCTCGCCGTGCGGCTGCGTGGATTGCGATTACATTCATCTTCGGAGGACCGTAGCGGTTTTTTCTGCACCCAGCGCATGTCCGGAGTCTTCCCGCAAACGCACACCGGGAACTGTGGCGGACAAGTGCAGGGGTGTACCCGGGCTTCAATCAAATCACGCACCCGCCTGTCTTCGCCGGAATGAAAGGAAATGACAGCCAGACGTCCGCCAGACGCCAGACGATCCATGGCACCTTTGATCCCCGCCTCCAGTTGGCCCATTTCATCATTCACCCAGATACGCAACGCCTGAAACGTGCGCGTGGCCGGATGCGTCCGCCCGTACCGGGCTTGTCTGGGTGCCGCATGGAAACACACGTTTTCAAGTTCTGATGTGCGCATCAGCTTGCTCTCATCCCGCGCACGCAGAATGGCGCGGGCGATACGCCCGGAATAACGCTCATCCCCGTATTCACGCAAAATGCGGGCGAGTTCACGCTCCCCCACGTGCTGCAAACGCTCTGCCAGCGTTTTGCCACCACTGGTGTCCATGCGCATATCCAGCGGCCCATCCTTGCCAAAGGCAAAACCACGGCTGGCATCATCCAGTTGTGGCGATGATACGCCGAGATCAAAACCGATCCCGTTAATGTTGCACCACCCGACCTCGTCCAATGCCTCGCCCAGATCGGCGAATGACCAGTGCCGGATGCAAAAACGCGCATCATCCGCCGCAAGCCGCTCTCCTTCGGCAATGGCTTGCGGATCCCGATCCAATGCCAGCAGCCGCCCTTTGTCCGACAAACGGGAAAGCAATGCTCTGGCATGCCCGCCACGGCCAAATGTGGTATCAACATAATGCCCGTCCCTGTCGATACAGAGGGCATCCACGAAGGGGTTGAGCAGTACCGGAATATGCGTGTGGATATCCACATCAGGGACTCGGCGGACCTTTTTTGAGGATGGTTAGATCTTCCTTGATTCGCGTGTCCCGCCGTGCGATATCCCAAATTTCAAAATGACTGGCCCCACCGGCAAACAACACAGTTTTATCCAGCTCCGCATACTCGCGTAATGTGGCAGGCAGTAAAATACGCCCCTGTTTGTCGGGCACACAGGTAATGGCGGGGCTGATCACAAAACGTTCATAGGAGCGGCGGAATTCATCGTTAATATCACGCTGTCGCACCGAGGACAACACGCTCCGCTCCCATTCCTTCGGCGGATAAGCACGTAGGCACCCATCGTAATCGCGCGTAACAATGACTTGCTCATCCGCATAACGGGTACGCAGAGTCTCACGAAAGGAAGCGGGAATGTTGACGCGTCCCTTACCATCCATGGTGTTTTTGTGCTCGCCCTGAAACATTTGGTCTGACTGCCTCCCCTGGTTTGCAACAAAAAAAGCTACTGGCAAATGGTTACGGGATAATTCCCCACATTTACCCACTTTGCGCCAATATCGGCCATAAACCAACCCATGTCAACCCAATTTCATGGAGGAGAACTCACCGGTGAGGCAAACCAGCACAGTGCTTCCTAATTTACTTCAGACTGGACAAGATAAAATATGGGGTGGGGGATGGTGGGGAAAGCAATAGCTATCGAAATAAACCCGGACTATTTATGAATCACCGGAATGATCACAACAGATGTTTTGTAAGGACATTCGTAGCCGTGCATATATACAGGTGACTGATAAAGAATATGTTGTGGGCGAAGGATCCGGCAAGGTTACAGCAACATCTATAAACAGTCCGGGTTAACCAGCCTCAATTAACATCTCGGCGCGTTGCAGATCCTCTGGCGTATCAATGCCGATACAATGAAAATCGCCCACACGAACGGCAATGTCATGCCCATGATACAGCACACGCAATTGCTCAAGGTGCTCGGCCTGCTCCAGCGGAGAAGGTGAAAGCTGTCCATACATGGACAGAAATTCCTTACGGTAGGCATACAGTCCCACATGCTGCAAGGGCGTGGCTGCAGCTTCGTTACGTAGAAAGGGAATGGGCGCACGGCTGAAATATAGAGCGTGTCCCGAAACATCGCACACCACCTTGACTACATTGGCGTCATTCAGATCAAACTCGTCACGGATGGGATGGGCCAGCGTGGCCATGGGCAGTTCCGGTTCCGTACCGAATGGCTCCAGCACCGCACGAATCGCCGCCGGTTCAATCAACGGCTCATCGCCCTGTACATTAACCACAACATCACAATCCAACTCCGCCACTGCTTCAGCCAAACGTTCCGTACCGCTGGCATGATCGGCGCGTGTCATGCACACCTGCGCTCCTGATTTCTCAACGGCATCCGCAATACGCACATCGTCCGTAGCCACCAGCACCGCTCCCACATCCGCCGCCAATGCCCGATCGACCACATGCAGGATGACCGGTTTGCCAGCCAGAAGCGCCAACGGCTTACCCGGAAAGCGGGTGGAGGCGAAACGCGCCGGAATACCGACAACGACCTTCATGTGCGGAGGATTCTAGCCTGACAAAACCGGCACCAAGCAGGAAAATTTTGAACCACAAAGACACCAAGGCACAGAGTAACAGCATCAGCATTCATGGTTTCATGATCTGTCAAAACATCTTCTCCCGTGAATTTATTGTCACGCATCAATCCTGAATCAGTTGAGCCACTTGCAAAACTCTGGGTGGATGAGCGGCAATCCCACTTTGAGTCCATTTTTGGGGTGGAATGAGGAGCATGGTGGTTTCATGGACCGAAATTCCAGCTCGGAAATGGGCCGAAGTGGGATTGCCGCTCATGAGTTTTGCAAGTGGCTCAGTTTACCCTGTACTTTCTATATTCTTCGTGCCTTTGTGTCTTCGTGGCAAACTATTTTGTGTATTTTGCATAATGACCCCACAGATAAGAAACTAACAGTTCTTAATTTCTTTCCACGTTGCCGTAGCCGTACCAACCTTGCCCACGACCACG
>JAUZQZ010000005.1 GCA_030950745.1 Mariprofundaceae bacterium | reverse complement strand
TGATAGCTGCCGGTGCAACGTGTCGGATGTGGCGGCTACGATGGAACTGCTCAGGCAGTTTGCAGGAAAGGGATGCTGCTGATTGAAGTCGCTGGCCGTGCAACCTGCTTCCCCGGCCAGCAGCCAGCCAGCTGCATAATCCCACAGTTTCTCACTTCCGTGGATAATAAACTGCGAGCGGCCAGCGGCCAGCCAGGCCCATTCCAGCGCGCAACTGCCAATATTACGCTGGCTGCGGCAATATTTTTCTGTTGCCAGACGGATGGCCAGTTTGTGATCCAGACGTTTGAAGTCAATTAAACCGATTGCTTCGGATAACGGCTGTTCAGAGCGAACGTGCAAGGGCTGATTATTCAGCCATGCGCCTTTGTGACGAAATGCTGAGAATGTTTCTCCACGCACCGGGTCATGAATGCAGGCGAGTACAGGCAAGCCATCCTCCATGAGGGCCAGGGATGTCCCGAAAACCGGGAATGACGCAACAAAATTACTGGTTCCATCCAGGGGATCCAGACACCAGAAATGATTTTCCTGTTGCAGGCATGTCTGTTGCTCTTTCTCAGACATTTCCTCACCAAGAAAGCCAATTCCCGGATACGAGGCTGCCAGTTGCTCGCGGATAAATTGCTGACATTTCATGTCTGTTTCGGTGACGAGAGAACCATCATCTTTGGTGCGAGTGGTGTTGGACTGGCGTTGAAAGGCAGGTAGAAGGATTTCACTTCCTGCCTTGCACAGAAGTTCGGTGATGAGATGAATATCTATGGTTTCACCTGCTTGTTTGTCAGCCATTTTTTTCCTTTGTTATATATTGAGCCGTGCTAAGATGGCCCATCCAGGTACGGGCGAGGCTACACAGGGGGTGCATGGTGCTCAAAGGAAAGATGGTGATTGGACAATCAGGAGGCCCCACGGCGGTGATCAACCAGTCGTTGGTCGGGGCGATTCTAACAGCACGCGGGCAGGATGCGATTACAGGCATTCTTGGTGCCCGGCACGGTCTTGCCGGGATTATGAACGAAGATTTCGTGGACCTAACTACACAATCTGTGGAACAACTGGAACAGGTGGCAAATACACCGGCGGCAGCCTTGGGTTCCGTCCGGTTGAAACCTGGTGCAGCCGAGTGCGAGAAGGTCTTTGAGGTATTCAGAAAAAATGATGTGCGTTACTTCTTTTATATCGGAGGTAACGATTCCGCTGAGACCGCATACATCATTTCTGAAATGGCGAAGGATGCGAATTATGATTTTTGCACCATGCATATTCCCAAGACCATTGATAATGACCTGAAGGTGACGGATCACTGCCCCGGATTTGCTTCCGCTGCACGCTTTGTGGCTCTGGCATTCATGGGAGACGATCGTGATAACTACGCCTTGTCCGGCGTTAAAATCAATGTGGTGATGGGTCGGCATGCCGGCTTTCTGACTGCTGCATCGGCACTGGCACGGCAAGCGGATGGCGATGGCCCGCATCTGATTTATTTACCGGAGCGTGTGTTCGATGTGGAGCAGTTCGTGGTGGATGTACGTCGCGTAGTCGGCGAGTATGGGCGTTGTGTGGTGGCTGTGTCCGAAGGGGTAATGGATGGCGAAGGTAATCCAATTGCATCAAGCGGGGAGCGGGATTCACATGGTAATATTCAGCTTTCCGGCACCGGGGCGCTGGGCGATACGCTGTCCGCGCATGTAAAGGGCGCATTCAAGGGTGAGAATCTGCGTGTACGCGCCGACACCTTTGGTTATCTGCAACGCAGTTACCCCACCATTGTTTCAACAGTGGATGCCAGAGAAGCGCGTGAGGTTGGCGAAATGGCTGCCAATCATGCTGTTTCCACAGGTGAAAATGGGTCGGTGGCGATTCGCAGGGTGTCGAATGAGCCTTATGCCAGCGAATACTTTATCACGCCACTTTCATCGGTGGCGAAGGAAACCACCGCGGTGCCCGATGCTTGTATCAGTGCCGAATGCAATGACGTTACCACGAACTGGCTGGACTATATCCGTCCGTTGGTGGGTGACTTACCCGTAATTGGGAGGCTATAATTCTGTTCTGTATGGTATTAGGCTGTGCAAAACGTGGTGTGCTCTCTGGAGGTAGATAAATGGCCATAGTCTGGCGCGAGGAATATTCAGTCGATGATCCGGATATTGATGAACAGCATCAACAACTGTTTCAATATCTTGCCGACCTGGAAGAGAACATGAAAAGTGGTGTGGATGATGCGTATATGCGGCGTTTCCTTACTGCTCTGGGCATCTATACACGCTCACATTTCTGTTTCGAAGAAATCATAATGCGGCGGCGGGCATGTCCAACTGCCGCCAAGAACAAGAAGCAACACAAGGAACTGCTTAAAGCCTATTCACAAGTATTGCAACGATTCGAAGCTGAAGGGATCAGTGATGATTTAGTTCAGGAATTGCATGATTTTCTCAAAAACTGGCTGATCCACCATATTCTCCACACCGATATGGGTCTGAGGGATTGCGCCAATGTTAATAAGTAAACAGCAAATATCCCGCTGCGAACGGCAGCCGATATGGTGGAAGTGCATAGGGCTTCCATGCCTTGTATTCGCGTTTCTGCTTTCCACATCAGTTTTTGCGGCGGAGGTTGAAGGCGTTAACGTACCGGATACAGCTATGGTCGCAGGCCAGTCCTTGCAACTCAATGGCGCCGGTGTTCGTACCAAGTTCTTTTTCGATATCTATGTGGGCGCGCTGTATTTATCCCATCCGGCACATCAGGCAAAACAAGCTATTGAAGATGCAGGGCCGAAACGTGTATCCATGTATTTTTTATATGGAGAGGTTGGGCGTGAGAAACTGACTGATGGTTGGGTGGCGGGTTTTGAGAAGAATCAGACCAAAGAAGCAATGGACAGACTTAAGCCCCTGCTAAAGCAGTTTAATGCCATGTTTGGTGATGCCCGGAAAGGCGATGTTTATATATTTGACTTTCTACCGGATGGAACTACAACAGTAACGTTCAAGGGCCAGAAAAAAGGTCATGTCCAGGGTGAAGATTTTCAACAGGCATTGCTGGCAGTCTGGCTTGGAAAACACCCTGCGGACAAGGATTTGAAAAAAGCGATGCTTCGGGGTGGAGACTAGCCTGCATTATTCATAAATCGCCGCGATGATCGCACCGGGCCTTTGTTCGCAACGAATGCTTGAGAGGGAGAGCGTAGCATGGTCTACGGTCGATCGAGCAAGGATTTGCTGCGGGCAAAGGAACAAGCGAGGGCGTGGCAGTATTTGTGAATAATGCAGGCTAGGAGCCTGCCGGACGTGGGATGAATTTATTGTACCGCAGAGATAAATATGGGCTATTGCGGGCGCAAAGCGGCATGACATGAATCCATCACATCTCTTCAGGTAACAGTGCTATGCATTCACGTTGACTTGACCGCTCTGTTTGGACAGGGTCGCCGCCCTCAGAGAACTGTTAAGGAGTTACCGTGAAATCTGAAGGAAGAACTTATTTTTTACGGGTTTTCCCTACCATTCCTGATGCGCTGAAACATCTTGAAAACGTTGCCAGCGATTTATGGTTTGCGTGGAACTCAAAAGCCCGCGCCCTGTTTCATCAGATCGACCCTGTATTGTGGGTTGTGTGCGGGCATAATCCGCGTTCATTCCTGCGCCGCGTTAGCCAGCACCGTCTGGATGAAGTGGCGACCGATCGTGCTTTTCTGGCTGAATATCATGGCGTGGTTTCTGATTATGATTCCTACAAGAAAGAAGAACACCAGTGGTTTGTCTCAAACTTTGAGGATGCCAAAGCGTATTCGATTGCATATTTTTCAGCGGAATTTGGCCTGCATGAATCCCTACCCATATATTCCGGAGGCTTGGGTATTCTGGCCGGCGATCACTGCAAGTCCGCAAGCGATCTGGGTCTGCCGTTTACAGCAGTTGGGCTACTGTATCGCCAGGGTTATTTCACCCAGACCATCAATGCACAGGGTGAGCAGGTTGCTGTTTATCATGACAACCGTTTTAGTGATCTGTGCATTGAGCAGATCAGGGATAAAGCCGGTAACCCGTTACGGGTACAGGTGGAATTAGCAGATCACATACTGGACCTGAATATCTGGGAAGCCAGGGCGGGACATATCCGTATGGTTTTGCTTGATTCGAATGTGGAAAGTAATACTGATGAGGATCGTAAGATTACTTATCAGCTTTATGGCGGTGGTTTGGAGAACCGCATCCGGCAGGAAATTGTGCTTGGTATTGGGGGTGTGCGGGCTTTGCGTGCATTGGATATTACCCCGACCGTATGGCATGCCAATGAGGGACATGCCGCATTCATTATCCTGGAACGTATGCGGGAGCTCATCGAGCAGTATAAATTAAATAGCAAAGAGGCGGAGGAGGTTATTCGCGCTTCCACGGTATTTACCACGCATACGCCCGTACCCGCCGGCCACGATATTTTCCCACTGGATATGTTTGATCGCTATATGGGCCATTATGCCAGGGAAATGGGTACTGATATAGCAAAATTACATGCTTTGGGGCATGGAGACTTTGGCCACGGTGCTGAGGGTTTCAACCAGACAGCTCTGGCTATTCATGGTTCCGCTTATGTAAACGGCGTGGCCAAGCTGCACGGAGAAGTGTCTTCCCGTATCTGTCAGTCCATGTGGCCGGATTTACAACCGGAGGAGAACCCGGTTTCATCCGTGACCAATGGCGTGCATGTCACGACATGGCTGGCACCGGAGTGGATTAATGCATTCAATCAGCATTTGGGCGGGCAGTGGCGCGGCCAACTTCTGGAACCGGCATTTTGGCAAAATATTGAGGATATTTCCGGTTATCACTACTGGAGTATCCACCAGACGAATAAGCAGCGTATGTTGCAATATGTGCGTCAACAACTGGAGCGGCAGGCCCGGCGAAATGGTGAGAGTGCACAGATGGTGCAGAAGATGACAGCTTTGTTTGATGTGCGTACGCTGGTAGTGGGCTTTGCCCGCCGTTTTGCAACCTATAAACGCGCCACGCTGCTCTTCCAGAATGAAGAAAAACTACGGCAATTGCTGGATGATCCTGAACATCCGGTCGTATTCCTGTTTTCCGGCAAGGCGCATCCGGCAGACAAGCCCGGCCAGGAACTGATCCGGCGTATCCACGAATATTCCAGAAAGCCCGGATTTATTGGTAAAATACTGATGCTCGAAGGTTACGATATGACGTTGAGCCGTTATCTTATCTCGGGTGTGGATGTGTGGCTGAATAATCCAATTCGTCCGATGGAAGCTTCGGGCACCTCAGGGATGAAGGCGGCCATGAATGGCGTACCTAACCTGAGTATTCTGGATGGTTGGTGGCCGGAAGGCTTTCAGGGTGATAATGGTTGGGCCATTGGTGGCGAGCGTGACATTATCGACCCGCACATGCGTGACGAGGATGATGCGGCATCCCTGTATCACATATTGAAGCATGAAGTGATCCCGACCTACTACAACCGCAATGAGAGCGGGTTCTCCGATGACTGGGTTGCCATTTCCAAGCGGGCGATGATTTCCAGTATTCCACATTTTAATACGGATCGGATGGTTTCGGAATATACCAAACGTTTCTATGTGCCGGCGTCGCAGCATGGAAAATCGATGATGAATGAAAATTTCAGGCGGGCCAAGGCTCTGGCTGCTTGGAAGAGCAAAGTGCGTAGGGCCTGGTCTAAAGTCCGGCTCGAGCATATGGGTGACTCATCCAACGAATATCAGGAGCGGTATGGAGAAAATCTGAAGGTACAGGTGAAAGTGTACTACGATGGATTGTCTCCCGAGGACCTGCATGTTGAGATCGTACTGCTACGGCCATCCCGCGAAGACGGCTATAAACGTTATCGCATTGTTGAAATGGGGCACGCTAGTGACGGTGTGTTTGAGACCAATTTACAGCCGGATGATAGCGGTGATTTTGCTTACCACATTCGTGCTTATCCAACACATGAGGATTTGGCACATCCCTTGTCCATGGGCCTGATGACTTACCTTTGATGGTATCGCAAAAGCCCATTCATGAGTTTTGCAAGTGGCTCGTTAGAAAACATATACGGGCCGGAATCCGTTTTCCAGCGCCAGTATGGCCGCGCCGAGGAGACCGGTATCATCTCCGAGCCGGGATCGATGCAGTCTGACTTTCCCTTTCAGGGGAGGAATGAGCTTCTCGTTCAAACTGGTCCTTATCGGTTCCGATAAAAACGACCATGCACCGGTGAGTCCACCGCTGATACTGACGTTATGCACATCCAGTAGTTTGACGGCCTCTGCAATGGCCTGTCCCAAATAGATTCCTGCCTCGTGTAGAATCCGCTCAGCCACCATATCTCCATCCAGCGCCTTACGATAAACATCTTCCGCATTCGAGGCGTCTTGATGTCCTGTTTCGATATAACGTGCGACGATCCCGGATGCCGATGCATAGGTTTCCAGACATCCCGAACCGCCACATCCACAGGCTCTTCCATTCGGAACAACGCACGAATGCCCGATCTCCACGGCCATTCCGTTTTCGCCAAGATAAGGAATGCCATTCAGGATTAAGCCACCGCCCACGCCCGTGCCCAGTGTCAAATGCAATAGATTCTTCAACTCCCTGCCAATCCCAAAACGGAATTCACCGAGCGCCGCAAGTGTGGCATCATTCTGTACATGCACAGGCAATGAAACTGCGTCACTTAATCTTTCGGCCAGTGGAAAGTCGAGCAGACAAGGGATATTTGGTGAGGAGACCAATATTCCTGTTTCCTGCCTGAAAAAACCTGGAAACCCAACACCGATGACATGGATGTGGGAATGGGAAGCCAGTATGTCAGCAATAGAAGATGTAAGAATGCGCAAGATTTCCGTTTCGGCCTGATCGTCTGAGGATGCATGTATGTGTGAAAGCGAGGTATTGCATTGCTGGCGTGCAATGATGTGTCCGGACTGATCCACCACAGCCAGACGGATATTCGTACCGCCCACATCCAGTGCGAGCGCACAGATATTTTCCGGGCTATTCATCAGTCCACGATAGCTTCGTACAGCTTTATATAGGAACCGGCCGAAGCATCCCACGAAGAATCCCGGCGCATGGCCCGGCCCACTATGCGTTGCCATGCAGTGGGTTTATGCCATGTTTCTACGGCAAAATCGACTGCAGCATGAAAAACAGCCGGTTTAGCCTGTTCAAATCCAAAGCCCGTGCTTGCGCGTTTAGAGGTTGCATGACTTGTTACCGTGTCCTTGAGTCCACCCGTTGCCCGTACCACGGGCACATTGCCATAGCGCATAGACATGAGTTGGCCCAAACCACAAGGCTCGAAACGCGATGGCATCAGGAAGATGTCGCCCCCGGCATAGATTTTCCGGGCCAGTTCTTCATTGAACCCGGCGTAGAAATGCATTTGCGCAGGTCTTTTTTTGGCCAACCGCTTCATCATGGCTTCATAGGCGGGTTCACCTGGTCCAAGTACGGCCAGTTGGTAGCCTTGCTCCAGCCATGCGGGGGCACAATCAAGAAGCAGGTCCACACCTTTTTGCTCGGCCAGACGTGAGATGATGGTGAGCAGGGGAGCTTCCGCATCGCAGGTAAGCCCAAATTTTTTCTGTAAAGCTATTTTGCAAGCCTGTTTTCCCCGCATGTTCCCCGGTGCATAGTTGGCGGCAATGGCGGTGTCAGTTGCTGGGTTCCAGTTTTCCACATCCAGGCCGTTAACAATGCCGGAGAGTTTACCGGCATGTTCAGAAAGAAAGGATTCGAGGTGACATCCGTATTCCGGTGTCAGGATTTCTCTGGCATAGGCCTGGCTAACTGTGGTGATTCTGTCTGCAGCGAAAACACCTGCTTTCATGCAGTTGATCTGGCCATAAAATTCAAAGCCACCGGGATGAAAGGATTCAGCAGGCAGACCCAAACGATGCAGCCAAAAAGATGGAAACACTCCCTGATAGGCCAGATTGTGGATCGTGAAAACACATTGGGCATTGGCGATTCGGGGCTGATGCTGATACTGGGTTTGTAGCAGCAATGGCATAAATCCGGTTTGCCAGTCATGGCAATGAAAGATATCAACAGGGCGCTCCAGCAGGCATGCAGCCTCCAGCGCAACACGATTAAAGAAGATGTAGCGCAAAAGATTGTCTTTGTATGCGCCACCGGATGGTCCGTACAATTCTTCACGGTCGTAAAAATCGTCCTGCTCGATAAGGATGAAACGCAGGCCATCAACTCTGGCCTCATGCAAGGATGCCTTTCGGTCCACGCCATCAATCCTCATGGGAATGGAGTGCTTTAGAGGCCGGATTTTTACACTGCTGGCACGTATTTGTTTGCGGTAATAAGGCATGATGACAATGACTTCATGGCCGAGGCGTTTCAGAGCATGAGGCAGGGAACCCGCGACATCCGCCAGCCCGCCTGTCTTAGCCAGAGGTGCAGCTTCGGAGGCCACAAACACTATATGCATCTTTGCCATGATCGTTCCTTTTTGTTGAATGGTGGTGATGGTATCAGGCACGTCTCATACCAACAAATAAAGCGGTAACCCAGTGCGCCAATTGGGATTGAATTGTGTTTACCGGCACTTTTGCTATAAGGTACGGATATGGCGAGGATGATTGTTCGGACTCAAAGCGGGGAGCACGAAATCGAATTGTTGCCGCACACCACAATTGGTCGGCATCCGAAAAGCACGATTTGTGTCAACGATCCCATGATTTCCAAACGGCATGCGATTATCCGCCAAACGCCAGAGGGCTATACCTATGAAGATAACAACAGTTCCAACGGCTCTTTTGTAGGTGGCGTCCGTGTTTCCATGCATATCTTTAAGGATGGCGATGAGGTTGTGCTGGGCAAGACGCATCTGATTTTCAGACTTGAAACAGAGCAGGAAAAGATGGCCAGGATGGTCAGTATTTCCCGCATATCTTCCGAAAGTCAGGTGCAGGACCGCATTGCTGTCACCGATGTTGAGGATTTTCTACCTGAAGAACAGGTGTCTGACCCGGCCGCTTTGCGAGTGGACTACGAAAAGCTACGCCTCGGCAATGAATTAATGGCGCGTATTGGTCTGGAACGCGATTTGATATCCGCGCTTGAAAAAGTTACAGATGAATTGTTGAGTATTTTCCCCGCCGATCGCTGTGTGGTGATGCTTCCACATCCTCAGACCGGCGAATTGGTGCCGCGCTTTGTCCACCCTGTAGCCGCCAAAAATGAGGCTGTTTCCGTATCCGAATCGGTGTTGCGTGAAGTCCAGGAGAACAAGTCGGCCATCCTGTTGGCTGATGCTAGTATGGACAGCCGTTTTTCCGAGGCTTCCTCTCTGATCATGGAGGGTGTCCGATCCGTCATGTGTGCGCCTTTGATGCATGGCGGAGAATTCCTCGGCGTGGTGCATATTGAGAGCAAGCAGATGCAACACGCTTTTAACCGCAAGGATTTACAGCTGTTTACCGGTATTGTCCGTCATGTGGCTATGGCAGTGGCCAATGCCCACCTGTTACAGAAAATTGAAGATGACGCCAAAAGCAGAGCCCAGTTTGAACGATTGCTTTCCCCCAGTGTGGTGGAGCAGGTCATGAGCGGCAAAGTAAAGCTTGAAAAAGGCGGCGAGTTGAGGGATGTGACCATTTTATTTGCTGATATTCGTGGTTATACCAGCCTGAGCCGACGCTCTTCCGCAACAGATGTTGTAACCTTGCTGAACCACTATTTCGAAATCATCGTAGATGTGGTGTTTCGCTATGACGGTACCGTAGACAAATATATCGGTGATGAAATTATGGTGTTATTTGGTGCGCCGGTCACTGTAGAGGATGCACCGGACAAGGCTGTGGCCTGCGCACTGGAGATGCAAGGGGCGATGGAAAACTTCAATCTTCAGCGCGAGCAAAATGGTGAGGAACCCATTCAAATTGGTATTGGCATCAATGCCGGTGAGGTGGTGGTGGGATCCATCGGATCATCCCAGACCATGCAATATACCTGTATTGGCGATGCAGTAAATGTGGCATCCCGCCTGACGGGGATGGCAGGGCCCGGAGATGTGATTGTCAGTGAGGACACCATGAATCAGGTGAAGAAAAAAATACATGCAGAACCGCTACCGCCAGCTAAAGTTAAAGGCATTGATGGCACGCTTCAGGCTTACTCTGTTAAGGAGCTTCTCGAAGATACGAATGGTAAGGGTGGGTGATCCGGTTTTTGTCTGAACCATGGGGCAGCGTGGTGAAGGGGAGATGATGTCCGCGTTGACACAATCGGAAGCATGGCAAGCACTTGGCGCACACCACCAGCATATTGCCGATGTACATATGCGCGATTTGTTTGCGCAGGATGTGGATCGATTTACCCGTTACACACGCCAGTTCAACGATATTCTGGTCGATTTTTCCAAGAATATTATCACGGATGAAACACTTCCCCTGTTGATGCAACTGGCTCGCGAACGTGATGTGTCCGGCTGGATCCGGCGTATGTTTGCTGGTGAAAAAATTAACAATACCGAGAATCGTGCCGTGTTGCACACGGCGTTGCGCAACCGCTCGAATCGCCCCGTGATGGTAGACGGCAAGGATGTGATGCCCGATGTAAACAGGGTGCTGCTCCAGATGCGTGCGTTTACGGAGTCGGTGCGCTCGGGAGAGTGGAAGGGAGGCACTGGCAAGCCGATTACCGATGTCGTCAATATTGGTATCGGTGGTTCCGATCTGGGGCCAGTGATGGTCACCGAGGCGTTGACTCCGTTCGGGCGCGATAAGCTTCATATGCATTTTGTCTCCAATGTGGACGGTACGCATATGGTGGAAACCCTGCGTCATTTGCACAGGGAAACGACTCTTTTTGTCATTGTTTCCAAGACATTCACGACGCAGGAAACCATCACCAATGCACGCACGGCACGTGACTGGTTTTTAACGCGGGGTGGTACCAAGACGGCTGTAGCCAAACATTTTGTGGCCGTATCGACCAATGCCAAAGCGGTGTCTGCCTTCGGGATTGATACCGACAATATGTTCGAGTTCTGGGACTGGGTCGGTGGGCGTTACTCGCTGTGGAGCTCGGTGGGGCTTTCCATCGCCCTGTATCTCGGCATGGATAATTTCGAAGAACTGTTAGCTGGCGCGCACGACATGGACGAGCATTTCCGCACCGCGCCGCTGGAAGAGAATATTCCGGTCATCCTTGGCATGCTCGGTGTGTGGTACAATAATTTCTTCGGTGCCGATTCGTATGCGCTTCTGCCATACGACCAGTACATGCACCGTTTTCCGGCTTATTTCCAGCAAGGTGATATGGAAAGTAACGGCAAACGGGTGACGCGCGAGGGTAAGCCGGTGGATTGTTCCACCGGCCCTGTCATCTGGGGTGAGCCGGGCACCAATGGTCAACACGCCTTTTACCAGTTGATTCATCAGGGAACCAAACTGGTGCCATGTGATTTTCTGGCTCCGATTGAAACCAAGAATCCGGTCGGCAGGCATCATCCGATGTTGCTGTCTAATTTTTTTGCTCAGACCGAAGCACTGATGCGTGGCAAGACGGAAGATGAAGTGCGCGCTGAGCTTGCAGATGCAGGCCTTTCCGGCGATGAGCTGGAGGCGTTGCTTCCGCATAAAGTATTTCCGGGCAATAAACCGACCAATTCCATTATCTTCCAAAAGCTGACACCGCGCACGTTAGGGCGCCTTATTGCCATGTATGAGCACAAGATTTTTGTGCAAAGCATCATCTGGGGTGTAAACGCCTATGACCAGTGGGGTGTGGAACTGGGCAAACAGTTGGCACGTAAGATTCTTCCCGAACTGGACGATTATGAGGAAGTTAAGAGTCACGATGCCTCCACAAACGGTCTGATTAATTACTACAAGGATCACAGGAAGGAGTAGGGAAAACACGCAAACGGGGAAATCCCGCGCTTACATATGATATGTCATGAAGCTAGAATGATTTACAGGCGGATATGATGATGAAATATATCAGAAGAAACGCACGTATAGTGTTTTCAACGTGTGTTCAGATTGCTGCGATAACGGGGATCATAGTTCTGGGGATATCTGCCAGTGTGGCTGATGGCTCAGTGACGCTGGATACCCAGCCCGAATCCGCACAAACCGATATACTCCTGTCCGGCCAAGTGGACAGTCATGCCAATGTGACGGGAGATAAGCCTGTGAAAGCCGGGAAGCCAGAAGAAACGGGGAAGCTTGATGGTGTGAATCATCAATTAATGAAAGATCGTGCAGTGGTTTCCCGGCAAGGCTTGGGACAAGAGGGAGCTACTTCCGGGGTGGTTAAACCTGTCGTAAAAACCTTCGGTATGGACGTGCTGATCGAGCGATTGAAGAAAACAGATGCCATTGGCATGTTTACCAAACTGGCGCTTAGATCGGATGCGCTGGATCTTATGAAGATGGTAAAGGCCTATAATAAACGTATGGCCAAATATTCGCTGCAAGAACTGCGCGCCCGGTTTAGCGGTCTGATGTTGAAGGTGCTGGCCCTGCTGGATGATGATCCCGGACTTTCCAAAGATATCAACTTGGCACGCGAGGATATCTGGAAAAGTTTACTGGAGGTGAAGGCATGAAAACACTGATACTTGCTACAATCGTCGCACTGGGCTTTGTGTTGCCCCCGCCGGCGTTTGCTGTTACCCGCGCTGAGGATATTGCCACGACGATCATGCTACGTGGCTACATCTGCGGTGGTAAGGCTGTTTCCAACATTACGGAAACCCAGGATAGTACTGGCAACAAGACGGTTACGGCAACCTGCCCGAATGGCCAACGTTATCGAATTGATGTGAGTCGTGATGGCCGGGTGGTGGTTAGACCGATTCAATAATCCGGATGAATCCGTTCACTGTGTGCATTGAGTTCGCGGACACGTGTCCAGATTGATTCTGTTGCTTGGCCGCTTTGCATACGCCATTGCCAGTTGCCATCGATGGTGCCTGGTGTATTAAACCGTGCTTCGCTACCCAGCGACAGCAGATCCTGCATGGGGATGACAGCCAGACGTGCATCAGATTCTATCGCCAGACGGATAAGTGACCATGGTATGTTGCCACCGGACAAATCAGCATAGTGAGCAAGGCGTTCTTTCTCTTCCGGAGAAATGGTTTCAAACCAGCCCAAGGTGGTATCATTGTCATGCGTGCCAGTGTAAATCACACTATTCGGCCCGAAATTTCCAGGTAAATAGGGGTTATCGGGCATACCGTCGAAAGCAAATTGTAATACCTTCATGCCAGGCAGATCAAAATGTTTCAGCAATGCAGTTACTTCCGGCGTAATCAAACCCAAATCTTCGGCTACCAACGGCAGGTATCCCAGTTCCATCTTGACCGCTTCGAGCAATTCAGTCCCCGATCCTTTACGCCATTCGCCAACCGTCCCGTCCTTGCTTTCTCCGGGAATGGCCCAGTAAGCCTCCAGTCCACGGAAGTGGTCGATGCGCAGCAAATGCATACGCGCCAGCTGTGCCTGAATTCGTTTCACCCACCAGTCAAAATGTTCCACTTTCATTTGTTCCCAGTGATAAAGGGGATTACCCCATCGCTGGCCTGTTTTGGAAAAATAATCCGGCGGCACACCGGCCACCTCGGAACACAGGCCATTCTTATTGAGTGTAAACAGGGACTGATTGGCCCATACATCGGCAGAATCGTGTGCTGCATAGATGGGCAAGTCCCCGAACAGCATAACACCACGCGTTTCGGCATGTTTTTTGAGCGCATTCCATTGCCGGAAAAACAGGTATTGCTCAAATATAACCTGATGAATCGCTCCCGTATGATGATGTCTTGCATCAGCCAGAGCTTCAGGATTGCGCTGACGGATGGGGTTGGGCCATTGCCACCAGGGTTGTCCACCGTGGGCTTTTTTTAATGCCATGAACAGAGAAAAATCATCAAGCCAGGCAGCATTTTCCACCTGAAAACGCCGTATTGATTCAGCCAGATCGGTATTTTCTTTTGTTTCGTTCCAGAATCCGATTGCGGCTTTTATTCTGGCTGTATTGGCACCGGGAGCGTGATGAACGGTATGCAGATCGGACGTATCAATCCACTTACGGGATGCGCATTCGCGCAAATCAATGAAATTGGGATTGCCGGCAAAGGAGGAGAGTGATTCGTAAGGGGAACCGTGTCCGTGCGTGGGTCCCAGTGGCAGAAATTGCCAGACCGAGAAGCCGCCTTCACATAAGGCATCCACAAACCTGCGGGCCTCCTCGTCCAGCACTCCGCAAGCCTGTGGTCCCGGTAATGAGGCAATGTGCAACAGCACCCCGGCACGCCGCCGGTCAATCCATGGCATCATTTCGGGTCAGTCACTCTTCAGCATGAATTTCTTACCTTTGTGGTAAAACTCACAAGGGGGGGCTTTAGTTGCCACGGCGCATGGTGCCGCCGCCCTCAGCTTCGGCACCACCCTCGGAAACCGGAGCATCCAGACTTGCAGGGACGGTTTTTCCAATCAGTTGATACAATTTACTCAGATGGCTGCGATAAAGACGGTCAAAATCACGGACGGTGGCTCCCGGATTATAATCACCGAACCACCAGCACCAGTCGGAGCCCTCGCAAATGCGCAACTGTTCTTCAGCGGCGGCAAGTTGCTCCGGTGTCAGTGCATTACTTGCCTGAGCCGTATCAAATGCCTGTTTGGCCTCAATCAATAATTCCCAGCCGCGTGTTTTGGCCGCATCACCAATCCATGTGGACAGATTACCATATACCCAGGAACCGGCAGTCACTTTCTTCAGTTTCGGTTGCTGGTGATGCTGCATCAGATAATCCGAGAATGTCGTTAATTCAAATTCATCATGCTCCGAGATGGCCTGATATAAGGCCGTCAGGAAAGGCAATCCATTATTGGGAAAATGTTCCCATGCATTTTCACCATCCATGATGATGGATACCACGGGGGCGTTTTCACCCTGAGTGCGGTGGTGGATACCGGCCAGTTCATGTATAAAATTAGATATGGCATCCGAATTGGCCCAACTCTGGTATTCAAAACCGATCAGGTCGGACAGGCGGTCGTCGCGAAAAAAGCAGGTGATGCTGCCGTCATGACCAACGCGCCATGGATGGTAGAGATCCTTTCCTCCCTGATGTTCACGCAAATTGTACCCGAGGGAATGATGTAGAACGCCCTCACCGGTGGCGCACCAGTCGAATCCGGACTTGCCCAGCATTTCAACGGTCTTCTGGGACACGGCTCCTTCGGCGGGCCAGCAACCGCGTGCCGGATGACCGAAGGTTTCGGCGTGTACGCGTTTGGCCCGGTCGATATGATCCTGTGCCCGCTCGGTTCCGCCCGGATATGGCTGCTCAGGTATGATGGCATCGGGCACGGTTTCCAGCGCAGCCTTGAAATCGAGCTGAAGCGGAATGATCGGGTGTGCGTAAGGGGTGGTCGAGATTTCGATCTTGCCGTCTTCGGCTAACTTACGATATCGCTCGGGAATATCAGCCAGCAGGCTGGCGATTAGTGTTATCAGGTCGCGCCTGTCCTGATAGCTGAAGTTGCTGGCCTTCTCGATCAGGCGGCGGGCCACGAAATGTGTATTACGCACGGTCTCACCCAACCATGCCAGATGATACCAGGTGACCAGATCGGCAAAATAATTATCACCCAGATAATGCAAGACTTCATGATTGCGGCATTGTTCAGCCAAATGCCATAAACGGTTGTAGGCCGGATAACGATGCATATTACGCTCATGGTTTAGCCGAAAACAGGTTTCCAGCAGCCAGTCACGTTCCTCCCGGGTAAAGTGTCCATCCTGATGTGCCAATGCTAAAAGTAGTGGATCCGGAAGTTCATCATCATGGTCCAGCCAGGCACGGATACAGTTCGCATAGTCCTGAATCTGGGCAGTTAGCGAGGGTACAAAATTAACCACGGCGCGGGCTCCCGGCACCTGTTCCAGAATGGCCGCCATATCGGTATAATCTTTCATGGCATGTAAATAGACCCATGGCAGAGCATAATGGCCGGACTCCGCATCACGATAGAAGGGTTGATGCATGTGCCAGCAAAAAACGACGGAAAGTTTGTGTGCATCTTGTTTCTTCATATTTAAATCAGCCTGTATTCTGATGGTTCGTACTTAAACCGCATGTAAATTCTGCCCAAGCATTTCCGGTGTAACCAGTACGATACCATTTTCACTGACGTAGAATCGCTTAGCATCTTCGACCGGGTCTTCACCAATCACTGTCTCTTCGGGGATGCGCGCACCCTTGTCGATTACACAGCGGCGGATGCGGCAGCCACGCCGGATTTCCACATCAGGCAGCACCACACTGTCTTCAACCTCCGAAAATGAATGAATTCGCACGTTGGAGAATAATACGGAGTGGCGCACGATAGTGCCGGTAATCAGGCAGCCCCCGGACAGCATGGTGTCCACGGCCATACCGCGCCGACCCTCATCGTCAAAAGCGAACTTGGCGGGGGGCAGTTGTTCCTGATAGGTCCAAATAGGCCAACTGTTGTCATACAGGTCCAGTTCCGGATTGATATTGGCCAGATCTACATTGGCTTCCCAGTAAGCGTCAATGGTACCTACATCGCGCCAGTAGCCGGGCGCGCCGGTGTTGGCATTCATGAAGCGGAATGAGAATACATTGGCATTTTTAATGGCGGAGGGGATGATGTCCTTGCCAAAATCATGGCTGGATGTTTCGTCTTTGGCATCTTCCATCAGGTGGTGGCGCAAGTATTCGGTGGAAAAAACATAGATACCCATGGAGGCCAGGGATTTTTCATCATCGCCGGGCATTGGCTTGGGGTTGTCGGGCTTCTCGGCAAATTCGATAATGCGTCCTTCATCGTTAATGTCCATGACACCAAAGGCCCCGGCTTCCTCGAGTGGCACCGGAATGCAGCCAACGGTGATATCGGCGCCGTTGGCTGCATGTGCTGCAACCATTTTACCGTAATCCATCTTGTAAATGTGGTCACCTGCCAACACCAATACATATTCAGGATTGTAGTGGCGCATAATATCCAGATTCTGGTAAATCGCGTCGGCAGTCCCGGCATACCAGCCCTCGCCGGTACGCTGCTGGGCCGAAAGAACTTCGATAAATTCCCCGAACTGGCCGGACAGGAAGCCCCAGCCTCGTTGCAGGTGACGTTGCAGAGAGTGTGATTTGTACTGGGTGACCACTGAAATATGCCGAATACCGGCATTGATACAGTTGGACAATGGAAAATCAATGATGCGGAACTTACCGCCAAAGGGCACGGCTGGTTTGGCGCGCCAGTCGGTCAGCGCCTTGAGTCTTGAACCTCGACCGCCGGCTAATACAATAGCTAGAGTTTCGCTGGTTAATTTGCTGATATGGCGTTGCATGGTGATGTCGGGCATGGTTGTTCCCCTCTCGATTCGAGAATCGCACAATGCTGAGTAGCTGAGTGGTATGCTAGCAAGATGGGTTTGGGATAACCACCCGTTGTTTTGCCACGTTTGGGTGTTAGCCTGCATTTAACTTTAAAGAGGGGTGCTGCATGTCGGCCAACACTGTTGCGACCAGTTTTTTTGACGACCAGGAACCCGGAACATCGGGTTTGCGCAAGAAGGTTCGGATATTCCAGCAGCCACATTATCTGGAAAACTTCGTGCAGTCAGTATTTGACTCGATTGGTGATTTCTCGGGGCAGACACTGGTTGTGGGTGGCGATGGGCGTTATTACAACCGGCATGCCATTCAGATTATCCTGAAAATGGCAGCAGCCAATGGCTTTGGCCGGGTGTTGGTCGGGCAGGGCGGCATTCTTTCCACACCGGCCGCATCCCACATCATTCGGAAATACAAAGCTTTCGGTGGCCTGATTCTTTCCGCCAGCCACAATCCTGCCGGTCCCGATGAAGATTTTGGTATCAAATACAATATTGGTAACGGCGGACCTGCGCCGGAGCAGGTTACCGGGGCGATTTTTGCCTGCTCCAAAGAAATTTCCGAGTATAAAATCCTTAAAGCCGATGATGTACCGCTGGATAAAATTACCTCTGCGCAGCTTGGAGGCATGCAGGTTGAGGTCATCAACCCGGTTGCCGATTATGCCGCATTAATGCAATCGCTGTTTGATTTTGATGCGATTCGGGAGTTGCTGACCAGTGGTTTCACGATAGCCTTCGATGCCATGCATGCAGTGACTGGCCCTTATGCCATGCATATTATCGAGGAAATGTTAGGTGCACCTGATGGCACGGTGAAAAACGGTGTACCGAAAGAGGATTTTGGTGGCGGACATCCCGACCCAAATCTTACCTATGCGCATGAACTGGTGGATATCCTTTATGCTGACAATGCCCCGGATTTTGGCGCTGCGTCCGATGGCGACGGTGATCGTAATATGATTCTGGGCCGCCGTTTTTTTGTGACACCAAGCGATTCGCTGGCGATTCTGGCCGCCAATGCCAATTGTGCGCCGGGCTATCAGGGAGGGCTTGCGGGTATCGCCCGCTCCATGCCTACTTCGGCGGCCGCAGATCGTGTGGCGGAAGCGATGGGTCTGGAATGCTATGAAACACCGACAGGATGGAAATTCTTCGGCAACCTTATGGATGCGGGCAAAGTGACTCTGTGCGGTGAGGAGTCATTTGGTACCGGTTCAAACCATGTGCGCGAAAAGGATGGTCTTTGGGCGGTACTCTTCTGGTTGAATATCCTGGCTGTACGCAAAGTTTCGGTTGAGAATGTTGTCCGGGAACACTGGCGGAAATTTGGTCGAAACTACTATTCGCGTCACGATTATGAAGGCATCGATACCGGGGCTGCGGAAGCAGTGTTGCAACAGGTGCGCGACCAGTTTCCCAAGTTGCCCGGTCAAACACTGGCCGGTCGTGTTGTGAAGCATTGCGATGATTTCACCTATACCGATCCGGTGGACGGCAGTGTCAGCTGTAATCAGGGTGTGCGCGTGCTGTTTGAAGATGGTTCGCGTATCATACTCCGGCTTTCCGGCACCGGCACGAGTGGCGCGACCATTCGTATCTACCTCGAATCTTATGAGGCGGATACGTTACAACACGATATGGATGCACAGGATGCGCTGGCTGGTATGATTGCTGCGGCCAACAAGATTTCACGCCTGCATGAACTGACCGGGCGCGATTGCCCTACCGTTATTACCTAGCATACAGGATGGACCATGAGCAATAAAGAACAGATGTACCGTATTCTTGAAGCGAGAAGTCACGATCCGTTTGAATACCTTGGTCGGCACAAAGCCGAGAAAGGCGGGGTGGTGGTTCGCACTTTCATGCCACGTGCAAAGAAGGTATGGGTGTTGCCACAGGATGGGAAAGCTGTACCGATGAAGCGCATTCATCAGGATGGTATGTTTGAGGCGAATCTTCCCAAGATGGGCTTTGAGGATACTTATCGTCTCCGGCTGGAAAACCCTGAAGGGCATCGTTGGGAGATTGACGATCCGTATCATTTCTCACCGATCCTGGGTGACATGGACTTACATTTGATTGGCGAGGGACATCATTTTGAGAAATACCGCTTGCTTGGCGCGCATGTGCGAGAGCATGAAGGCGTTTCCGGCGTGTCCTTCGCTGTTTGGGCGCCGAATGCCAGCCGTGTGTCAGTGGCCGGTAATTTTAATCACTGGGATGGGCGTGAGCATCCGATGCGCGTGCGTGGGTCTTCCGGCGTCTGGGAACTTTTTGTCCCCGGCCTGTGTGAAGGGGAGTTGTACAAGTTCGAAATACGCACACAGTCGGGCGACATTTTACTCAAGGTGGATCCGTATGCACAGCAGATGGAGTTGCGTCCGGACACAGCTTGTGTGGTGCATAACCCAAAGCAGTATCAGTGGAGCGATGCCGAGTGGATGGATGCACGGCGTGCCTATGGCCCGCCGATGGACAAACCCGTCAATATCTACGAGGTACATCTGGGTTCATGGCGCAAGGCCGATGATCATTATCTGAACTACCGCGATCTGGCGCATCAACTGGTCGAATATTGTGGGTGGATGGGTTTTACACACATCGAGCTGATGCCGATTACCGAGCATCCATTTGATGGCTCATGGGGCTATCAGACGGTGGGTTATTTCGCACCGACCAGCCGTTTCGGTGCGCCCGATGATTTTCGCTACTTCGTGGATTACTGCCATGAGCACGGTATTGGTGTGTTTCTTGACTGGGTGCCGGCACATTTCCCCAAGGATTCGCACGGCCTTGCGCGTTTCGACGGCACGCCGCTTTACGAACATGCGGATCCTCGTCTGGGGGAACACAAGGACTGGGGTACGTACATTTTCAACTTCGGACGCAATGAAGTGCGCAATTTCCTTATTGCTTCCGCTTTGTTCTGGCTCGACCAATACCATATCGATGGCCTGCGCGTCGATGCCGTGGCCTCCATGCTTTATCTGGATTATTCGCGTAACGAGGGTGAGTGGATACCGAACCGGTATGGCGGCCGCGAGAACCTTGAGGCCATTGAGTTTCTCAAGCAGTTCAATCATCTGGTGCATGAGCGATTTCCCGGCGCGGTAACGATGGCTGAGGAATCCACCTCCTTCTCGATGGTCAGTCGCCCGACGTATCTGGGCGGTCTCGGTTTCACGATGAAATGGAATATGGGCTGGATGAACGACACGCTCGCTTATATGGAAGAGGATCCGGTGCATCGCAGTTATCATCACGGTGAAGTGACCTTCTCACAGATTTATGCCTACACCGAAAACTTCATCCTGCCGTTTTCGCATGACGAAGTGGTGCATGGCAAGGGTAGCATGCCGCAGAAAATGCCGGGTGACGACTGGCAGAAGTTTGCCAATCTGCGCGCTCTGTACGGCTACATGCACACCCATCCGGGCAAGACGCTGCTGTTCATGGGTCTGGAATTCGGTCAGTGGGGAGAATGGAAGGATGCCGTCAGTATGGATTGGGATCAGGCCAGTTTCATGCCACACCGTGGCCTGCAACTGCTGGTGCGTGATCTGAATCATCTGTCGAAGGATGTTCCGGCATTGCATGAGGTGGATTTCGAGTCGCACGGCTTCCAGTGGATTGATTGCAATGATGCCTCTCAGTCCACGCTCAGCTATATCCGGCGTGATAAACACGGTGGCGCAGTCTGCGTGATTCTCAATTTGACGCCGGTCCCACGCTATGACTACCGGCTGGGTGTACCTGAAAGCGGTTTCTATAAGGAAATCATGAATACCGATGCGGAAATCTACGGGGGGTCGAATATGGGTAACGGCGGTGGTGTGTCCTCCGAGGATATGGCCTGGATGGGACAGCCGCACTCGGTGCGTATCACGCTGCCGCCGTTGTCGTGTCTGGTGCTGCGCCGCGAGGAGTAGAATGGGCAAATGACATGGAGGCACGTTTTTTCTTGACGTTTGGTTTGACGGGCTGGTTCTTTGTGGCATGTTTGAGGGATGAACTCCTCCTTGCAAAAATATCTTAAGCCGCCCAAAAGCAGGATTTGAAGAATAAAGGGTTTATCTTCCTTGGCGTAGCCCTCGCTGCTGGCTACTGGCTGTTCGAATCCGCCGTCCATGCCTATGTGTTTCATACAGGGTCGTTTACTGAATCAATCTTGCCCACTGATGCCAATGAAGTATGGATGCGTATGATGATTATGGGCATGTTCCTCGGCTTCGGTATTTTTGCCCAATTCTCGCTCAACAGAAGAATACAAATGGAAGAAGCTTTGCGGCATAGCGAAAAGTTGCTGAGCAATGCCAAAGCCGGCCTTGCCGAGGCTCAGCGTATCACCCATTTGGGTAGCTGGTCGCGGGACATTATTAACGACGTGCTGGTCTGGTCGGATGAACACTATCGTCTCTTTGGCCTGATTCCCCAAGAGATTACGCCTTCCTTCGATGTATTTCTCGATTTTGTGCATCCGGATGACCGGCAACGCGTGCGCCATGCCGTGGATGCGGCTTTGCATGAAAGCAAGCCATATAACATGGATTTTCGCATTATGCGCCAGGACGGCGAGGCACACATCCTGCACAGCCAAGCGGAAGTCGTCTTTGATGAGATGAACAAACCCATAGCCATAACGGGCACGGCCGGGGACGTCACCGAGATCAGGCAGGCGCAGGCGGTGCTGCGAAGAGAGCGTGACCAATTGGAATACTCGGTGGTAACTGAAAAAGCAAAGCTGGTGAGATCCAACGAAGCGCTGCGCAAGGAAATTGCCGATCGAAAGCAGGCGGAGAAGGGCTTGCGGGAAAGCGAAGAGCGCTTCCGGCAACTGGCGGAAAACATTTGTGAGGTTTTCTGGATGACCGATCTGGACAAGCATACGATGCTCTATGTCAGCTCAGCATATGGGAGGATTTGGGGACGAAGCCGCGAAAGTCTCTATCGATCTCCGCGCGACTGGATTGAGGCCATCCATGCCGATGATCGCGAGCGTGTGCGCAAGGCCGCCACGGCGAAACAGATCACGGGTGAATATGATGAGCAATACCGCGTCATCCGGCCCGATGGTTCCATCCGCTGGATTCACGATCGCGCCTTCCCGGTGCGCAACGATTCGGGAGAAGTCTATCGCATCGCTGGCATCGCCGAAGACATCACCGATAACATGCAAGCGAAGCTGTTGCTGCAACAGTCCGAGAAGAACTATCACAACGTCTTTGAATTCTCTCATGATGCGATTTTTATCATCGATCCGGAGACCCATGGTTTTCTGAATGTGAACGAGAATGCCGCCAGGAGGCTGGGATACAGCCGTGAAGAACTGCTAAGGCTAACGCTTGAAGATATTCACAGGCCGGAAGCGGCCACACGCACCGCAGCCATCATCCGCGATCTGGAAAAGACAGGCGGCACCCTCTTTGAGCATGTCCACCGCCGCAAGGACGGTACGGAAATCCCGGTCGAGATCAGCGCCAAGCTTGTTACCTACAACGGCCGCAAGGCCTTTCAGTCCAGTGTCCGCGACATCACCGGACGCAAGCAGGCGGAGGAGGCCTTGCGTGTAAGCGAATCGACAATGCACTCCCTTATTGAAGCCACGCCCGATGCTATCTTTTTCAAGGATGGGGCAGGACGCTGGCTGCTGACCAACAAGGCCGCCGTTGATTTGTTTGATTTGGAGGGTCTGGATTACCACGGCAAGAATGATTTGGAACTGGCGAATCTGAAGCCTTTCTACCAGCAGGCGCTTACCCATTGCCATGAATCGGATGCAGCGGCCTGGCAGGCTAGGACACAGTCGCGTGCGGAGGAGATCATTCCTCAGTCAGGAAGGCCGGAACGCGTGATGGACGTTGTTAAAGTGCCATTGTTCCACGACGATGGGCGCCATCTGGGTCTGGTTATCATCGGCAGGGACATCACCGAGCGCAAGCAGGCGGAGCTGTTGGAGAAGCAACTCATGCGGGAGCTTGCGCATACCTCACGCCTGGAGGAGATGGGTCAGATGGCCGCTGAGATTGCACACGAGCTACACCAGCCGCTGTCAGCGATCCGTACTTATAGCGACACCTGCCTGCGCATGCTGAAATCCGGCAAAGAGGAACCGGGCAAACTCGTGGGCGTTTTGGGCAAAATTGCCGGTCAGGCCAAACGGGCGGGCGAGGTGGTGCACAGCGTGCATGATTTTTCCAGCAAGGGGAAAGTGTGTTTCCTGCCGCAGGACGTTCATGACATGGTTAAGGAAGCCATACAACTCATTCAGCTTGAAACCCAATACCGCGGTGTCCAGATAAAGCTGATGCCCGCCAATGTCTTACCGCCGGTTCTTGCAGACAGGATTCTTATCGAGCAAGTGTTGCTGAATCTGATGCGTAACGCCTGCGAGGCGATGGCACAGCCTCAGGAAGAGGATCGGATACTCACCATTCAAACACGTACGGCGGACGAGGAATTTGTTACTGTCACGGTACAGGACAACGGGCCAGGCTTGAGCGCACAGGAGCTTGAGCACCTGTTCGATGCCTTCTACACAACCAAGGATAGCGGCATGGGCCTGACCCTGAGCAGCCTGATCATTGATAACCATGGCGGGCGCATATGGGCGGAGGCGGGTCCAAATGGTGGGACGACTTTTTGCTTTACCCTGCCAATCGCCGGTAAGGTTGAATGGTGAAGTGCGAGCCGATTATCTATATCGTTGATGATGACGAGGCGATACGCGATTCCCTGAGTCTCCTGCTGGAATCGGAAGGGCTGAAAGCGCGGGCATATGCCGGTGCCCGGAAGTTCCTGGATGGTTTCGAAGCCCCCTCGCTTGCATGCATCCTGCTTGATATGCGTATGCCGGGCATGAATGGCATGGAGCTTCTGCGGGAACTATCGGCGCGGCGAATCGAAACCCCTGTCATCATGATGACAGCCTATGGTGATGTGCCTATGGCCGTGCATGCGATGCAGGAGGGAGCTGTCGATTTTATTGAAAAGCCCGCTGATAGCCAGATATTGTTGAAACGTATCCGGCGCTGCCTCAATCAACAGAAGGCATCAGGTGATCGAACAGGTGAATATATAGCAGAGGCCGAGTGCCTTGCCCGCCTGTCCGACCGCGAGCGGGAAGTGATGGAGTTGCTGGTGCAGGGAAACATGAACAAACAGATTGCAGCCAAGCTTGACATCAGCCCACGGACAGTCGAAGTGCACCGCGCCCGGATCAAGCAAAAGCTGGATGTAAAAACCCTTCCTGATGTCGTTCGCATCGCACTCTCGCACGAACATTTCTTCTGATGTAAGTAATATCCCTAAGTTGTCCATACCGGGTTCCCTGCCAGAATACTGGACCTGATCCAGCCAGGACCGGGGCGCCCGGCAAGCCACGCGGAAGCGAGACTGGTGGGGTAGGAGGGGGCAAGCATGTCGGCAATGGTTAGCGCGGTTCTTATTATGGATGACGATATTCGAGAAGCTGAAACCCTGCGGCGCCGGTTGGGAAGCAGAGGCATACGTGCTTTTATCGCCAGTAGCGGAGAAGCTGCCTCGAAGCTGTTGGCGGCGTATCCCTTTGTCCTGAATATCCTGAAACCGGCGCGGTGGAACAGGATGCCGGCGCATCCGCTACAGGCCTACATCCATCACAACATTCCCAAATATAAAGTGATGGTCTTTGAATCCGACTTGTCAGTTGGCGAATGCCTGTGCTGATGCGTAAAGAATTTTTGCTGCGAACGTTGTTTCCGCGGGCCCATCATGTCTGAGGACGTCCGGGGTCTTGTGCTGATCCTGACCGGAAATGCAATAATCGGGAATCAGATTGCATCCTTGTTGAATGCACATGGCCGGCAGGCACAAGTGGTTTGCAGCGATGTACAGGCATACAATATGATTCTTCAGGGAATAGTGGGTGCCGTCGTTGCCGATATTGACGATGTTCCCGTGAGCGGCTTGTCCGTTCTGGCCTTGTGCAAGCATTACAATCCATCCATTACTTCCTATGCCATCTGCCGGGACGGCAATAGCAAGCCCATGCGTCTTGCCCGCGATTTAAGCTGTGCCGGGTACTTTTATCTCAAACAGGGTGAAATACAGCAAATTGATACCAGCCGCGGCATGGCGGTGCGGTTTACTCCCCCTGATTCCACGGACGAGCCAGCTCACCAGTCGCCTGCTTGGAGAATCAGCCATGCACGATAGTCGACTGCTGCTTCAGCAGGCTGGAAACGCAAGACGAGCGAGGCATCGCGTTTCCAGTGTGGTGCGATTATCGAGAAAGCAGGCAACAAGCCAATGTGAAGTGATACTGGTTACCGGTGACAATATCCGGAACGTAAGCGTTCTGGAATCCCGTATCCAAAGCTGGGGACTGAATGCCATCGCTGTCAGGGACGCAGCGAGCCTTGTCAGGCTTACGGTGCGCTTTCCGGCTGCTCTGGCGTGCAGGCCGCGTCATTGGGAGAAGATGCCGGATCATCCATTGCAGGCCTGCATTGCCACGCACATCCCACAAAACAGAGTGATTTCCTATGGGCCGGACTTGTGGGATACGGGCTGCCCGGCAATCCTGTGCAATCAGTTCGCGGAAACATTGGATTGGGCGGTGCATCATGGCTAGGCGGAGTGAAGTGCACGGCTTTGTCTTGTCACGAAATGCCGCCGTTAGGCGGCAGGTCGGGGATCTGTTAAAACACACCGGTTGTACTGTCAGACAGGTTCATAGTCATGCCGAGGCTATTATGTTCATCAACCATGCAAGGGTGCATGTGTTTGTGGCTGATATTGACGAACCCTCTTCGGACGGTCTGGCAATATTGCTCTGGTGCAAACACCGCTATCCTGACATCAAAGCCTTTGCCATATGCCATGACAATAGCAACCACAGCCAGTATGTGGCACGTGAATTTGGGGTGGACGGATTCTTTTACGTGACGCCGCATAGTCATCAGATCGACATCAATCGCGGTATCGCCAGGCAACTGTGCTATGCAAGTGACACGGTTGATCTTCTGCCATGCTAGCTGAGCGTAATCCAGAAATTCTATCTTCGCACCCTGC
>JAUZQZ010000049.1 GCA_030950745.1 Mariprofundaceae bacterium | reverse complement strand
ATTGGTTCGATCCCCCTGTGCTTAATCTTTGGGATTACTCCCGCCGACCCAGGGTTCACTTCCCGGCGGATGGCTAATCCTTACCGGAGTGGGATTCACACCCACAAGATTAAGCGACCTTGCCCGGCCGCACTACTAAATACACTTTTTACCCCCCCAGCTAAACTTTCACTTGGCTGCTTTCAGCAACGCCTCCAGATAATCAATATCCTCCAAATCCTTGGGGCGCAGATCGTCGCCCAGTTTCTTGAGTTTAATCATGTCCTCAATCGAAGGGATAAGCAGCTTGCCGTGCTTGAGCGGCACGGCGCGCGCGTTGGCTTCGATGGCATCGTATTCGATAAGTTCCTTATCCTGATTCCAGGCCCTCTTGAACAGCAGGAAGTCGAATTTGCATTCCTCATAATAAGCTACCATGCGTCCGACGCGATTGACATCAATCTCGAAACCATGCGCGGTCAGAATCTCCACCAGTTCATCATTGGCCATGCGCACCCATAGATCATAGTCCATGGAACGCTGCGGTTTACCGTAGAGAAACAGGGCGGCACCGCCAATCAGCATGGCCCGGCCATGATGCTGCTCAATGGCCTGCACCAGAGCGGCCACCTCCTCTATGGGCGTGCGATGCCGCATAAACGCTGCTCCTTTTCCTGATCAATGAGCAACTGAATCCGTTGACACGGCGACAGCGACAGCAGCCATGCTGCGTTTTCGGCGTCGCGCGGATGGATACCTTGAAGCTGCAAGCGTTTGGCAAGGGCGTGTTTGTTTCCGGAGGTAATCTCTGGCAGCGGTGAATGGATATACGGTTGTCCGGTGCATAGTACCGCATCCTCGATTTGAAGAACGGCCAACGTTGACAGAAAAGTGTGCAGACTCACCGACCCATCGCCGGACTCCAGTTTGCGCAGGGTCGGAATGGTGATGCCGACCTGCCCGGCCAGCTGCGCCTGAGTCAGGCCACGCTGCTTTCTGGCTGCACATATCCATGCCCCGAGGCGTTCGGCTTGCTGGCGTATTGGGGCGTCATTTTTGGTTTTATTTCGCTTCATACGCATGATTATAGAAATATATGTGACCTGTTACAATAAAAAATAAATAATAGTTTCTATTTCTTGTAACGGGCCTAAATGAGAGATGACCCTTTTAGCAACGACTGTAAATCGCCTTCCGACAACACGGGTACGGCAAGTTGTTGCGCCTTGTCCAGCTTGGAACCGGGATTCTCCCCTGCGATCACTGCCGTGGTTTTGGCCGAAACGCTGGCAGAAACCCTTGCTCCCAGCGCCTCCAGTTCCTGTTTTGCTTCGGAGCGGCTGAAATTCGAAAGCGCCCCAGTTATAACATAGGTATGACCAAATAGTCTGTTGTTTGAAGTGTCGGGTTCCACATCCGGCCAGCTAATCCCTGCCTCCAGCAGATGCGCAATCACCTCCCTGTTGTGAGGCTGCGCAAAGAAGGTCACGACGTGGCTTGCAACAACCGGCCCCACCTCTGGTGCGTTTTGTAACTCTTCCTCGCTTGCCTGCATGATGTGTTCAAGTGTCCCGAAATGGCGGGCAAGACTGACAGCCGTGGCCTCACCGACTTCACGGACACCCAGCGCATACACAAAGCGCTCCAGAGTCGTCTGTTTACTGTCCTCAATGGCGCGTAAAAGATTCTTGGCCGACCTTTCTCCCATGCGCTCAAGCCCCGCAACCTGCTCCTTGTTCAAACGGTACAGATCATCCACATGACGAATCACATGTTGATCCACCATCTGCTCAACCAGCTTGCTGCCCAAACCATCAATATCCATGGCCCGACGGGAAGAAAAGTGCTTGATCGCCTCTTTGACTTGAGCCTTACAAAACAGTCCGCCGGAACAACGTGCCACTGCTTCTTCTTCCGACTGAATCACCGCTGATCCGCACTCCGGACAAATTGAAGGCAATACAACCGTCCGCGCATCACGTGGACGGAGTTCGGGAAGAACCCGGACCACTTCGGGAATCACATCTCCGGCACGGCGCACCATCACCGAGTCGCCCACCCGCACATCCTTACGCCTGATTTCATCCATGTTATGCAGGGTTGCATTGCTCACGGTCACACCGCCAACCGAAACAGGCTCCAACCGGGCAACCGGCGTTAATGCACCTGTTCGTCCAACCTGGAATTCGATATCCAGCACGCTGGTTTGTGCTTCTTCAGCCGGAAACTTGTGCGCGATGGCCCAACGCGGCGATCGCGAGCGTTCGCCCAACAACCTGTGCAGGGACAGTTCATTGACTTTATAAACCACACCATCAATCTCATAATCCAGATGTGGCCTGATTTCCAGCATGTGCCGATAGTGATCGAGCAACGCATCGGCATCCTCCAGCACCGCCACATCCTGAACCGGGAATCCGGCACGCTTAAGCCACTCCAGCAACTGATACTGGGTTTGGGCCAGGCCCTCTCCACCCAGACCCACACCATAAGCAAAAAAATGTAATGGGCGTTTTGCAGTCACTCTGGGATCAATTTGTCGTAATGATCCGGCTGCGGCATTGCGTGGATTAGCAAATACCTTTTTTTCGTTTTGTTGCTGTAAAGAATTCAATTCCTCGAATGCCCGCTTGGGTATATAGACTTCACCGCGCACTTCAAGAAGTGGTGGACAATCTCCTTTCAAGCGCCACGGAATATCCGCAATGGTGCGCACATTGCCGGTTACATCCTCGCCAACACGGCCATCGCCACGGGTCGCCGCAACATCCAGATGCCCCTCCACATATCGTAAATTAATGGCAAGACCGTCAATCTTGGGTTCAGCAATATAGGTACAGGGTTTATCCTCCAACAGTTGATGAATACGGCGGTCATAATCGTGGACATCCGAACTGTCAAAAATATCTGCCAGCGAGAGCAGAGGCATACCATGCTCGCGCGCCGTAAAAGTCGTACTGATGGGGGCTCCCACTGTTTGCGTGGGCGAATCGGCAGGAACCGGCTCGCCAAGCTTTTCCTCCAGACGTTTCAGTTCGTGCAAAAGCCGATCATATTCCGTATCCGGAATAGCCGGATCATCCAGAATGTAATAACGGTAATTATGTTCCTTAATCTCGGCGCGCAGCGCCTCAATGCGTGACTCGAACTCTTCAGTCACCCCGGCGTCTTCTCAATCAGCATGGCCTGAATGCTTTTATATACCTGCGGGTTAGTCCATTCCACCGCACCAATCAGGTGATGGCGAACCTTGCCGGTACGATCAATGAGAAAGGATTCAGGATAGCGGAACACGCCGTAGCGATGTGCAATATCTCCAGTACCATCATGCAACACTTCAAATGGAATACTGTATTCGCGTACAAATCCGGTAAGATCATCAAGATTCTTGTCCACGGATATCGCCACAATCTTAAGACCATGATCCTTGAGCTTTTGATGTAACGTCACCATGGAAGGCATTTCCCGGCGACACGGTGGACACCATGTCGCCCAGAAATTCAATAGCACCACCTTGCCTTTGGGCATGTGCTGAACCACGCCATTTAAATCCTTAAGAGAGAAATCGGGGGCAATTGAGCCTTTCTTAACCGGAACAGATGCGGCAGGGAGCGCGTACCAGACCACCCCCATAATGACGGCCAGCATAGCTCCTACCGCCAACCAGCGTTTCAGCATTCACACGCCTCCAGAACAGTGTTCAGGACATCACTATCAATCCGGTGCCGAAACCTCTCCACACCATTCACCAGAACTACCGGCACATCCATGCCGTAACGAACCAGCAAGGCCTTGTCTCTATCCACATCCATACTTTCCCAGGTACACAACCCCTGATCAGCAGCCTGCCTGACCACCGCTTTGGCGGAATCACACAAGCCACACTCGCGACGGCTCATGATTTGGATGTGAGGCATGTTTGCCATTACAGCGAATCAATCGTGATGTTCTTTGGGCAAGCGTACGATAACAAACAGTGTATTTCCATGCCTGTCCAGGAGCAGCTGCAATACATCGCCCGCTTTAAAATGCTTTGCCATACGGTTGAATTGGTCAAGATTACCAACCGGATGACGATTCACCTGAAAAATAACATCACCACGTTTAATGCCCGCATACGCCGCTGCCGAGCCCTGTTGCACCTGCTGCACCACCACACCCTTTTTCACTCTGGTCTGAAGGTTTTCTGCCAGATCAGCATCAAGATTGCCTAACAACAATCCCAACTTAGCCTGTTCTTTGCCGGTCTTATCCGACTTGGAAGCCGTCTCGGTCATCTTTTCGACCTTCACGGTAATCGTCATCGACTTGCCAGAACGGATAAGACCAATTCGCACCTTCTCTCCCGGCTTACGCCGTGCAATACGAATCGGCAAATCATGCATGCTTTTAATTGTTTTACCATCGACGCTGACAATCACATCACCCGCCTTGATACCCGCCTTATCCGCCGCAGAGCCATTCTCCACCTGGCGCACCAGGGCACCGTGTTTATTCTTCAGCCCCAATGCCTGCATGGTCGCCTTATCCACTTCCGCGATATAGACCCCGAGACGTGCCCGCGTGACATGCCCTGTTTTGCGCAATTCATCAATAACCGGTTCCGCCATATTGATGGGAATGGCGAAACCAATGCCAAGATTGCCACCACTGCGCGAATAGATGGCGGTATTAATACCAACCACCTCACCCTTCAAATTGAATAGCGGGCCACCGGAATTGCCCGGGTTGATGGCCGCATCGGTCTGAATGAAGTGGTCGTAAGGGCCTGCACCAATCACGCGCCCTTTGGCCGATACGATACCGGCAGTCACCGTCTGTGACAGACCGAACGGATTGCCGATAGCCATGACCCAGTCGCCCACGCGCAAAGTATCGGAATTGCCGAGGGAAACTGTTTGCAATCCTTTGGCTTTCACCTTGAGCAAAGCCACATCAACTTTTTTGTCCGTACCAATAAGTTTGGCAGGGTATTCCTTACCATTCCTCATTTTTACGATAATTTCATCCGCACCATCCACAACATGATTATTGGTCACAATATAGCCATCTTGGGAAATGATAAAACCAGTGCCTAGAGCATGCTGTTCATGGGATGGCGTGTTGCGCTGAAGTCCACGGAAGAACTGGTCGAACGGTGATCCTTGCGGAAACCCGAATCCAGGTGGCAGACCTCGTCGGCCCTGAACGACCTTGGTCGTACTGATATTCACCACGGCCCCAGCCTGTGCGGCTGCAAGGTCGGCAAAACTGTTGGGAAGAGCATTGGCCTGAATGGTTAATAAGGAAAGAAAAGAAACAAAGACAAACGAAAGGGCGACAAATCTGATGAATCTCACTCACACACTCCTTGTGATCGAATTGAAGGCAGGCATTCTGGGGGTATCAACATGAAAAACAAATGAAAGATATGGTACTCATGGCCTCAGGCCGCATGCACCGAAATGCCCATGGCCCAGGATACTAGTATATTCATAAATAAAGCTACATGCAGAACCCCACAGGCAGCCCGGCTCAAGGCATGGTGCGCAAGGAAGGGTTGTTCCCTTGCCAAGCACCGTAACGCGGAGCCGGGCTGCCTGTAGGGTTCCCTCCGGGCGAGACGCCGAGAGGCCATCCGCTTACGTTGCATCGGCTTACCATAGCCATGCTATGGCTGCGCCAATGCGCCTTGCAGACTAACCACTCGGTGACTCGCTGCATATGGCTTTATTTATGAAGGTCCTAGTAATACGTACAATGCTGGCATCACTGGCTGCTTGCTCATCCGATGCCTGCCGTAACCACGCAAATACTGCAATCATCCCTGTCAGGGCGCCACCTGCCGCCCATAATTCAGGTGAGGCCATATCAAAACGGAAAGCCAGATAGCGTGCAAAAAAGCCCATAGCAAAGAAACCCAGCATCGGCATCCCGTACAAACGCATGGCGACACGCAGAAACACACCATCAGGTACGCTGACGATAACCTCATCCCCCACTCTGGCCCCAAGCGGATTGGACACCCTCATTTCAGAAAACCGTTCGACCCATGAACCTAGTGTACCACAGGCACTTTTCCCGGCGCATTGACCACACGCAGATGCCCGTCGGCCCCGCACCAGAGCCTCGTTATTCACCACATCCACAACGATAACAGCCTGTTCCATAGCCACCTCATATTTGACAGAGTCGAGAAAGTCTATTCATGGTCACGATAATGGTTTTTTACGAAGTCATCATGCGTTCCTCACCGAACCGGAAGAACCAATGGATAGTTTACCTGAAACATGATCCTGGCGTAAGGTGCGGATGTGTCAACAAGTAGCCATGAATAATACGACAACATTTGATTATCTGATTATCGGCAGTGGTGCCGCGGGTTTATTTGCCGCCAATCGGCTGGCGGAGCATGGCCGTGTTGCCATCATCAATAAGGATGTGTTTTCTGAATCCAATACATGGTACGCACAAGGCGGCATCGCCGGTGTAACGGATACGGATGATTCCATCGAAGAACATATTTCGGATACCTTACGGGCAGGTGCAGGGCTGTGCCATGAGGATATCGTCCATGAAATTATCAGTCGGGGAGGTCGCATTATCCGGGAACTGGCAGAATTGGGCACGCCATTCGACACCGAGGGTGAACAATTGCATCTCACCCGTGAAGCCGCACACTCGCACAGGCGTATCGCACATGCCAAGGACGCCACAGGTAAAGCTGTCGGTGAAGCATTGCTGAAACCGGTGATAGATAATGCAAACATCACCTGCTTCCAGCGGCATATGGTTGTCGATGTTATTACCGCGCGCCATCTGGGACGTTACGTGCAGGGACCGGACCGCTGTCTGGGAGTCTACCTGCTAACGCCAAAGGGTGAGGTTGTCACAATCGCTGCCCGGCACACGATTCTGGCAACCGGCGGCGCCGGTAAGGTTTATCTCTACACTTCCAACCCACATGTTGCCACTGGCGACGGTATCGCCATGGCATGGCGCGCTGGATGTCCAGTAATGAACCTTGAATTCACTCAATTTCATCCCACATGTCTGTTCAGTCCCGGTGGCTCGACGGAGCTACTCACCGAAGCGCTGCGTGGCGAGGGCGCATATTTGACTGATGCGCATGGTGATCGCTTCATGCCGGGTTACGATGAACGCGCCGAGCTTGCCCCGCGCGATATTGTGGCTCGTGCCGTCGACCATGAAATGAAGAAGCAGGGTTGCGACCACATGTATCTGGATGCGCGACCACTGGGAAAAAAGAAAATTGAAACACAGTTTCCCAATATCCTGAAACGGCTCAGGCAAACAGGCATCGATATGTGCAATGAGCCGGTACCCATCGTTCCTGCGGCGCACTACATGTGCGGTGGCGTGCAGACCGATGTAGCGGGGCGCACGCCGATCAACGGACTGCATGTGATTGGTGAAGCTGCCTGCACCGGCCTGCATGGTGCCAACCGGCTGGCCAGCAATTCGCTTCTTGAATGTCTGGTTATGGCGGAGTTATGCGCTGAATCTATTAAGGCTCAGGCAGAGGTTCCATTACCGCGCCTGCCTGAATGGGATGCCAGCGGGGTGGAGCCGGAAACCGAGCGTGTGCAAATCAAACAGAACTGGGAGGAAATCCGCACGACCATGTCCAACTATGTGGGCATCGTTCGCTCCGATGAGCGTCTGCGCCGGGCGCGCCGCCGTCTGGACATGATCCGCGAGGAAATTACCTCCTACTATTGGCAGCACCCCATTGGCCGTGATCTGATTGAACTACGTAATCTGTCACTGATTGCCGAATTGATTGTGCGCTCAGCACAAAAACGCAAGGAATCGCGTGGCCTTCATTATTCAACAGATTACCCGAACCTGTTACCCAATGCCTGTGACACCATTCTTACGCCGGATCCGTTATAACGGATGAAAACAGCATGAGGCAATGCCTGTGTATTCATATCACGGGACGTGTGCAGGGTGTCTGTTTTCGCTACTACGCCAAAATGGAAGCAGACCAGCTTGGCGTTACAGGATATACCCGTAATTTATCGGATGGCAGTGTTGAAGCCCTGATCTGCGGCAGTGTGGAGCAACTGGATGACATGCAGCGGTGGCTTTCGCATGGACCGGAGATGGCCCGCGTGGATCATGTACGGATAAGTAAGGAAACTCCGGAGCATATCCCCGATGATTTTCGCATTGCCCTTCAT
>JAUZQZ010000048.1 GCA_030950745.1 Mariprofundaceae bacterium | reverse complement strand
GAGCTTTGAAAAGTATCGTCCCGGCACATTGCAGTCATTGGTTGATGGATTCAGGCAATACAAATGATTATTAGAGTAACAGGGTGAAGGTTCTGGTGATCGGCGGCGGTGGCCGCGAACATGCATTATGCTGGAAACTGAAGCGTTCTCCTTCTGTTTCGGAGGTCATTTGTGCGCCGGGCAATCCGGGCATTGCGAAGGATGCGCGTTGTATCAACGTAAATGCGGGAGACATCGACGGGCTTGTTGATTTGGTGAGGAAAGAACAGCCTCGTCTGGTTGTCGTCGGGCCCGAAGTGCCTCTGGTAGCAGGGCTTGCCGACCGGCTGCGCGCCGAAAATTTCGCCGTCTTCGGCCCCAATCGGGCCGCCGCCGAACTCGAGGGAAGCAAGTCGTTCGCCAAAACACTCATGGACGAAGCTGGCGTACCAACGGCGGCATTTGAAACCCACACCGACCCGGATGCCGCCGAAACATGCATCCGCAACTGGAGCGCGCCAATTGTTATCAAGGCTTCAGGGTTGGCGGCCGGAAAGGGTGTGATTATCGCACAGACGGTGGACGAGGCTGTGGCTGTGGCGCGTGACATGCTGGCCGGTAACAGCTTCGGTGATGCCGGGTCGCAAGTTGTCATCGAGGAATTCCTTGAGGGCGAGGAGGCATCCTGTCTGTTTGTCGTTTCTGGAGACACCATTCTTCCACTCGATTCCAGCCAGGATCACAAGGCATTGCTTGATGATGACAAGGGGCCGAATACCGGTGGTATGGGCGCCTATTCACCTGCCCCGTGCGTAACCAAAGAAATCGCTGATGAAGTGCTGGAAACCATTGCGCGACCTGTCATTGCGGCATTGAAAGATCGTGGCATTGAGTTCATCGGAACATTGTATGCTGGCATCATGCTGACCGATGACGGACCGAAAGCGCTCGAATTCAATGTACGTTTCGGCGACCCGGAATGCCAGCCGCTGATGAGTCGGTTGAAATCCGATCTTGGCGAAGTGCTGCTGGCGGCAGCGGAGAAACGACTGGATGGCGTGACACTGGACTGGGACGAACACGCGGCGCTTACCGTTGTCGTTGCCTCGGATGGTTATCCGGGAAGCTTCGTCAAGGGACAAATCATTGGCGGACTGGATGACGTAGAAGCAGTAGGCACCACTGTATTCCATGCCGGAACCGGCGAAAAAGACGGTGCGATCGTAAACAGTGGCGGACGCGTGTTGGGAGTGACGGCATTGGGTGACAGCGTAGCCGAAGCCCAACAAACCGTTTACACTGCTTTGAAATATCTTGACTGGCCCGGTGGCTTTTACCGCAAAGACATTGGCTGGCGTGCGCTTAAGCGGGAGAAGAGCGAATGAAAAATATCAAAGTCCTGATTCTGATGGGCAGCAAAAGTGATATGTCCATCATGGAGCAGACATCAGCCGTGCTTGATCAATACGATGTGCCACACAAAGTATTGGTGCGTTCAGCGCACCGCACACCGGAAGCTACTGTCAAGGCTGTCCACGATGCTGAAGCTGCCGGATGTGGCGTGTTTATCTGTGCTGCGGGTATGGCCGCGCATCTGGCTGGCGTCGTCGCATCCAAAACTGTTTTACCTGTGATTGGCGTCCCCATTTCGACGGGACCGCTACAGGGGCAGGATGCCCTGCTCTCGACTGTGATGATGCCGCCGGGTATTCCCGTGGCATGCGTTGGCGTCAATGCCGCAAAAAATGCCGGGATACTGGCGGTGCAGATATTGGCACAATCAGATGCATCGTTGGTGGATAAACTGAGAACAACACGCGAGACCATCGCCCAACCGGAAGACTAATTTAGTTCTCTTATCGGAATGATTCGCCAAAAATTACGCGCTCTTCGCACCGCACGCATGCTTCAGCAAGGAAAACTTGTTGCACATAACACATCAACAGTTGGCGGCATTGCAGCTTCACCATTTTGTCCGAAGGCCGTGCAGCAACTGCAACGATTTAAACAACGGCAGGGGCCTTTTGTATTACTCGCCGACTCCATACGCACAGCTATGCGCCATATTCGATACCTGCCGCCGTCCCTGCGCCGGGCCATGCGGCAAGCATGGCCCGGAAATACCACCTTCGTCCTGCCGGGCCGCCCCGGCCTGCCCCGCGCCTGTTATGCCCGGGGCCGTATCGCCCTGCGTGTCGATGCCGATACCACTTGCCGCCGACTGGCAGCATTGAGTGGAGGACTAATCCTTTCAAGCAGCCTGAACCGCAAGGGAGGCAACATTCAAACACCGAATTGGCGGCTGCGCATGCATTGGCATCGCCATATTGGCGGGGTTATATCTGGCAAGAAGCAGAGCAATACCCCTTCTACGCTCCTGCTCTGGAAGAAAGACCATTTCCATGTTCTGCGATGAATGATGACTTCTATCCTTGAATTAGCCTTAAAAAGAATCATTGTTTTTTTACACGTCACTCTCCTCTAGGATGCGCACCCCATGAAGATGCCTGTCTGGTTTAAACCCTGGTTCGATCGCCTGAGCTCCATGTCTCTGGCCATTGTGCTTCTGGTACTGCTTGCTTTGGCCAGTGTCATTGGAACCATACTGAAGCAGAATCAGGTGCAGGCCGACTATCTCACACAATTCGGCTCCTTGTGGTACAATGTGTTCCTCTCGCTCGGCCTGTTCGACATGTATCATGCCGGGTGGTTTATAGGTTTACTGGGCTTCCTGATGCTCTCGCTTGTCGTATGCCTGTGGCGGCACACGCCGCGGATGATCAAGGATATGCGCAAACGAAAAGTCATCATTGCGGATAAATCCCTGCAACGGTTTCACCACTTGAAGCATTGGAAGCTGAACAAGGCTGAACTGACGCAAACCATTGAGACAGTTCGATCCTGCCTTTCCGGCTGGGAACAGAAAACTGCTGAAGACGGCGGCAAAACATACATCCGTGCCGATAAAGGCCGCCGGAACAAATGGGGCTATATTCTGGTTCACGGCGCCATTCTCATTATTCTGGTCGGCGGCTGGATCGGTTCGCAATACGGTTTCCGTGGCACGATGACCATCGTTGAAGGCAGCACCGATAATACCATTAGCTTCGTCAAAGGCACGGGAACCGGCCACCTGAAGATGCCATTTGATATCCGCTGTGATGATTTTTTCATTGATTTCTATCCGACAGGCATGCCCAAGGCATTTCGTAGCACCCTGTCTATCATTGATCACGGTAAGGTAGTCGTGGATCATAAGAAAATTATCGTCAACGAACCTTTATACTACAAAGGGGTACGTATTTATCAGGCCAGCTTTGGTGATGGCGGTTCGGATATTCAACTGAAACTGTTCCACCTCGGCACAGGCAAGATTGAAACCGTAAAAACCAAGGTATATGAAACATGGCGCGACCCGAAAACAGGCGTCAGCCTGGAAATCACCAATTTTCGCCCCTTTAATATTGAGAATATGGCAAATCCAGGCGAACCCAAGGAGTTCAAGGATTTGGGGCCTGCCGTGGAGTTTATTCTGCGCGGACCCGGACTAAAGCCGGTAAAGGTCAAAACTTTTATGCGACCGTTTGTAATGAAAGGACAGGATCGGGGTAATTTGATGCTGGTTTCATTGACTGGTGAAGACAGCGATTATGAACCGTTTTCTCTGGGGCTGGATTTTAGCCAGCCTACAGACTGGAAGCTATACAGGAATTTTGTTGATATACTGAAAAAACAAAAGAAAGATAATTCAAAGACAGCCAATTTCGCAGCCTTCAAGTCCGCCATGAGTAAAGTATTTGGTAATAAGCGCCCAAAAAACTTTCAACAGATAGGGGGGCGTGTAATCCAGGGTATGAGTAACCTGTCACAAGTGCCGTGGCCTTTCATTCCTGTTCTGGAGGATTACGACCAGGTTTATTATACGGGCCTGGAACTGGCTCAGGATCCCGGCATGAATACTGTCTGGGTGGGCAGTGCAGCCCTTGTGATAGGTCTGTGCATTATGTTTTACATGCCACATCGCAAGCTATGGCTGGTGCTGGAAAAGAAGGGCAACAATGTTAAAATCAGCCTGGGTGGCATGACCACTCGGAATAAACTTGATTTTGAGCAGGAATTTCATGAACTTTTAACAAAAATAGAGCAGGGTTTTGATTCCAGTTCGTCAGAAGGGAGTGCGACATGACTGCAATGACCGCAACACATTTTAGTTTTGAGACCATTAATCGGGGGTTGCCCGCTTTTGCCCGCTTTTGCACTTATCTGGGTGCCATTGCGGGAATAACCGCCTATGCCATGTATGGTCCTTCCGGATATGGCGATGAAGGTTTGTTGTATTTTCTAACACCTTCGTCCTTTGCATGGATAGGCATAGGAGCATTGGCCGGATTGGCCTCCGGCCTGACTACAGGCATGACCAAGCCCTCAGTCACGGAAGCAAAAGTCGCATTAAATCTTGTGTCCTGGCTGGATGGCGCGCTGATGATGATTCTGCTCGCCGCATTCTGGTCCGCACTGGAACCGAGCCAGTCACTGATTACTTATACTGATCAATCCAACCTGATCTCCGGTCGCGTTATCATGACGATGAATATCGTATTTCTTTCCTCGGCATTGCTATATATCACCTATCTGTTTGCACCTGCCTCTATCGTCGGAAATCTGGCAACAGCAACGGCATGGATAGGCGTATATTCCGGTGGCTCCGCCTTATTGCTGCGTTGGTATGAGTCCTACCTGCTGAGCACGGAGATCGGTCATGCTCCGGTTTCTAATCTGTATGAAGTCTTCATTCTTCTGTTCTGTATTACCACGGTGATTTATTTATCGCTGGAACGCCGCTACCAGGCCAAGGCCATGGGCGCCTTTGTAATGGCACTGGTTTCCGCAGGCGTGTTCTTTGGCATCTGGCTCTCCGCACGCGGGCATGCCGATATCAAACCTCTGGTTCCAGCGCTCCAGTCATATTGGATGAAAATTCATGTGCCGATGAATTTTGTTGGCTATGGCTCATTTGCTGTTGCATGTGGTGCAGGCATGGCCTATCTGGTACGCGATTACCTTGAGCAGAAAGGTGGGAATGCGCGGTTGCTCGCCATATTCCCCTCACTCGACCAACTGGATCAGCTGGCATACAAGGCTGTCGCCATTGGCTTCCCCGCGTTCACACTGGCCACCATCCTGGGAGCGGCATGGGCATCTGAAGCATGGGGCGGCTACTGGTCATGGGATCCCAAGGAAACATGGGCGCTGATTGTCTTGCTGACCTATGGCGCTTATTTACATGTTCGCGTTTCACATGGCTGGAAAGGACGTTCGCTGGCATGGTGGACCGTATCGGGGTTTTTGGTCACCATCTTCTGCTTCGTCGGTGTGAATATGTATCTCTCCGGCCTGCATTCCTATGGCCGCCTGTAACAGTCGTTCTTAATCTTTTCGAAGGCAGGCATCTGCCTGCCTTCTTTTTTGTCCGGTGGAAATTGGATAGGCTTACACCATGAACAACCCACTGAAAAAAATTATTTTTCCAACTGCCGGACTTGGCACTCGCTTCCTGCCTGCCACCAAGGCCAGCCCCAAGGAAATGCTCACCATCGTGGATAAACCACTGATTCAATACGGTGTCGAAGAAGCCCTGGCTTCCGGTATGAATGAAATCATTATGGTCACTGGCCGTGGCAAGCGCGCGATTGAAGACCATTTCGATATCTCCGCCGAACTGGAAGCCAACCTGAAAGCAGCTGGAAAAAATGAAATATATCGTGAGGTTTCACATATATCACGCATGGTAGAAGTGGTCTATGTGCGCCAAAAACAGGCATTGGGCTTGGGACATGCCGTCGCCTGCGCCACCCATTGGGTGGGTCATGAAGCCTTCGGCGTGGCATTGGCTGATGAACTAATTATTGCTGAAACGCCTGTGATGCAGCAGCTACGTCAAGTGTATGAACAAACGGGTAGCTCCGTGATTGGCCTGATGCAGGTTCCTGCCCATCTGGTCAGCCGTTATGGCATCGTAAAAGCCAGTCAGGAGAAAGACGGTCTGCTCCGGCTACAGGATATGGTGGAAAAACCACAAATAGAGGAAGCTCCTTCCGATCTGGCTATTATTGGCCGGTACATCTTCACACCACGCTTGCTTGAATTGCTGGCAGACACCAAACCGGGCAAGCAGGGAGAGATTCAACTAACCGATGCTATCGCTCGTTTGGCCAAAGAAGAGCCTGTTTATGGGGTGATTATCGAAGGGAAACGCTTCGATGCCGGCAACCCACTTGGATTTCTCATGGCTAATGTGGAATTAGGCCGAACCCATCATAAATATGGAGAAGCCTTTACCGATTTCCTGCATCAACTGGGATGATTCAAGCCAAATGAAACAGCAGAAAAACATCCTGTCACTGGACGCAGCTTTTGGTTCCGCCTGCGCTTGTCTGATACGACAGGATGGAAAATCGTTCCATACCACCAGTGCATCGGACAAGCCCCATTCACAGGCAATTCTTCCTATGCTGGAGTCCCTGCTGACTGAAGCGGGACTGGACTGGAAGACTTTGCAATTTCTTGGCGTTGGCATCGGTCCGGGATCATTTACAGGTCTGCGTGTTGCTGCCGCCATCATGGCTGGCATCAATTCGGGACTCCATCTACCCATACTGGAAATTTCATCGCTTGCCATTACGGCGCGACAATCACACACCCGTGAACCGATCTGGGTAATCGAAGATGCACGTGCCAACAGTGTATGGATCGGCCTTTACCAGGAAGGTATCGCGCTGGAAAAAGACCGAAGTCAGACTTGGGGTGAACTTCGCTGCATGCCCACAGGCACCTATCTTACCCAGGCCATGGCCACCGTAAATTTGCCCGGATGGAAACATCTACCCCTTGATTTGTCCCGCAGTGAAGCACTGTCCATATTGACCCGCGAGCAGGCAAACCAGCTAAATCACCCAGACAAACTTCCCCGCACTGTTATCCCTACCTACTTGACGCCTTCGCAAGCAGAACGAAATGCCCGACGCGGTTAAGCCTAACCCCACCCGAATATTATTTGTTTGTCTGGGGAACATCTGCCGCTCACCGCTGGCTGAAGCCATCGTACGTGAACGTGCCCTTGTCCGCAGACTGGATCGGCAATTCTGTTTTGCTTCGGCAGGAACGGGTGACTGGCACGTTGGAAGTGGCGCCGATGTTCGTTCAGCGGCAACGGCCAGAGCGCATGGTACTGACTTGAGCGCTCATCGGGCCAGGCAGATCACGCCTTCGGGCACTTCCCACTGGCACTGGTTTGTAGCCATGGATAAAAATAACAAAAAGGATTTGTTGGCAATGGGAGTCAACAGCGCGTGTGTGTTAATGATGCGTCAGTTTGAACCGGAAAATCATGAGCCCCCGGACGTTCCCGACCCCTATTATGGCGGTGAGGATGGTTTTGAAAATATCTATCGTTTGCTTGAGGCCAATGCCGACCCTCTGCTGGACTACCTGATTGCCAACGCCTGATTCAAAATCAGACGTTCGTCAACGCTACTGATTCATCTTATCAAAGAATTCCGCGTTGTTTTTGGTCTGTCCCAGCTTGTCCAGCAGGAACTCCATGGCATCCACCACTCCCATCGGGGAGAGAATCTTTCGCAGCACCCAAATTTTCTGCAGTACTTCGCGATCAATCAGTAATTCTTCTTTGCGTGTGCCTGAAGGTGCAATATCAATGGCCGGAAAAACACGTTTGTCCACAAGCTTTCGATCCAGCCTGATTTCCATATTGCCGGTACCCTTGAACTCTTCGAAGATCACCTCGTCCATCTTGCTGCCAGTATCCACCAGTGCAGTGGCAATAATCGTCAGACTACCTCCCCCTTCGATGTTACGTGCCGCACCGAAGAATCGTTTGGGACGGTGCAGCGCATTGGAATCCACACCGCCGGACAAAATCTTCCCGGAAGACGGAACAACAGTATTGTAGGCACGGGCCAGCCGGGTAATGGAGTCCAGCAAAATAACCACATCCCTGCCATGCTCCACCAGACGCTTGGCCTTTTCGATAACCATTTCGGCCACCTGTACATGGCGCTGTGCCGGTTCGTCAAAGGTGGATGAAATCACCTCACCCTTCACCGAACGTTTCATATCAGTAACCTCTTCAGGCCGCTCGTCGATCAGCAGAACCATCAACACGACATCAGGATGGTTGGCCGCGATGGAATGGGCGATGGATTGCATCATCATGGTCTTGCCGGTTCGCGGCGGTGCCACCAGCAATCCCCGTTGCCCACCCCCGATGGGCGAAACAATGTCAATGACACGACCGGTAACGTCCCTGGAACCTTCCACTTCCATTGCCAGTCCACTGTCCGGATATAACGGCGTCAGGTTGTCGAACAATACCTTGGTCTTGGCAACCTTGGTCTCTTCACCATTAATCAAGTCGATTGTCTTGAGTGCAAAATAACGTTCGCCGGAGCGCGGTGATTTGATTTCACCCGCCACCGTATCGCCTTTACGTAGTGAGAACCGCCGGATCATATTTTGGGAAACATAAACATCATCAGGCCCTGCCAGATAGTTCGCTTCCTGTGAACGCAGGAAACCAAAACCGTCAGGAAGGATTTCGAGTACACCTTCGCTGTACAGGGTGCCGCTCCGCTGGGCATGGGCCTTGAGAATAGCAAAGACCTGTTCCGCCTTGCGCATACCTGCCGCATTTTCAATGCCGAGGGATTCGGCCAATTCAAGCAATGCCTGAGGTTCCATTTGCGAAACCTCACGCAAGTTCATCTGAACACCTTTGGCTTCCTCTGAAAGTGGCTCCTCAGCATGTTCATTCTTGCGCCGGTGACCACGATTTTCACCATTTTTGCGTCGCACACGGTTTCCGCTTTGTCCACCATGACGAGGTGGGTTCCCTCCATCCATTTCCTGCCCATCCGCAGACGTGTCTGATTTCGTTTCCTGCCCGGCAGGCTTCCCCTCACCGGCATCCACACTCGGTTTACGCCGTCTTCCACGAACTGCGGGCTTCTCCTGCACCGCTGCTTCGTTTTCTATAGCAGTCGATTGAGGGTCTATATCAGAAATATTGGATGACACGGTATTTTTACTCCGGAAAATGATGATTAATTGGTATTAAACAAACAACGATGGGTTGTCAGGAAAAGGATCGCCAATCAACGGCAATAGGCAATTGCTACACTTGGCATGCGGTGCTGTCAATCACATTCATTTAGGATGTCAGCAACACATAACCTGTCCGCCACAGTAGCACGAGAGTTGTCCGGTCTGATAATCACCGCAGAGGTGATCAAAGATGAGACGAACAGAAGTGCTACAGGAGGTCAGGAGGATGAGATTTGATGAGGCATATGGCAGT
>JAUZQZ010000047.1 GCA_030950745.1 Mariprofundaceae bacterium | reverse complement strand
TTTCAGCGCGCAAATCAGTGATTTGTTCCAACAAATCCGCTTCAGGTGTGTCATAGAGAGCTTGCATGGATGCCTGACTGTTCATATCGGGAAGTCTCAGAGGGTGTCTGTGGGATGTCAATGCGTATGCTTTCGCGCTTTGCATGGCATGGTCTGAAGGGTAGGCTGCGCCGCCTTAATTTCCGGAGGTTTCGTAGCAATGACACAGCGCACCCGTTGTGGTGATTTCAACGCCGACAGGATCGGACAGAAGACCCGGCTTTATGGCTGGGTGCAGACCAATCGGGACCATGGTGGTGTGATATTCCTTGATGTGCGCGACCGCTTTGGGCTGGTGCAGGTGGTGGCGCATCCGGATACGCCTGAAATCCATAAGTTGGCCCATAGTTTGCGTCAGCAGGATGTAATTGAAGTGCTGGGTGAAGTCATTCCACGTTCACCGGAAACAGTCAACCCCAAGCTGACAACCGGTGCAATTGAAGTGAAAGCCATCGAAATTCTGGTGATGAACCGGGCGGAAACACCGCCATTTCAGATTGAAGATGATTGTGATGCGGGTGAACAGCATCGGCTGGAATACCGTTATCTGGATTTGCGGCGTCCGCAGATGCAATCCAATATGATCCTTCGGCACAGAGTTACGCACGCGGCTCGCAATTATCTGAATTCACAGGATTTTATCGAGGTTGAAACGCCGATTCTAAATAAGTCGACACCGGAAGGTGCGCGTGACTATCTGGTGCCTTCGCGTGTTTATCCGGGATCGTTTTATGCGTTGCCGCAAAGCCCGCAAATCTTCAAGCAGTTGTTGATGGTGGCGGGGATGGACCGCTATTACCAGATTGCGCGTTGTTTCCGCGATGAAGACTTGCGTGCGGACCGCCAGCCGGAGTTTACCCAGGTCGATCTGGAGATGTCCTTCGTGACGCAGGACGATGTCATGAATGTCGCCGAAGGGCTGATATTGACCATGTTTGAGGCAGGGATGGGCACGAAGCTCGAAACCCCGTTTTCCCGGATTACCTATCACGAAGCGATAGAGAAATATGGTCTGGATCGTCCGGATGTTCGTTTCGGGCTGGAACATACGAACATCACTGATTTAATGAAACAGGTTGAATTCAAGGTGTTCCGCAACCCTGCCGACAAGGGCGGGTTGGTGAAAGTGTTACATGTGCCCGGTGGCGGCTCCCTGACGCGCAAGCAGATTGATGGTTATACCGATTTTGTCGGTATTTATGGCGCAAAGGGGCTGGCGTGGATCAAGGTAAATGACGTAACCGACATTCCCGGCGGTTTGCAGTCACCCATTGTAAAATTCCTGCCGGATTCGGTGCTGGCTGATTTGTTATCCCGCTGTAACGCGAAGGATGGCGATATTTTGTTCTTCGGTGCTGGCGACGCGAAGGTCGTGAACGATGCACTGGGACATTTGCGGGTGAAGCTTGGCCGCGATCTCGGGTTGTTTCATGAGGGTGATCACAGCTTTGTGTGGGTGGTGGATTTCCCGATGTTCGGATGGAACAGTGATGAAAAGCGTCCGGAAGCACTACATCATCCCTTTACCGCACCTGTTCCAGAGGACATGCACTTTCTGGAATCGGAACCTTTGAAGATGCGTTCGCAAGCTTATGATCTGGTATGGAATGGAACCGAAATTGGTGGCGGTTCTATTCGTATTCATGATCGGGAAACACAGTCAAGGGTATTTCAGGCGCTACAAATCAGCGATAATGAAGCGGAGAGCAAATTTGGGTTCCTGATGAATGCGCTGCGATATGGCGCACCGCCGCATGGCGGTTTGGCCTTTGGTCTGGATCGTGTGCTGGCATTGATGCTGGGCACGGAATCGATTCGGGATGTCATTGCTTTTCCGAAAACGCAGCGGGCAGCTGACCTGATGTGCGAAGCGCCATCGGAAGTGGGCGATGAGCAGCTAAAGGAGCTTGGGCTAAGAAAACGCCGGACGGCCGCACCCGCCTGATTTGTAATAGTTCACCATCCTGTTCGCGGTGCACGACATCAATGGATACTTCATCTTGAATGACCTTTGACAAAGTGTTCCCAACATCCGATGATGCAAGGTATGCGATGGGGATTATGTGTTATAGTGCTTATGTTGGCGGCCTGCGCAACAAGTCCGCCGGTACAGGAAATGGCAGCTGCGCGTTCGGCGATCAGCATGGCCAGGAGCATTCCCGATGGCGGGCCTAAAGCTGCTGCTTCGTTGAAGAATGCGGAACAGGCGCTTGAGGAAGCTGCACGATCTATTGACGAGGAGCATTATGAAAGGGCACGCCATCTGGCGGTAGAAGCCAAGCATAAAGCCCAGCGGGCGGCAAAGCTTAAACAAAAAGGGAAGTAATAAGAGTCACTTGCAAAATGCTGAATATCATCAGCAGAAGAGGAACATATGAGTCATCCGAAGATCCAAACACCTGAATCAGGCAAAAAAATCACCATGGGTAAAGATGGGAAATTGAAGGTGCCCGATCAACCCATTGTCACCTTTATCGAGGGTGATGGTATCGGGCCGGATATCTGGCACGCCACGCAACGTATGCTTGATGCGGCCGTAGAGAAAGCCTATGCCGGCAAGCGTAAAATTGCCTGGATGGAGACCTATGCCGGTGAAAAGGCATGGAATCGCTATGGACAGACAGACGATGCCTGGCTGCCACAGGAAACCCTGGATACCTTGCGCGAATATATGGTGGGCCTCAAAGGACCACTAACCACGCCTGTCGGGGGCGGTATGGGCTCGTTGAATGTCGCGATTCGGCAATCACTGGATTTGTATGTATGTCTTCGGCCCGTAAAATATTATACGGGCGTGCCATCACCGGTGAAGCGTCCGGAAGATGTGGATATGGCGATCTTTCGTGAGAATACTGAAGATATTTATGCCGGTATTGAGTGGCCGGAAGGTTCCGATGACGTTAAAAAGGTGATTGCTTTCCTGCAGAACGAAATGGGTGTGAGCAAAATCCGGTTTCCTGATACATCCGGCATTGGTATTAAGCCTGTCAGCCGCGAGGGCACGGAACGTCTGGTGCGCGCGGCCATTCAGTATGCCATTGATAACAAGCTTGGATCGGTCACGCTGGTTCACAAGGGCAACATTATGAAATACACGGAAGGTGCGTTTCGTAACTGGGGATATGAACTGGCCAAACGTGAATTTGACGCTAGCGAGATTGATGGTGGGCCATGGTGTAAATTGCCAAACGGAACCATCATCAAGGATGCGATTGCGGACATTGCGTTACAGCAGGTGCTGACACGGGCCAAAGAGTTTGATGTGATTGCCACGCTGAACCTGAATGGAGATTATTTATCCGATGCACTGGCGGCACAGGTTGGCGGTATTGGTATCGCGCCGGGTGCGAACATCAATTACGACACCGGTTGCGCGGTCTTCGAAGCCACCCATGGAACGGCGCCAAAATATGCTGGCAAGAATATGGTGAATCCTTCCTCCATGTCACTTTCCGGAGCTATGATGCTCCGTTACATGGGATGGGAAGAGGCGGCAGATCTGATTGAGAAAGGCATTACGGGTGCCATTGCCGCAAAAACAGTAACCTATGATTTCCATCGCCTGATGGAAGGCGCAAGCAAACTGTCCACATCAGAATTTGGTGATGCGGTGATTGCGCATATGGATGCTAAAGCGGGTGACGGCGGTGATGAGGCAGACCAGTACGATCAGCTGGCTGCTCGTTTCAAAGAGCTGTTTGAGGGTGGGGCGGAAAGAAGCAGCGAATTTGCCCATATGGCTCTGGAGAAGGCGCGTCAGCAGTTGACGGCTGCCGGTGCATTCAGCGAAGAACAGGGTCAAAAACTCAAGGGTTTTATGGAACGTGATTTTGCACAACTTGCAACGTCCATGCGTGACGAAGCGCGTGAGCGGTTGAATCCGGCGCGTCTCGGCGCGGGTGCATTGGCATCCATTTCTTCACTCTTGCATGTAGCCAGTTCTCTTTTATCCGATGCGGCCGGGCGTGCTGAGAAAAGCCTGCTCTGCCGTTCGGGCGAGGTCACCAGCGCGGGCACGCTTAATTGCATTGCCTGTGGGTATGAAATCCATATGAAGAAAACAGGGCGGGTGCCGCCATGTCCGAAATGCCATGCCACGGAGTTCAAGAAGAGTTATTGATTCATGCATGGAGCCACTTGCAAAACTCATGAGCGGCAATCGGCTTCCCCACTTCGGCCCATTTCCGAGCTGGAATTTCGGTCCATGGAACCACCATGCACCTCATTCCACCCCGAAAATGGACTCAAAGTGGGATTGCCGCTCATCCA
>JAUZQZ010000046.1 GCA_030950745.1 Mariprofundaceae bacterium | reverse complement strand
TCTCTATGGGATGTTTTATCGTACCGGAAACTGCGGAAACATCGACTTCAAATTCAAGTGGATGGCGTTCAAATGTCCTTCTACATCCAATATGATCCGGCATTAGCATCTCCCTTTCCATCAAGAGCATAGATATTTTTGTCATACAAGTAAATCGAACCGGACAGCAAAACCTTGTTTGCGCGCATTCCCACTGTTAATCTTTTTTTACCATCTTTCTTTCTTGGAACTTGGCTGCTGCTCTACTAGAGTGCCGCGCCACGCAGCCCAAAGGCTGTGATGTTCTGAGGGAAGGGGTTTAAGTATGGCTGTTCAACGTACACTTTCGATTATCAAGCCGGATGCCATTGCCAAGAACGTCATTGGCGACATTATCCGCCGTTTTGAGGAGAATGGCCTTGCCGTGATTGCAACGCGTATGACGCAATTATCCGACGAGCAGGCTGGCCGCTTTTACGCGGTGCACAGGGATCGTCCATTCTACAAGGATTTGTGTGCATTCATGAGTTCCGGGCCGATTCTTGCCACGGTGCTCGAAGGGAAAAATGCCGTGGCATTGAACCGCCAGTTGATGGGAGCAACAAACCCGAAAGAAGCGGAAACAGGTACGATTCGTGCTGACCATGCAGATTCCATTGATGCCAATGCCGTACACGGATCGGATTCGGAGGAAAATGCTGCCATTGAGATTGCTTTTTTCTTTGGTGATCTGGACCTGAACAGTCGCCAGTAAGTTCCTTCGATGAGCGAAAAGGCCTCGGCAACCCCCGAAGCGTCACAAGCATCCGAGCAGATTCGTGTCCGGCGGGAGAAACTGACCCGTCTGCGTGACGAAGGCATTGCTTACCCCAACAGTTTCCGCACCACCGACTCCAGTGCTGATGTACTGGTACAGTGTGGGGAATGGGATGCGGAGAAGCTGGCATCCGAAAGTGTCTCTGTTTGCATGGCCGGACGCATCATGGGACACCGTGTCATGGGGAAATCCAGTTTTATGCACATTCAGGATGGGGCAGGACGCATTCAGATTTTTCTGAACCGGGATGAATTGGGTGCGGAGACCTATAATCCAACAAAGAAATGGGATTTGGGTGACATCATTGGCGTGGCAGGCACACTCTTTCGCACCAAGACAGGTGAGTTGTCGGTCAGGGTTTCCCGAATAGAACTGATTACCAAATGCCTGCGGCCATTGCCTGAGAAATGGCACGGGCTTGCGGACAAGGAAATACGCTATCGCCAGCGTTACGTGGACCTGATGGTGAATCCTGAGGTGCGCGAGGTGTTTAGAACGCGCTCGAAAGCCATCAGTGCATTGAGGAATGCGCTTGTGGCGCGAGATTTCATAGAGGTGGAAACGCCGATGTTGCAAAGCCAGCCCGGTGGTGCTGCGGCCCGTCCGTTCATGACCCATCACAATGCGCTGGATATGGATCTGTACCTGCGCATTGCACCCGAACTGTTCCTGAAGCGGCTGGTGGTGGGTGGTATTGAGCGTGTATTCGAGATTAACCGGAATTTCCGTAATGAAGGGCTCGATGCGACGCACAACCCCGAATTCACGATGGTCGAATGGTATCAGGCATATGCGGATTTCAATGATGCGATGGATCTGACCGAGGCTCTGATCCGTGAGGTTGCTATAGCGTGCGGTGCTGAACAGGTAACATGGGAGGGGCTGGATATCCACATTGATCAGCCATTCAGACGTATCCGCATGGATGATGCTGTGTTTGAAAAACGTCCGGATGTGCGTGGTCACGCCGAAGACAAGGCCCTGCTGGCGACAGTCTGTATGCAGGTGATTGAAGGTTTTAAGCCATTGATAACCTGGAAGGCAGGGCATTATCTGGCGGCCCTGTTTGAGGAATTGGTTGAGCCGGAACTGGAACAGCCTACGTTTGTGACACACTTTCCGGTAGATATTTCACCGCTGGCACGGCGCAATGCCGATGAACCATTTTTTACGGATCGTTTTGAGTTGTTCGTTGCGGGTAAGGAAATAGCCAATGGTTTTTCGGAGTTGAATGACCCTGACGATCAGCGCGCACGGTTTATGGCGCAGGCTCAGGCAAAGGCTGCCGGTGATATTGAAGCTACGGGTATCGATGAGGATTATCTGCGTGCGCTGGAGTACGGCATGCCGCCAGCTGCGGGGGTTGGAATCGGTATTGACCGGCTGGTAATGATGTTTACAGGGCAGCATTCTATCCGGGATGTGTTACTATTTCCTCATATGCGGCCTGAATAAATATTTGGAAGCGGGAGGCGCGAGATGCATGCAAACCTGATTATGGTCAAGGATGTGATAACGTGCCGGTCCGATCAAACGGTTGCTGAGGCAATTGAATTTCTGAACACCAAAACCTTCCGGATCATCCCGATCGTGGATGATGATAACCATATTCTCGGGGCCGTGAATACGTTGACATTGCTTACGCATATTGTGCCGGAATATATCGTCAATGGATATTTGCAGTCCGTGCCGTTTGCGCCGGACATAGGATTGTTGCGTAAGCATTATCGGGAAATTTTGCAGAAGAGTATTACTGAAGTGATGGATGTTAACCCAACCGTTGTACGGGAGGATGAATCGCTGTTGTCGGTGACGGCAGCTATGGTCACGCATGACCGCTTCGAATATGTCCTGGTCGTGGATGCTGAACAGCGCTTGTCCGGGATTATTTCATCGAGCGATATTTTAAGAGCGATGGATAAATTTATTCCAGAGAAAGCATTTGATGCCTGATTCCAGCCATGATGGCATGCTTTTCTACGGGATAGCATACTGACCATGCATGTGTTGTTCGGCATGAATCCGATTTGGGTTGCGGTGACTATATTGCTGGTGGTGTATGCCGCTATCATGTTTGAACAATTCAACCGGGCCGTTTTGTCACTGTTGGGAGCAGGGCTGATGATTCTCTCCGGTGTGTTGACGCAAGAAGCGGCGATTGACGGTATTGATTTCAATACCATCGGGTTGCTGACTGGCATGATGGTGATTGTGGCCATCAGCCAGAAGACCGGCATGTTCCAGTATGTGGCGATTAAAGCAGCCAAGCTGGCGCGGGGACGCCCGTGGGGCATTCTTGTGATGCTGTCGGTGGTGACGGCTGTATTTTCAGCATTTCTGGACAACGTGACAACGGTGTTGCTGATTGCGCCGGTCACTTTGCTGATTACCGATTCGCTTGACGTGAAACCCTATCCCTTTCTGTTTTCCCAGATTCTGGCTTCCAATATCGGCGGCACATCGACGCTGATCGGCGATCCGCCCAATATCATGATCGGCTCGCAGGCGCACCTGAGTTTTTATGATTTTTTTGTCAATCTGGCGCCGATTATTCCGCTGATCATGCTGGTAACGCTGTTGATGATCTGGCTGTTGTTTGGGCGGGGGTTGCATGCCTCGGAAGAGGCGCAGCGGCTAATCATGGAATTTAATGAGCGTGAGGCCATTAAAGATATTCCCCTGCTCAAAAAAAGTCTGTTCGTGCTGGGGCTGGTCATTACAGGATTCACATGTTCGCACAGCCTGCATCTGGAACCTGCCACGATTGCCCTGTTTGGCGCTGCCCTGCTATTGTTGCTGGAGTCATGGAAGCATAATCTACATGGTAAAGATAAAGCTTTTGAGAGCATTATGGCCGAAGTGGAGTGGACAACCATCTTCTTTTTCGTGGGGTTGTTTATCGTTGTGACCGGCGTGGAACACGTGGGTATTATTGCATGGATGGCGGAAAAGACGCTGGCGCTCACGGGTGGAGACTTCAATGCCACTGCCGCTGCTATTCTATGGATTTCGGCCATTGCATCGGCTCTGATTGATAACATTCCCTTTGTTGCCACGATGATTCCTCTGATCGAGAATATGGCGCCGACGTTTGGCGGGGACCAGATGATTGTGCCGTTGTGGTGGGCCTTGGCATTGGGCGCATGTCTGGGCGGCAACGGTTCGCTGATTGGCGCATCGGCCAATTTGATTGTAGCGGGGTTTGCACAGCGGGCGGGGCATCCCATTGGATTCATTCAATTTACCAAACATGCATTTCTTATGATGCTGGTTAGTATTGTTATTGCCCATATTTATCTGTATCTGCGTTATCTTGCCTGAACGATTTATGAATAGCTCAGGCTTAATTAAAGTTGCTGCATGATGCGGTATGAATTGATGCTGGCTATACGCTATCTTCGCTCCAAACGGGATGAACGTTTTGTTTCCCTGATCAGCTGGAGTTCAGGTATTGGCGTGGCGATTGGTGTGGCGGCCCTGATTATCGTCCTTTCGGTCATGTACGGATTTGATGTGGAATTGAAAGACAAGATATTAGGGTTTTCTTCGCATGTGGATATCCAGGGGCCGGGGAATACGCTGGAACAATGGCCGGACTGGCTGCGAAAGGTGGAACGACTTCCGGAAGTCGCGCGTGCCGCGCCTTATATTTCGGTTCCGGTGATGATTGTGCATGGTTCGCTGGCAACGGGTGTGATGCTGAAGGGCGTGGACATATCCCGTGAACAGGAGATCGTCCGGCATATGGTATCAGGCGATTTTAATGATTTGGGCAAGGGCAGCCCCTTCAAGATTGTCGTGGGCAAGGATTTGGCGCATAAGCTGGGGCTTCGCACGGGGGACAACGTGAATATAGTGTCGCCCGCAGCGGGAATTGCACCGTCCGGTATGACACCGCGCATGCGCTCTTTTAAAGTGGCTGGCATCTTTAATTCCGGCTTTTACGAATATGACATAGGCCTGATTATTGCGCCCATGGAGGCGGTGCAACGCCTTAACCGTTTGGGAAACAGGGTAACAGGCATCGAACTGCATCTCTTTGACCGCAATCAGGCACGGATGGTTGCGGATAAGGTGCGCCAGCTATTGCCTCCTGATGCATGGGTTAAAGACTGGATGCAGCAGCATCGTTCGTTCTTTCGGGCGTTGAAGATGGAGCGCGTGGTGATGGGTATTATACTGTCGTTGATTGTGCTGGTCGCGGTATTTAATATGGTCGCATCCTTGGTCATGGTGGTGATGGAACGAAGAAAGGAAATCGCAATTCTCAAGACCATTGGTGCTACCGATGCTTCGGTGATGAAGGTGTTTTTATACATGGGATCAATCCTGACCGGTGTTGGCACATTGACGGGTGCTTTGTTCGGCTTGCTGTTGGCGTGGAAGCTGGATGCGCTTCTCGCATGGTTCCAGAGCGTAACGGGGGTGACAATCCTTGCCAGTGATGTCTATTATATAGACCATGTTCCTTCTATTATTGATCCGGTTGGTGTTGGGCTGGTTGTGGCGGCAAGCCTTGGAATGGGATTGGCGGCAACGCTTTATCCGGCATGGCGTGCCGCGCATGTGCCGCCAGCAGATGCTCTACGTTATGAATGATAGAATCATGAATAAGCCCGATGTGATAAATCGAGGATTTAATGGCTAACGAGAAACTGAAGGGTAAGGCCAAACGAGCCTTGCTGGATGGCAAGTATAAAAGGGCGTTGGGTTTTTTTGACGAACTGCACAAGCTTGAGCCGGACGACCTGCGCACCCACGTAAAACTTGCCGAACTACGCGAGAAAACCGGTGATACTGAAGAAGCAGTCACTGATTATATCCATATTGCCAGCATTTATGCCGAGCAGGGATTTGTGGTGCAGGCGATTGCGATCAATAAAATTGTACTTCGGCTTGATCCGGAGCGGACAGAAATTAAGGAACGCCTGAAGACACTCTCCAGCGAACGCGGTGATGACTGGGCGATTCGTACTGTGTCGCCAAAGGATCAAATGCAGGCACCCGGTATCAGTGGTAAAGACCGCGCCAAGCTGAGTTTCGAACGAACGCCCCTGCTTTCCGGCCTGTCTGGCGATGAACTGGAAGCATTTATTGATTCCCTGCAATTACGGCATGTGGATGCGGAAGAGCTTATTTTCCGGGAAGGTGACCATGGCAACTACCTGTATTTGATCGGTATGGGTAACGTACTGCTGCGCGCCAAGGATTCTCAGGGTCGTAAGCGAGTCTTCTCACATCTGTGTGAAGGTGATTTTTTCGGCGAATATGCTTTCATGTCCCGTGCGCCACATTCGGATGAAGCGATAGCTGAAACAGATTGTAGTGTGCTGATGATAGACCGGGTTACGTTTGATGAATGGGTGGAGAAGTATCCTGGTATCCAGTCAACCATCGAAGATTTCTACCGCCAGAGAGTGTTGGCCAGAGTGCTGGCAATCACGCCGGTGTTTGAAGGTGTGCCAACGGATGCAAGGCTGGCGCTGGCTGATCATTTTAAACTACGGACGTTCGAGCAAGGTGGTGTCGTTATTCGTGAAGGTGAGACGGGAGATACCTTTTATCTGATTCGATCTGGTTCCGTGGATTTGTCTACCAGCGGTATGGGAAAGGATGGAGACCAGGTTGCTCTGGGGAAGATGGGTGAAGGGGAATTTTTTGGTGAAGTGGCGCTGCTGACGGACAAGCCACGAACAGCCACCGTGGTGGCGTGTGAGAAAGTGGAACTTATGGAGCTGGCGAGGTCTGACTTTGACCAGATTGCGGAAAGGTTTCCATCTATACGCAAGATTGTTGAGGCTTATCAAAAACAGCGGGTTCAGGACACCATCAAGATTCTTCTCAGCCGCAAACCCGGGTAATGGCGCCGGTAACCAGCCTGTTCGAAGTCTCCGGGCTATACAAGTCATTTTCTTCTCCGGCCGGTCTGATAGAAGTGCTGAACGGGATTAATCTGCAAGTGGCCCGACGTGAATTTGTAGCTGTTGTGGGACAGTCCGGATCCGGTAAAAGTACGCTGTTGCATGTTCTGGGAACTCTGGAACCCGCGGACCAGGGACAGGTCTTGCTGGAAGGCGAGTCACTTTTTCCTCTATCTCCAAATCAAACAGCTGTTATTCGAAATAAAAAAATTGGATTTATTTATCAGGCGCACCATCTTATTCCTGAATTAAGCGCACTCGAAAATGTCATGATGCCGCTTTTGGTACGTGGTGAGAAACGTGAGAATGCCGAGTCACGTTCGATGAATTTATTGGAACGCCTGGGTTTACGGGAGCGTGCAGGCCACAGGCCCGGAAAACTGTCCGGTGGCGAGGCACAACGGGTGGCTGTGGCCCGCAGTCTGGTTGGTAAACCTTGCCTGCTGCTGGCGGACGAACCCACCGGAAATCTGGATGAGTATACGGCCAGAGAAGTATTTGATGCCATGCAACAATTATGCCGGGAAGAGAATGCGGCTGTGATTATGGTGACCCATAGCCGTGATTTGGCGTGCGCCTGCGATCGGGTATTGCATTTGCATGAGGGAAGACTTTCAGAAGAAGAGTTATAGAGAAGCTTGATCTTATAGCAGAATACTGTGCTCAATGAGTTCTTTTCTTTGCGCTGGAGGCTATTATGACTGAACCGACGATTGTTTGCCCGAAGTGCAAAACGGTAATCAAGCTGACCGAGTCCCTGGCTGCCCCGCTGATTGAATCGACCCGCCAGCAGTATGAGCAGCAACTGGCGCAGAAAGACAGCGAGATCAATCAACGTGAACAAGCCATGCGCCAGAAGGAAAAACTGCTTGACGAGCAACAGAACAGGCTCGATGAGCAGGTTGCCGATCAGGTTGCGGAACAATTGATAAAGGATCGCACCCGCATAGCTGCCGAAGAATCTAAAAAGGCCAAACGGGCTGCCGCCACTGATCTGGAAGAAAAAGAAACCGAACTGGTCGATCTGCAGGAAGTGCTGGATACAAACAATGCCAAACTGGCTGAAGCGCAGAAAGCACAGGCGGGGCTGATCAAAAAACAGCGTGAACTGGATGATGCCAAGCGTGAATTAGAGCTAACGGTCGAAACAAGGGTGCAGGAGAGTCTGACAGAGACGCGTAATCAGGCAAAAAAGGAAGCGGAAGAGTCCATGCGGCTAAAGGTCGCGGAGAAAGAGCAGACCATTACCTCAATGCAAACACAAATTGAAGAACTCAAGCGCAAGGCTGAGCAGGGTTCACAGCAGTTACAGGGCGAAGTGCAGGAGCTTGAACTGGAAAACCTGTTGCGTATGAAGTTTCCTTACGATGCGATTGAACCGGTGGCCAAAGGGGAATTTGGCGGCGATGTGTTGCAACGGGTCGCAGGCAGTGGTGGCCAGCCAAGCGGCACCATTCTGTGGGAATCCAAGCGTACCAAGAACTGGAGTGATGGCTGGCTAACAAAGCTGCGAGAAGATCAGCGCAGGGCGAAAGCAGAGATTGCCGTGATCGTCAGCCAGGCGCTGCCAAAGGGTGTAGAGACTTTCGAGATGGTCGATGGCGTCTGGGTCACGCATCCACGTGCTGCACTGCCTGTAGCTGCCATTTTGAGGCAGTCACTTATGGAGATTGCACTGGCAAGACAGGCGTCCGAAGGTCAAGACACCAAAACCGAGATGGTTTACCAATACTTAACGGGCCCACGTTTCCGGCAGCGCGTAGAGGCTATTGTTGAAGCATTCTCCACCATGCAGGAAGACCTCGACAAAGAAAGAAAGGTCATCATGAGGCAATGGGCCAAACGAGAAGCTAAGATTGAGCGGGTAATGGGAGCAACGGTCGGCATGTACGGCGACCTACAAGGAATTGCTGGCAAATCGTTGCAGGAAATAGAAGGTCTTGATTTGAAGGCACTGGGATCAGATGGAGATAAATCAACTGGTTCGGAGAATCTATGAATTCAAATTCACACTGCCCATATAGGCAATCGACACTTCTTCAGCAGGCGCTCTCACCAGATAAGATGCGGATAGCATTTCTCTTGGGAGCAGGTTGCCCAGTTTCCATCCAAATTCCCGATGGAGAGGCATCGAAACCATTGATTCCAGATATTAGGGGTCTCACTGCAATGGTTGGTGAAAGGATGCTTGAATCAACAGATTGTAAAGACAGCTATCAAATCTTGTTGAATCGTTTCAGTGGAGGAACAACACCAAGCACTCCGACGATTGAGGATATCCTTAGTCATATTCGCGCACTTCAAGACGTTGTGCGAGATGGAAATATTGATGGCCTTGATAAGAGCATGCTCGCAATCCTTGATTCTGAAATATGCAAAATAACCACAGAAGTGGTCGGAGTAGACCTTCCCGATTTCAATACACCGTATCATCAATTCGCCATGTGGGTCGGCGGAATACATCGTGCGCATCCGATTGAGATATTTACTCCGAATTACGACTTGCTTGTAGAGCAAGCGTTAGAAGCACACAAAATTCCATTTTTTGATGGTTTTATCGGTTCT
>JAUZQZ010000045.1 GCA_030950745.1 Mariprofundaceae bacterium | reverse complement strand
GTGGATGAGCGGCAATCCCACTTTGAGTCCATTTTCGGGGTGGAATGAGGTGCATGGTGGTTCCATGGACCGAAATTCCAGCTCGGAAATGGGCCGAAGTGGGGAAGCCGATTGCCGCTCATGAGTTTTGCAAGTGGCTCCCATGATAAGGAGATTCAATATGGCACGCGCGCTTTCCTTACTGGCTTTCGTCATGCTTGTTTTTTCAACAGGCTGTCAGGCCGGTCCGCATCAAAACAGTTCCAGTGTGGAGCAAACCATCCGCACCAATATTTCCCGTCTTTCCCCCGGTTTCAAAGTGGATGCCATTAAACCGCTGGATGCCATTCCGGGGCTGTATGAAATACGCTCCGGCAACAATATTTTCTACACCGATGCGTCCGGAGATCATCTGATTTCAGGGCACATATTCAGCACAAAAGATCACAAGGATTTGACGGCGGCGCGTCTGGAAGACATCAATCGTGTGGACTGGAATATGTTACCCCTGAAAGATGCGGTTGTATCCGGCGACCCGAAAGGAACACCCGTAGCCGTCTTCACTGATCCGGACTGCCCCTACTGCCGCCGACTGGAAACTGAACTGCCCAAGGCCAAGGGGCTGAAAATATACACGTTCCTGTTCCCGCTAACGCAACTTCATCCCAAATCTTATGCCAAGGCGGCTGCTATCTGGTGTGCAAAAAACCGGCACGAAACCATGCTGGATGTGATGCTAAGAAACGTCCCTCTTAACAAACTTCCCAAGGCCACATGCGATACGCCTATTGATCGGAATATCAGCCTTGGCCAAAGCCTGGGCATTAACGGAACACCCACCCTGATCGCCCATGATGGCCGCAGACATGCCGGTGTTATGACTGCTAAGAAGTTGATGGAATGGGCCAAATAACAAGCAGCATATTTTCACTTCAGACAGCGATAAACAGGAGAACCCATGCGTAAAAACAGGCGGCCGGATGAACTGAGGCCGGTTCATATCGATACCGGCTTCAATCTACACGCAGAAGGATCGGCACTCATCAGCTTCGGCCATACGCGCGTACTCTGCACTGCATCGGTTGAAGAAAAAGTACCACCCTTTCTGCGCAACTCAGGCCGGGGCTGGGTCACCGGAGAATATGGCATGCTCCCGCGCGCCACGCACACCCGTGGAGGCCGTGAGGCCGCACGCGGAAAGCAGGGTGGGCGAACGGTGGAGATTCAGCGACTGATCGGCCGTTCTCTGCGCGCAGTGGTGGATATGGAAAAATTGGGCGAGCGTCAGATTCAACTGGACTGCGACGTACTTCAAGCCGACGGCGGCACGCGCACCGCAGCGATCACCGGCGCATGGGTTGCGCTGCGCATTGCCGTCAGCCAGTTGGTCAAGGATGGTGTACTCGAAGAAGACCCTGTGCTGGGACAGGTAGCCGCCGTCAGTTGTGGTTTTGTGGATAATGAAGCATTGCTTGATCTGGAATACAGCGAAGATTCGCGGGCGCAGATGGATGCCAATTTTGTTATGGATTCAGACGGTGGCATCATCGAAGTGCAGGCCACAGCGGAAGACAAACCTGTGTCCTGGGATCAGGTCGTGGCATTAAAGCAACTGGCGCAAACAGGTATAAATACACTGACAAAACTACAACTTGAAGCGGTTGCGCAGTCTTGAAGTTGGTGATTGCCAGCAACAACGCCAGGAAACGGACTGAAATCACCGCCATCCTCGAAAACCTTGGTATCAGAATCATACCACCGGATGAAACTCTGTTTGTCGAAGTGGAAGAGGATGGCGAAACCTTCGCTCAAAATGCAAAAAAGAAGGCCGAAGCCTTTGCCAAGGTTAATCATTGTGCGGCGCTGGGTGATGATTCGGGACTGTGCGTAGATGCACTGAACGGTGCGCCGGGGGTGTATTCTTCCCGATTCGCAGGCGTTGATGCGGATGATGTTACCAATAACGCCAAGTTACTGCGTGAACTGAATGGCGTGGCTAATCGTAAAGCTTATTTCGCGTGTAGTATCCATGTGGCTTTTCCAAATGGACCATGCATCACTGCAGAAGGGCGTGTAGACGGAGAGATTTTGGAGAGAAAGGATGGGGCCGGTGGCTTTGGCTACGACCCTCTTTTTTACTGCCCGGCACTGGAAAAAACATTTGCACAGGCCTCTCCGGAAGAAAAGGCATCCGTGTCACATCGTGGCCGTGCATTGAAAAAACTTTCCAAAGAATTTCAGACCATTGTCTGACCCGTTTAATCCTCACTGCCGGGCATGCCTGCGGCTGGCTGAATTTCTCGATCAGGTCCGCGTCAAGCATCCCGATTATCATTGCGCCCCTGTACCTGGTTTTGGTGATACAAATCCACAACTGCTAATTGTCGGTCTTGCACCGGGAATGCATGGCGCCAACCGCACAGGCCGTCCATTCACCGGTGATTTCGCCGGTATTTTATTGTATCAGACGCTATTTGATTTAGGATTAAGCAATCAGCCAACCTCTGAATCCGCAAGCGATTCGCTTCGATTAAGCGGAGTTCGTATTACCAATGCCGTCAAATGCCTGCCGCCGCAAAACAAACCGGAAACATCGGAAATCAAAACATGCAACGCTTTCCTGCAGGCGGAGATTGCCACATTGCCATCCCCGTGCCATCTGCTGGCATTAGGGAAAATTGCCCATGATGCCGTGGTCCGGACTTATGGGCTGACACTAAGCACGCTGAAATTCACCCACGGCGCCGAACATTATCTACCCGATGGGCGGATGTTGTTCGACAGCTATCATTGCTCGCGCTACAACACCCAGACCAAACGTTTGGATCAGGATATGTTTATGAATGTGCTCCGCCGTGCGGCGACGATAAAGTAGTCGTTTCAGAAAATTAAAGATCCGCCGCGCTCGCCTTGAATCGCTTCATCTGGGTATAAATCCGTGCGGGATATTTGGTATCGCCAAGTGAACCGTTATAAGCCGCCAAGGCTCTGGAAAGCTTGCCATATCGGTCTTTATACACACGCAGGATAGCGCAGCCATAACGAATATTGGTCTCAATCTCAAACAGGTTATCATCCTTCGAGCCAAGCTTTTTCTTCCAGAAAGGCATGACTTGCATCAAACCGCGCGCACCGGCATTACTGATAGCAAAGTGGTCAAACTGTGATTCCACGGCAATCACGGAGAGAATCAGCTCGGGAGAAAGATCAAAACGTTGACTGTAGATATAAACCCAGCGAGCCAATGCCTTTGCCTCAACAGGGTCACGCACCCACGGTTTGATCACCTGCTGCATATCCTTCTGCCAAACAGCCTGCTCAAAACTATTTACAGCATCCTTTTTTGACGGCTTTAGCATCTGGCGCAACTGTGCCTGCTCTTCCGGCTGCATATCGAGAATGCCCACATTCTTTTCCACGACATCCAATGCCGTGGTGGTCTGCGCCAGTCGCTGTTTTTGTTCCGGTGTAGTTATCAGCCATAAAGGCAAGGTGATCAGGAATCCCAGCGCGAGAATTCCAGCCAAAATAGCCTTGGGCGGCATACCCCGAAGACGCATGGAGAGTTCTCTGGCGTTCAGGCGGCTCTCCTGTCAAATTCGGCACGCACAAAATTCAGCACATCTTCCAGAGGAACTTCCAACTTTTCACCACCACGTATGGTGATTTCTGCCTTGCCAGCAGACAAGCCTCGCTCACCAAGCACCACGCGTATCGGAATCCCCATTAACTCGGCATCGCGGAATTTCACACCTGGTCGTTCATTGCGATCATCCCACACCGCTTCCAAACCAGCGGCCTGCGTGTCCTCATACATTTGTTTGCAAACGTTTATCACTTGCTCACTCTTGCCCAATGATATGAACACAACATGAAACGGCGCCAGATGCATCGGCCAGATAATTCCGGCATCGTCATAACATTGTTCTACCACCGCCGCAACCAACCGGGAAACACCAATGCCATAACAGCCCATCGTGGCCACCGCCCGTTTGCCATCTGCATTCTGGAAAACGACCTCCATCGGCTCGGCGTACTGGCGTCCCAGTTCAAATACGTGCCCCACCTCAATGCCCCGGCTAAAGCCAATGCCGCCACCACATGTGGGACAAGCGTCTCCCTCCCTGCACTCACGCACATCCGCATACCCGGCATCCGACACATCACGTGCCAGATCAATACCGGTTACGTGCGCATCTTTTTCGTTTGATCCGGCAATCAGGCCCACTGCGCCCTTGAGCGTTTCATCGGCAAGAACCCTGGCGTTTAAACCCTGGGGCCCCACATAGCCTGCAACGCCGCCAATGTTGGTAATATCTTCATCAGCGGCCATCACCAGTTCATCCGCACCCAGCAAACGAGCCAGCTTGACCGCCTGCACCTGATCATCGCCGCGCACACATACTGCTACGATTTCATCTGCCTCATCAGCACGCTTTACCCGGTAAACCAGCGTCTTTACCAGCAACGCCGGGTCCACATGCAGCAACCCGGCCACATCTTCCACTGCCGTAGCTCCCGGAGTCTTGACCGTTTCCAGATCAGCACCTTCGGAAACAGGAACTTTGCGGCACGAAGTTGCCATTTCCACATTGGCGGCATAATCGCAGGCCGAACAGTGCGCGATCACATCCTCGCCCGATTCCGCCAACACATGGAACTCGTGCGAGCGCCGTCCGCCAATCGCGCCTGTGTCCGCCTGCACCGCCCGGAATTTCAGACCAAGGCGTGTGAAAATGCGTGTATAGGTATCGAACATATTTTGATATTCACGTGCCAGATCATCTTCATCCGCATGAAAGGAATAAGCATCCTTCATGACGAATTCACGCCCGCGCATCAAGCCAAAACGGGGGCGTACTTCATCGCGGAACTTGGCCTGAATCTGATACAGATTCATCGGCAATTGTTTATAGGAGCGCAATTCACGCCGCACCAGATCGCAAACCACCTCTTCATGCGTCGGGCCAAGGCAGGATTCGTGATCGTGACGATCAGTGATACGCAGCAGTTCGCGCCCGTATTTATCCCAACGGCCGGATTGCTTCCATAGCTCCGCGGGTTGCACCATGGGCATCAGAATTTCCTGTGCGCCGGCACGGTTCATTTCCTCGCGCACCACAGCCTCAATCTTGCGCAATACGCGCAGACCCAAAGGCAGAAAATTATACACGCCGGATGTTACACGCCGTATAAATCCGGCCCGCAGCAATAATTTGTGGGAAACAACTTCGGCATCCGCCGGATCATCTCTAAGTGTCGGAGAAAACAAGTTACTCATGCGCATGGCGCGGAAGCATACCGTTCCACTGGCATGCATGGTAGCCCAAGAGGCCTCACCTGCGTACAAGGGCCTGTTCACATAGCCATTACAGCAAACAACTCAATCACTCATGCCCTATATTCAAAGCCCCAATTCGCTATGCGACCCAATACGGACAAGCTCCAGGCTTCCGGGTTTGATCCGGTAAATTAACACAACGTCGGGCCTGATATGACAATCCCGGCAACCGTTCCAATTCCCTGTTAGCTGATGGTCATGGTATCGTTCGGGAAGCGGGTTACCTGCCGCCAGAAGCCGCAAAACAGCTTCCAATTCCGCCCGAAAGACGGACGCAAACTGACCTTTCTTCTCACGCTTGTAGTCGCGTTTGAAGCGCGTGCTTCGAACAATCTCACGCATCCAGGTCCGTCATCAAGTCATCCACGCTATGGAAGGTTTTACCGCCTCCCTTGTCCAGTTCCTCAATGGCCGCCAGCATCTCACTGTTCGGTTCGAACGGAGAGAAGGGAAGGCGGCGCTCTCTGGCAATCTTCACCATGAGCATGCGAATCGCATCCGATGCGGTCAGTCCCATTTGTTTTAGCACCTTCATTGCCTCGTGTTTCACCTCATCATCCACGCGAGCGCGTATTACAGTATTGGACATGGAACACCTCCTTGTAGCCATATTGTAGCTACATCATCTTCTCTTGACCGTGCCTAGTCAAGAGCATTAACGGCCAAAGTTAGTAACAGGTGAATTCAACTTCTAAGTGCACCGCCGACTGGTTCGCGACTATAACAAGTGGCTGGTTTAACCATAATACGCACTCACCCGGACACCCGGCTTTCTCAGAGCATCCACGGATTATAGTGTTGCAGTCAGTAATAACAGTGATTCAGCGGATTTCTTCCATCGCGATCGTCCTCGCATCCCCATCTGGTACCGGCATTCCATTGCACCGATTCCCCAAGACATTGAATACGCTCCTTTGTGATGCCTGTACCTGTCAGAATGGCATTTTTTAGCTTTGCTTCTCTTATTCGTGCCGCAAACATATTGGCGCCACGCAGATCCGCTCCTGTCAAACTGGCCTTTATCATATTCGTCCCGGACAGGAATGCCCCGCCCAGAATTGCATGGTCGAGAATCGTACCCGACAAATTCGCATTATTGACAAAGACTCCCTGCATTTCCGCATAGCTCAAATCAGCCCATGCAATATTTGCTCCGGATAATTCGGCGCCGGAAATGGTTGCATGTGAAAGGTCAGCACCAGTCAGGTCGGCGCAGGTAAGATCAGCGCCTTCAAGGTTGGCATAAGTAAAGTCTGATTGTCCAAGTTCGGTGCCATAGAAACTGGCCTGCTCCAGTTGTGCATTCGGAAAATTACATTTTTGTAAATCAAGGAAGTCCATGCACCATGCGCGTGGGCGGTCAAAACAGCCGATTCCGTGGTTGGGCTTCGCCAGCACGCGGCGCAACACATCGCCAATGGCATGGATTATCGGGTCACTGCGAATTTCTGCGAGTATGCCAGCTCGCTCGCCGTTTTGTGGTCCGAGGAATTCAAATCGCTGGCGGCAATTACTCAACAATACACTGAAGGCTTCAAAAATATGGATGTTTCTGGAAAGCTGAGCATCATCCTTGGCCTGTAACATGTGATACCGCAGGGAACGTATCGCCATGGCGCGTTTGCCGGGATCATGCTTTTGTTTAGTTCCGGCCATCGCCTGATCAAAATCAAGCGGCCATGAGGCGACACTCCGGGACATGGGCAATCCTCCTTAAAAACTGCGAACCCCTGGAAGGAAGCATGGTCTGTGCCAACACAGCCCGGTTTATTCACACACAAGACATCTAGGAGTCTGTCGGACTTATGAGGAATCTACTGCGCGGCAGGGATAACGGCCCAAAATATCCTGATTTTTCGTTGTATAGCCACCACTATACGCCTCAAAATCATGCTATTTTTGACTCATTCCCCCACCTGCTCGCTACGATCACCCTAAGTCCGACAGACCCCTAGCCGTACTCAAGGCATGGCAGGCGCAAACCGGACAAACCAGCGGTTTGGTATTCCCGAACGCAGAGGGCAAGCGGTTCAACAACGTCAAGCGATCCTGGGCTACCGTATTGAAGCTGGCGGGCATTACAGGTTTCCGCTGGCATGACCTGCGCCACTGCTTCGCCAGCCGCTTGGTGATGGCTGGCGTGGACTTGAACACGGTGCGCGAACTGATGGGGCATGGCGATATAAAGATGACCCTGCGCTATGCTCATCTTGCGCCGGAACACAAGGCGGCAGCAGTAGCAAAACTGACCGCGCCGCAATCAGGCAACGTCACCGCCCTGAATGCCAGTCACACCGATGCTTGATTTATATACAAAGTTTTGTATAATGGTATGGGTATGAAGGATTTGTACTTTGCCGGAACGTCACTGGATGAACTCCGCGACTTCCCGGCAGATGCAAAGCGCAAGGCCGGGTTCCAGTTGGACAGGGTGCAACATGGCCTTGAACCCGAAGACTGGAAGCCCATGAAGGCAGTTGCGGCGGGCGTGCGTGAAATCCGCATCCGTAGCAGCGATGGCGCATATCGTGTGATTTATACGGTGAAGGTGGCTGGCACTGTATATGTGCTTCACGCCTTCCAGAAGAAAACGCAGAAGACGGCGCAACGTCATATTGAACTTGCCCGCCAGCGATTAAAGGAAATCGGAGGTTAGTCATGGCAGTGGTGAAATCATGCGGCAACGTGTTTGCAGACCTTGGCTTTGATGCACAGGAAGCGGCAAACTTGAAGCTACGCTCCCAACTCATGATTGAAGTGGAAAAGGACTTGATGGGAAAGAAGCTGACGCAGCAGGCGGCGGCGAAAGTGCTGGGCATATCGCAACCACGGGTTAGCGACTTGAAGCGCGGCAAGGTGGACAAATTCACCATTGATATGCTGGTAAACTTTTTGACCAAGCTGGGGCATAACGTATCTGTTCAGGTTGCTTGATACGATCCGTGAGGCCATAGCGGCCTGACCGGCTGGCCGAAAATGAGGAGAGGGGAATGGGACATTGAGGGTCAGGTCTAGGTTCGAAGCCTTTTCCGCTCTGCCCTTACAATCTCGCCAACGGTGGTGAAGTGAAGATGGAAGTGTTTTCCAATGTTCGCATAACTGTATTCGCCTGTGGCATAGGCGACCGCAATTGCCTCATTTCGA
>JAUZQZ010000044.1 GCA_030950745.1 Mariprofundaceae bacterium | reverse complement strand
CAATCGCCGGATACAGAAATTCGATTCCGGCGGAAAATTTATACTCGCCTTTGGCCGGAAGCTGTTTGAGAAACCGTCCGGAATCAGTATCGCTCCGGACGGCAGCATCTGGGTGACGGATTTCAATTTGGGGCGAGTCTTCCATTTCAACAACAAGGGAAAACTACTCATTGCCTGGGGAAAAGAAGGGAATGGACCTGGAGACTTTGATGTCGCGGCTGACGTGGCAGTGGATAGCAAGGGCTTTGTTTATGTAGTGGATGAAGACCGTTACCGTGTCCGGAAATACACGCCAGATGGACATCTTATTCGATCATGGGGGAAAAAAGGCAAGGTGAATGTTTTTCTTTCAGCGATAAATTTTCTATTACCGGAGATGGATAAGGGGAAATTTTCCTATCCCTCGCGCATCGCTATCGGACCAGAGGACAAGGTTTATGTATCCGATACGTACAACAACCGGGTACAGGTGTTCGATACTGATGGGCGCTGGCTGCAAAGCATTGGCGGACTGGGCCTGTGGGGCGGGCGTTTCCGCGTTGCGGCGGGTATTAGCGTCGCTCGTGATGGATCGTTGTTCGTGGGCGACTTCTACAACAACCGCATCCAGCATTTTGATAGAAATGGGCATTTTCTTGCCGCATGGGGAGAAAGCGGCAGCAAACCGGGGCAGTTCTCCGGACCCACAGGCGTGGCCGTAGATTCACAAGGTAATGTGTATATTGCGGAGTGGGGGAATAACCGTATCCAGTACTTTCCTGCTCTGGCCCGGTCCGGGACATGAGCATCAAACATACTTCCACGCAACGGGAATATGCCCGCCTTGCACCGAACTATGATGTGCGGTGGTCCACATACGTCGAGGCAACGACCCGTGAAACAATGAAGCGATTGCATCTGAAACCGGGCCAGCGATTACTGGATGTCGGCTGCGGTACAGGCTTCCTGCTGGAAAAAGTAATCAGTACCTTTCCGGATACACATATCGCAGGCATGGACCCGTCACCGGAAATGCTGGGTATGGCTCGCGGAAAGTGTCTGAATGGCATTGATTTCATGGAAGGATGGGCTGAATCGCTGCCTTTCCGCGACGATAGTTTCGATGTTGTGGTTTCATGCAACGCATTTCATTACTGGCGGCAACCGGCCATGGCACTGGATGAGATTGCACGTGTCCTGAAACCGGAAGGGAGGCTCCTGATCACGGACTGGTGTGGTGATCACCTCGCCTGCCGTATCTGCGATCTTTACCTGCGCGCCTTCAATCGTGCCCATTTCAGAACATACGGTGCAAAGGAATGTGAAGCACTGATTGCAACGGCAGGGTTTCATGATATCGGGGTCGAGCGATACAAAATCAGCTGGCTGTGGGGCATGATGACAGTCACTGCAAAAGGCCGCGTTTGCCGGTAGAATCAGGAAGCCAACCGTCTCAATTCTGCATCTGCACGGCGTAAATCCTGGCTTAGATCATGCCCGAGGGATAACAACAGGCGCATTCCCAGATCGGGGTGCTTGTGGCAAAGCCGTTTCAACGCACTGTGTTTCAGCATGACCAGCTCACAATCTTCGGTTGCACGCGCATCCGCCGCGCGTGGTCCGGGCTCCAGAAAGGCAATTTCACCCACGGCCATGCCAGGCCCGAACTTGGCCAGACGAAGCCTTCTCCGCTTGCTGTATGGCAGCAGGATTTCCACATCACCGCACAGGATAACAAAGAGTTCCTCCCCCGGATCACCACAGTGGAAAAGATAATCGCCCGCAGGCACCTCCACGGTATGAAAAAAAGGTTCCAGACAAGCAATTTCATCTTTTCCGAATCCTGCCAGAAGTTCGGAATCAGCCAGTTCGACACACGGAACGCCATGTGCATCTTCTTCGCCAAGTGCCATAAGCAGTTGATCTTCGGCATATTCCAGCGCGCTGTCGGAATCCACAAACGTGCGCAAATGGATATCAGCATGATAGGGCACAATACGTTCATGCCGATGCCCTTCACGTTTGACCAGCCCCATGCTCTTTGGAATGTGTGCTAAAATCAGTTCCCCGCCACGCTCGCGCATCATGCCGGACATGTGCTCAATCAAACGAATGGCTGTCAAATCCACCTGACTAACGCGTCGCATGTCGAGAATAATGTATGTTGCCCGTTTTAAATCTTCAGACATCATCTCAAACAGGCGGTCTGTCGTGCCAAAAAAGAGGACTCCTTTGAGGTCATAGCCGACAACCGCATCCGGATTCTTCCCCAAGGGCTCACAGGCACATTTCGGTCGTCGGCGTAATGACTTCCGGTCATCCAGGCTCCATCTGCGATGCACCACAGCGGACTGCATCTGGGCATGGATAAACTCGACCGCAGCCAGTGCAACACCCAGGCCCACGGCAACCATCAAATCATAGGATACCGTCACAGTCGTTACGGCCAGGGCAATCACTCCATCCATGCGGGCCTGCGGCGTTTTGAGCCATAAAATAATATCTTTATCAAACATGCTGAATATCGCCACATGCAGAATAATGCCGGCGAAGACACTGATCGGAAGAATGGATGCGACCGGCCCCATGAACAAAAGCAGGACAATCAAACTGGTTCCCGTTACCAACCCGGCCCAGTAACGGCCTCCGCTCTCAATGGCCACCAGCGTCGCCCCTGTTGTGCCTGCGCCCGCCATACCTCCGAAAACCGAGGCCAGCAAATGGCCCACACCCTGACCCATCAGTTCCCGCCGGGCACTGTGTCGTGCACCCGTGGATACATCGGCCACCACACTGGTCAACAAGGTGTCCAGCGAAGCCAGAACCGCCAGCGCAAGGGCAGAACCCAGCATCAATAACCAGGGAAGCTGATGAATTGCAGATATATTAAGGCCAAAATGGATACCGGAGATATGTGGCAAATTTCCAACTACCCACCCTGCCGGACGAGACCCGATCTGCATCATGGAAAAGATATGAAATGCCAATGTACCGGCAATCAAACCCAATGCGGTTCCGGGAATCTTCCCGATCCAGCGCGGCAGCCAGATCATCCCCGCCAATGTTACTCCTGCCGTTGCGGCAGGAATCCAGGCCCCCTCCTGCATGGTCAGGGCCACATCACCCCCCATCACTGCCTGACTCTGGGACATCACCATTAAAATACCTGTGCCCGTCATGAACCCCGACACCACCGGATAAGGGATAAATTTGATCAGATACCCCAATTTCAAGGCACCAATCAGCAATTGAATGACGCCGGCCATGGCCACAGTCAGCAACGTTGCCGTGACTAGCTGTTCACCTGAAATCCCCATTGAGTTCAATACTGCAATACTTCCGGAAAGTAACACCAGCGTGGGCCCCGTCGGGGAACTGACCAGACCCTGCGTACCAAAAAACAGGCCGGAAGCAATGCACAGGCATGCCGCAGCGATCAAACCGGAAAGAGCCGCAGTGGCCGGATCATGTGTATATGGGAGCCACAGGGCGATACCGAACGCCATGGCTTGCGGTAACACAAGTGCCGCAGCGGAAAGTCCACCCCAGACATCTCCGGTGCGAAAAGGCTTCACCCTCTCCGCCTGTCGATTATGATAAGCATGCTATGAGTTTAGCGTAAAAAGTTCCCTGTAGTCATTGCGGGGAGCAAAGTGATGAAGCAATCCCGTTTCATATCAATGGCGGATTCATGTCTTCGGGAGGATTCAGGCCAAGCATCACAAACAATGTTGCCGCCAGATGCGAAAGCCCGGGGGTCGTATGGATATCACCTCCGGATTGAGGCTGCCTTAAATGATAAGTCCCGTCGTATCGGGGGTCAAAGAGGATGCAGGGTACGGGATTGATGGAGTGCCGGGTGCAAGCTTCATCACCATGATCTGTATGCACGAGCATTTCCTCGGCATTGCCATGATCGGCGGTAATCAGGGCGCACCCGCCGGATGCCTCAAGCGCGGCAACAATTTGCCCGATTGCCGTATCCACTGCCTCCACCGCCGCAACAGTCGGCCCAATCCGGCCACAGTGCCCCACCATATCCGCATTGGCAAAATTAATCAGGCCAAAACCATATTTGCCGGAGCCAATCAGTTCTACGGCCCTGTCCGCGATTTCGCAGGCCTTCATGGCAGGCGCATCAGCAAACGAAATACCCTTGTCCGAAGGAATCAGGATGTATTCCTCCATGGCCGGATCAAGCGGTTCGCGCCGCCCGCCGTTGAAGAAGAAAGTAACGTGCGGAAATTTCTGAGTTTCCGTCAGGCGGAACTGTCTGATCCCTAAATCAAAAATCCGCTTGCCGAACGGATTGTCCACCCGGGTTGCTCCCATGATCTGCAATGCAGGCAGGTTGCGATCCTCGTCATACACCATCATGCCCGCAAATAACACACTGGGGCGTTCCCCACGGTCAAACCCGTCGAAATCATCCAGACAGAAGGCTTCCGTAATCTCAATGGCGCGATCACCACGGAAATTCATTATGATGACAGCATCCTGATCTTTCATTGCTCCCACAGGATGGTTGGCTTCATTCACAATCACGAATCCCTGCATATCCTGATCCACCAGACCCGGTGTTTGACTGCGGAAAAATTTAATGGCTTCGGAGACGGACTGGAACTTGTTTTCTGACTGACCGTGTACATGTGTCTGCCAACCTGCTTCAACCTTGCGCCAGTCGTGATCACGATCCATGGTAATCACTTCGCGCCCGCCAGCCGAAGCAATCCGGTAATCACGATCCGGTTGCTGATTAATGGCGGAAAACGCATCTTCAACACGGGCCACATAGACATCTGCCGTCTGGATGCCAACATCGCGGCCATCAAATAATGCATGCAAACAAAGGCTGGTAATCCCCTGATCGTGTGCGTGTTGAATAACCGCCAGGAAATGCTCCAGATGCGAGTGCACGTTACCATCGGAAAGTAAGCCAAGGAGATGCAGCGTACTTTGTTTTTGCAGGCAGTGCTCCATAATCCTCTGTAATGCAGGCGACTGGTAGAAGCTGCCATCGGCGATGGCTTTATTGATGCGAGTCGAACCCTGATCGAGGATATTGCCGGCCCCCATGGTTAAATGTCCTACTTCGGAACCCCCCAGATCATTTGCTGACGACAAACCAACATAAGGTCCATGGGTTAAAAGCTGCGTGTGCGGGCACGTTTCCCACAAGCTATCCAGCGTGGGTGTATCGGCCTGTGCAACGGCATCCTCCGGACCACCGAAACCCATGCCCCAGCCATCCATAATGATGAGCAGTGCCGGTCTCCGACCCTGAAAATGTGCTTGCAGCATGTCGTTTTTTCCAGACTTCATAGCGCTGCATACTAACTTAAACAGCACACCGAAGCATGCAGCAAAAAAAACCGGCCAGGCCCACCTTCCACATGAAACAGATGATCAACCCCATGTTAATAGATTATTACTTTACAATATATTTATATACTACTATATTGCGCCTATGCAGGCTATACCTGAAGAGAAAATTCGTGCCGCCAGTGAAGGGCTACGCGCAATCGCCCACGAAATACGGCTTTCCGTGCTGTGTTATCTGCTGAGTGGCCCAATGTGCGTACAGGAATTGATGGAGGCAACGGGTGCCTCGCAATCGAATCTCTCCCAGCATCTGACCAAGATGCGGCTGATGGGTATCGTGACCAATGAAAAACGCGGGCAACAGGTTTATTACCGTATCGCCAACCCGGCCTTCGGGGATCTGGTCGGTTCCCTGAAAAATATCTATTGCCCCGAAATGTGCGGTACAGGAGACCATTCATGAATACCGGCACCTTTTCCCGGCCTTACAGATCACTTTATATTTATGTGATTATATCCCTGCTGTCCGCAGCAAGCGCTGCCCATGCTGACTCCCTCATCCCGTCAAATTCTCTTTCGGTTAAGGATACAGTGATCATGGCGCTGGAAGGGAACCGTGGTTTACAGATTGCGGAAAAACAACGTGATGGAGTCCGGGCAACTGCGGAAGCGGCCTTTGGCAGATTACTGCCCAGAATTGATGCATCCTATGGCGTATCACGCACCGACTCCCCTATCAATGTATTCGGAAGCAAATTACTACAAAAACGTTTCACTGCTTCGGATTTTACCTTATCCAATCTGAACAACCCGGGCACCATTAATAATTATCATACGGATATTTCCATCACCGTCCCTGTGTATCAGGGGGGTGCTTTGTGGGCCGGGAAACATGCCGGGGACGCAAGCGCCAAAAGTGCTGAATGGCAATACATGGCGCAACGGCAGACGACCATCCTGCACGTCATTGAAACATTTTCCCGGCTCAGGGAATTACAGGCGGAGCGCAAAGCAATGGAACAGGCGCTTGCGGCCGCACGCGATCATCTGGCGGATACACAGGCGCTGAAACGCCGTGGTTTGGCTATTACCAGTGATGTGATGGATGCTCGTTCGCATATGCTCGAAGCCGGAGTTTCCCTGGAATCAGCCTCTCATGCCGTGGCATCGACACGGGAGCAGTTGCAGCGCCTGCTGGGACTGCCACCCGGCACGCCGCTTTCCACCAGCGGCACTGTCGAGTTGATGCTTCCCGATCAAGACCGGGATGAATGGCTGGAAGCCGCAATCCGGAACCAACCGGAATTGCAGGCGGCAAAACATCGTCTGGATGCCGCACGGGCGCATACCGATGTGGCCAGAGCGCCGTTCCGTCCCGCTGTTAATCTGCAAGCTACTGAAGAATGGAATAGTGATACGGTCGCGCCAAAGAATGCAAATGCCACCATTACTGCGGAGGTTCGGTTTAATCTGTTCTCCGGCGGAACGGATCGGGCCCGGCTGCATGCCGCTCGTGCGACAACTACGGCACGGGAACTGGAGCTGGAAGACATCGCACAAGCCATTCACAACAAAGTGCTGACCTCGTGGCGCAGTCTTCAGGAAGCAAAAAACAGGCTTGTGGCCAGCAAGCAGGTGCTCCGGCAAAACATAGAGTCGCTGCGTATCCGGAAATTAAGGGAACAGCAGGGTCTGGAGCGGAGCAGTGACGTGCTGGATGCACAATCCCGTGCCGATCAGGCCCGTGCGAAAGCCATTCGCGCCCGTTATGCGCTCATCATTGCCAAGGCGCGTCTGCTGGCGTCGGCAGGCCAGCTTACACCGGAGGTCGTTCGATGAAACCACAACGCATGGCCGCTGCATGGCTGTTTATCTCATCATCCGTCGCATTGGCCGCATGTTCCGCAAACGAAACACAGCCCGCGAAAGAAGCGCACCCATCCGTTACCGCCCAAACACTCACGCTGCATGCCTCCGACGTGCCCGAATATTATATTACCAGTGGCGTGATCAGCAGCGACCACCGGGTCGTCATATCTTCCCGGATTTCCGGTTATATTCGTTCGCTGCTTGTACGCGAAGGCGATCGGGTCAAAAAGAACCAGATCCTGGTGCGTGTGGACCCTGTGAATGCAAAGCAATCGCTGGCGCAGGCGCGTGCCGATTTTACCGATGCATCAACCAATCTGGAACGGTACCGAGAACTGCTGGCTGAACAGGCAGTGAGCAGACAACAGTTTGACAAGGTGCGACTGCGATTCAAAGTCGCCCGGTCACGGGTAACGCAAGCAGAGAACCAGTTGCGTTATGCCGAAATTACTTCGCCGGTCAATGGTATCGTCGTACACAAAGCCATGAATACGGGAGATATGGCCAAGCCGGGAACCCCTATTTTGACGGTCGAGGATCCCAGTCAGTTGCTGGTTGAAACTGATGTGTCCGGAAAGGCCGCAAGCGTATTGCAGCCCGGAGATATGGTGGACATATCCATTCCGGCCCTGCATCAGATGCGTACCGGTCACATTCGTCAACTGGTCAATGCCGCTGATCCCCTGTCGCATCAATTTCATATCAAAATTTCACTGGATTCCACGCACAATCTTCGTGCCGGAATGTTTGCCGAGGTCAAGTTCCGTATGGGGATGCGCCATGCCATCCTGATTCCTGCAAGTGCGGTGATTCACCGTTCCGGTCTGAACGGTATCTATGTGGTGGATAAACGCGGGGTCATTCATTACCGGCAAATTCGCATGGGGCCAAAGCATGAGGATCGCATAGAGGTCGTTGCCGGATTGTACGCGGGTAATCGTATTGCCTGGAGTACCGGCCATTCCCTGCGGACCAACATGATCATCCAAAACACAAACACGCCGATTCATGAATAACCCGGGTTAACAGGCATGTCTACAGAGAACAACAAACACCTTCGCCTGAACATTGCGGGACGTCTGGGTGCAGCAGCGATAAATACGGCTATGACACCCATCATCAGCCTGCTGATATTCCTTATCGGCTTCATCGCGCTGTTCGTCACCCCGCGTGAGGAGAATCCACAGATTAACGTGCCCGCAGCCAATGTGTTCGTGCGCATGCAGGGCGCCAGCCCCGCTGAGGTGCGTAATCTTATTGTGCTCCCCCTTGAACGCGTTCTGCACGGAATGACGGGCGTAGATCATACCTTTGGTACGGCAAAGGATTCAACGGGTGTTGTAACCGTCATGTTCAAGGTTGGACAGGATAAGGAAAAAAGCCTCGTGAAGCTTTATGACCGCATTATGCACAATCTGGATCGTATTCCACCGGGCGCATCACAACCTCTCGTCAAACCCATGGATGTGGACGATGTACCCGTCTCGGTCATCACGCTTTCTTCTCCGGTGATGGACGGTTTAGCACTCAAACGTCTGGCCGAGCGCGTGCGTGAACAATTAGCACCCCTTCCCGGTGTTTCCGTGACAAACATTATCGGTGGCCGCAATCATGAGGTTCTTATCGCACTCGACCCGGCCCGGCTTGCGGCCTACCACATTCCACTGGATCAGTTGCACCGGGTGCTCGCCAGCGCCAACGCGGGCGGCCCTCAGGGTGATTTGGTGGGCGACAATCAGGTTCGGCGCGTATGGCTGGACGGCTATCTGAAAACGGCGGATCAGGTCGGCCGCCTGATTGTGGGCGACTGGCATGGAAAGCCGGTTTATCTGCGTGACATCGCCACCATTTCCGATGGCCCATCCGAAGTTACCACACTACATCGCATCGGTTTCGGTCCGGCGGGACGCACCTCCGGGAAAGCGGCTAACGCAGAGCCGGAAGCGCCTGCTGCCTCCATTACGCTGGCCAAAAAACGTGGAACCAATGCCGTAACCGTCACCCGCCGTATCGAGAAAAAACTCGACACGCTCAAGGGTGAACTTATTCCCGATAATGTCCGCGTTACCATCACCCGTGATTCCGGCAGGCGCGCCGATGATGCCGTCAACCTGTTGATTGAACATCTGGGCGTTGCCATCATCTCGATCGTTATCATTATGCTGCTGTTTCTGGGCTGGCGCGAAGCCGCTATTGTTACGCTCAATATACCGCTGATTCTGTTTATCGTGCTGGCCATCGGCCTGCTGGCCGGCCAGACCATCAACCGCATTACCCTTTTCGCCCTGATTCTGGCACTTGGCTTACTGGTGGATGATGCCATTGTCGTCATGGAAAACATCCACCGTCACCTTCACAAAAGCGCGGGCAGTCTCCGTGATAAGGCGCGCCTGATTATCGCCGCCACCAACGAAACGGGAAAGCCCACGATCATCGCCACCATTGCGGTCATCCTGGCCTTTCTTCCCATGCATTTCGTGACCGGCATGATGGGTCCGTACATGGGACCGATTCCATTCAATACGCCGGTTGCCATGGCTGCATCCCTCGTGATTGCCTATATGTTCACGCCATGGATTGCCCTGCGATGGATGCCTTTCAGGGATACGTCTCCAGCCATGCAGGAGAAAGCCGCACCCACGGAGAGTCGGGTGCACCGCGTCTATATGCGTCTGGCCACACCGTTGATTGAGAATCCCCGGCGCCGACATCTGTTCTGGGTGGTGGTTGCCGTCTTGTTTGTTTTTGCCTTGTGGGAACCCGTCTGGCAATTCATGCGCCCGTCGGGTGTCAATGGCCCGGCCACACCCGGCACGGTGGCATTAACAATGCTGCCCAAAGGCAACGAAAATACATTTAATATCACCATTGACATGCCCAGGGGCACGCCGCTGGCAGTGACGGATGCAGTCGCACGCGATGTTGCCAGCGTTATCCGCCGCCATCCAATGGTGACCGATTATGAAACATTTGTCGGTCAGGCAGGGCCGATTGATTTTAACGGCATGCTCCGGGGCGCTGTTCTCCGGCAAGGGCCGCAACTGGCCGAAATTCGCGTTCATCTCGTGCGCAAGGAAGAACGATCCATCCAGTCCGATGCAATCGTACTGGAATTGCGCAACTGGTTAAAACCCGTATTCAAACAATACCCGAAAGCCAATATCAAACTGGTCGAGAATCCACCGGGACCGCCTGTTCGCGCCACCTTGCTGGCCGAAATCTATGGCCCGGACGATGCCAAAAGAAAAGCGTTGGCAAAACAGGTGCGAAAGGTGTTTGCACATACCTGGGATGTGACGGATGTTGACGATTCCGTTGGCTATAAGCAGCAGGAAGTGCTTGTGCGTCTGAATCGGGAAAAGGCAGCGCGTCTGGGTGTCTCAACGGGTGAAATCGCACAGGCCTTGCATGATTTTCTGGCGGGTTTCGATATTGGTGCCGTACATGTGGATACGGAACGTCATCCGGTCAATTTGCGGGTGCGGATGCCGAGAAACATGCGCATACGCGCATCCGATCTGGACCGGATTTATGTGAGCGGCAAAGCCGGTCCGGTTTCGCTGTCCGCCATTGCATCGTTACAAAAATCGATCGCTCCCGCCCCCCTGTTTACCAAGGATGGCCATAATGTCAGCTATGTCAGCGGCGAGCCCAAACGTGGATCACAGGTGTATTCGTTACTGGATATGGACAAGCATCTGGATGGCAAGGAACTTCTTCCTGGCGTACGCCTGAAAACCGGTGGCATGCGCTTTACCGACACCCAACCCGACGACACATTCGGCTATCCATTATTGTGGAATGGTGAAATGCGGCTGACTCTGGATGTGTTTCGTGATTTGGGTGCCGCCTTCATCGTTGCGCTGGTGTTGATCTATTTGTTGCTGGTCGCCTATTACGGCCAGTTCGCTCTTCCCATGCTGGTAATGGCACCCACGGCCCTGACCCTCATTGGTATCTTTCCCGGTCATATGTTGACCGGACAACCGTTCACCGCCACATCCATGATCGGTATGATTGCCCTGGCGGGTATCGTGGTGCGTAATTCCACTCTGCTCATTGATTTCATTATTGATTACCGGCGGCAGGGCTTTGACGTCAAAACGGCCGTACTCGAAGCAGGCGCCGTACGGGCGCGCCCGATCCTGCTTACCACACTGGCCATCATCGCCGGATCATCCATCATGATCACCGATCCCGTTTTCGGCGGTCTCGGCGTTTCGATGGCCTTTGGCTCGCTGGCCGCAACGGTGCTGACCCTTTTTATTATACCCCTCGTCTATTATCTCTGGCAGAAGGATAAACCGCTAACTGCGGAAGCCCTTGATCCGCCAGAGGATAAATCTCAACTGAAAGGAGTAATATCATGACGATTCAACGCGCTATCCGTATTATTGCCGGCAGTTTTATCATGCTGTCGGTGGTGCTCGCCTCGATCTACAACGGCGTGCAACTGGCTAAACCGACATGGCTGTGGTTTACGCTGTTTGTCGGTGCAAATTTGTTCCAGTCCGGCATCACCCGCTGGTGCCTGATGGAAATGATATTGACAAAGGCAGGCATGAAGCCCTGCTGTGGGCAAGACCGAACCAAATGACGGGGGCAGACGAAAAAAGGCCTTCCCTTGTCCGTGCTTGTCAACCAAAAGTGGTACGCTTGGGTGACAAAGTCACTGAAACAGGGTGCAAGCCGTCCAAGCATGGGAAAAAACATATCAAGGAGATATGCAATGAAACAATGGATATGGATAATAGCTTTATGCTTCACGATACCGGCCATAGGCGGCGCCCATGAAACCGGTAAACAAACAACAGTAAATTACGAGAACACGTCCGTTAACTATGCTTATGAGCACTGGAAACAGGGTGGTAACTCATTAATTCCATTTATATTTCTCGATGTGCGCACACCGGAGGAATATGCCGCAGGGCATATTCGTGGCGCACACCTGATACCATTACAGGAGTTGGCCGCACACATAAACGAAATCCCCAGATATAAAGCGGTATACGTCTATTGCTCTTCCGGTAAACGTTCCTCTCGTGCTGCTACGCTGCTTGCAAAATACGGGTTCTCCAATATTGTGAATGTCACCGGTGGCATCATGGCATGGAAAAAAGCCGGTTACCCGGTGCAACAATAAATAATACAAATGATAGATCAGCCTGTCACAAGGAGAGCCCTCATGCTGTTTCGTCAGCTGTTTGATGAAGAAACATGGACTTATACTTATCTGATCGCTGATGAAGAAAATCATGAAGCGGTGTTGATTGACCCTGTAAAAACCCGGGTTGACCGCGACATAAAATTACTCGATGAACTGGGCCTGAAACTCACCTATGCGATCGACACCCATGTTCATGCCGATCACATCACAGGCCTGGGCGATTTACGCGAACGTACCGGCTGCAAGACCGGCGTATCGGCAAATGGTAAAGTAGATTGCATTGATATGAACCTGAAAGAGGGTGACATCCTCACCTTTGGCAACCATAAACTTCATGTATTGGAAACGCCCGGGCATACCGATACCTGCCTGAGTTTTGTTTGTGAGAATATCGTGTTTACAGGTGATTCACTGCTTATTCGTGGCTGTGGCCGTAGTGATTTCCAGCAGGGCGATGCGGGTAAATTGTATGATTCAATCACGCACAAGCTTTATGCCCTGCCGGATGACACACAGATTCGTCCCTGTCACGATTACCGGGGAATGACACAATCCACCATTGGTGAAGAAAAAATATACAACCCGCGCATAAATCTCGGACGTGAAGACTTTATCAAATTTATGAACAATCTTAATCTGCCGAACCCGAAGAAGATTCATGAAGCTGTTCCGGCCAATCTGGCGTGTGGGCAGCCGGAACAGGAAACGGTATAAGTCATGCCCTTACCCTTTGCCCCATGGTTTAACCCGTATGACGCTACATCCGCGAAACTCTGACTATAACGTTTACCATGAATCCAGTCATGATTCCCGCCGCACTCGGTATCGGCCTGGTTCTGGGCCTGTTCGGAGCGGGCGGTGGCATGGCAACCGTACCCGCCATCATGGCGCTGATGGATGTTGGTGTGAAAGAAGCCATTGCCATGAGTTTGTGGGTGGTTGCCTTTGTTTCGTTTACCGCTGCGATGCATCAGCGCGTCTGGCGTTTTATCCAAATCAGGATACTGATCAGCCTTGCTGTTTCAGGCGTGCTAGGCGGAGCCATTGGCGCACGGATCGGATTGTATGTGCCGGAGATGGCGCAGTTGCTACTTCTGGGATTTCTTATTTTTTTTGTTGCATGGTGGATTGTAGGTGTAAAGCTGGAAACAAAGGTTGGCATATTCCGCTGGATACCCGCGTTGTTGGTTGGCTTTGTTATTGGTATTTTGACCGGGGTCCTGGGTGTCGGTGGAGGTTTTTTATTGGTTCCCGCACTGATTTATCTCGGCATTAAGGATTTCCCTGTTGCTGTGGGTCACTCGCTGGTGCTTATCACCTTGAATGCAACATCCGGCGCACTGGCTTATATCGGGCATCTTCATTTTTCAATTGCATCGACAGCCACGATCAGTGCCATTGCCGCTGTGGGCGCAGTGTTGGGTGGCATCTTGCTGAAACGCCTCCCAACTCAAAAATTACAACATGCTTTTGCGGTATTGCTGTGTTTTCTGGGCAGTTGGATGTTGTGGCAAGCGACACAACTCAGTGTAATTTAGGGAAGTGCCGGGGGTTGGATGCAATCAGGGCAAAGCCCTGTCCACAACCGGCTTTGCCCCTCCACCTGCCATTTGCCTAATTCGCCGGGCGAATCTGTCTGGCCTGCCTGTGGCAAATCCACGATCCTACCGCAATGGTGGCAACAGGCATGATCGTGCATTTGTATATTGCTATCGAATACCGTCCGTCCTGCAATGTACATGCGGCGTAACAACCCGGCCTGCTCCAGATGCGCCAGCGTCAGGTACACGGTATTCTGCGACATGGAAGGAAAGTCAGTATTCAGCGCCACATAAACGTCTCGTGGTGTAGCGTGTATTGCCTGCTTCAACAACAATCGGGTCACAGCAACGCGCTGTGGCGTGGCGCGAAGCCCATGCGCCCGCAACAACGCATGTGGGTCATCAAAGCAGGGGGCGATATCCATAGTTAGTATTCTATACTAAATAGTATGCCTTGACAACTAGACAAAAGCATCTATGGTAACGACAAATAGGAACCCATCCTATCTAGGAGATTAAATGAAATATGCAGCCCCCACCTTGTTCATGTGCATCCTCACCCTGGTAGCGGGTATGTTGCCGTTCTCCAAAGCAAATGCCGAAGATCTGGCCGATTGGAAACTACCACCCGTACCCGTGCCTGCTGATAATCCACAGTCCAAAGCAAAGAGCACCCTTGGTCACCAACTGGCCTTCGACATCCGCCTGTCCAAAAACAACTCCATCAGTTGTGCCGGTTGCCATTTGCCATTCGCTGGCGGCGGTGGACATACGCCACGCTCCTTCGGTCAGGGTGGCGAGCTTGGCCGGTGGGCGCCATCATGGGTCAATGCCGCTTACTATACGTCGTTGTTCTGGGACGGACGGGCAGCCTCACTTGAGGAACAGACTGGCGCCTTACCCGGCCACATGGGACCCATCTCGGCCCCCGGTGAAATGGGTGGAGACGTTACGGCGATTGTCAAAAAGCTCAATGCCATCCCCGCATACAAAAAAGGCTTCCATAAAGCATTCGGTGAAGATGCCACCCGGCAGAATATCGCCAAAGCCATCGCAGCTTACGAACGCACGCTCATCGCCCGGCATTCGCCCTTCCAGCGTTATGTTGACGGTGATAAAAAGGCCCTTTCCCCGGCAGCGAAACGCGGCTTTAATCTGTTCCGCGACAAGGCGCAGTGCGCTGCCTGTCATACGCCGCCTTTATTGACGGACAATGCATTTCACAACATTGGCGTGCCGCAAGTGGGACCGTTGAAAGAGGACACGGGAAGATATGCCGTCACGCATGACGAGGATGACAAGGGTGCATTCAAAACCCCGACGCTCTACAACTCGGCGTCTTTCCTGTTTTCCATGCACGACGGCGCTTTTTCCACCATGGAGCAGGTCATTGACCACTACAATAAAGGTGGCGATCCGAAAAATGCGCATCAGGATGATCTGATCGAACCGCTGCATTTAACCAAAAAAGAGAAATCCGATCTCATTGCTTTCATGAAGAGCCTGACGGATCCGAAACTGAATCGCATCCATCGTCCACGTCATATGCCATGATGCCCCGGCGATGGGAACAAAAGGAGAACAGATATGAGCGACCATGATCAATCTTCCGAAATTAATGATGATATTCTGGTGAGGCTGGGGCCGCTTGCCCCGCTGGCCGGTGTCTGGGAAGGTGACACAGGTGTGGATGTTGCGCCGGGACAATCGGGAGCGGTCGAAACCAGATACCGTGAACGCCTGAGCTTCGAACCGCTGGGGCCGGTGGTTAACGGCCCGCAGGTGCTGTACGGCCTGCGTTACGCGACCACCGCCTGGCCGCTGGATGCGGATGAGGCTTTCCACGAGGAAACCGGCTACTGGCTGTGGGACGTGCAGGCCAAACAGGTGATGCGCTGTTTCATGGTGCCGCGGGGCGTCACCGTTCTTGCCGGAGGTATAGCATCGATTGATGCCACGGAACTGAGCATGTCTGCGGTTTATGGTTCGGAGACCTTCGGCATTCTGTCCAACCCATTCCTCAATCAGGCATTCAAGACCGTTCGCTATGATTTAACGGTTAATATTCATAAAGATGGAAGGTTCAGTTACAACGAGGATACGCAGCTCAAAATTCATCAGCAGGATGACATCTTTCATCATACAGATCGAAATACTCTGACGAAAACGGGGTGAAACGCATGGCGTGATACAATCGGCGGGTGAGCCGGCGACTGTACGATAAGGTGCAGATGTTCCCGGTAGTTATTTTGATGCCACAAAGAGTCTCAATCGTGAGAAAAATGTGTAATTGCAGGACTGATCCCGCAGGTATATTTACCCGTTACGTATTCCGAGCTGGACCAGACAGTGATCAATCCATTGTACCGTAAGTTTTTCCTGCACCGACTGTTGTCCGAGGCGATCCATGAGTACGGAGAAATCTACCCAGTCCAGCAACTGGTCCTGGTTGGCACAGGAAAAAACCATAGTTTCTTCGTCTGTTTCCGGATCACGGTGTACTTGCAAACACTGGGCGCAAATACCCTTCATCATGCATTGCATGGGCGAGTTGATAGAGCCTATGGCCACGTGGTCCGGTTTAAGCATGCCCTTAAGTACACCGTGACGCGCCCGTGCAACCGCCGCCATCATGCCTGCTGAGCCGATGGCAATGAGGCGGTCGATCTCGAGCAGCGGAATGGAAGGTTCACCCATCCCGCCGTTGGCATAGGCATCCATGGCTTCAACGATATTGCCGACGAAGTTCGTATCCTGTGGCCGTGTGGGCGTGAACCCCGGAGCTTCATCCGAGCACCAGACCACCACATCAGCAGCGGCCTCGATTTCTTCTACCTTGTAGCGGTCGATGATCTTTTTATAACCGGCAAAGTAGAGCACTCTGGAACCCGCTTTCCGAAAAGCCTGGCCGATGGAAAAGAGGACAGCATTGCCCAGCCCCCCGCCAGCAAGAAGGACCATTTCCCCCTCACAAATTTCAGTCGGACTACCGGTCGGCCCCATCAGAACAACCGGCTCGCCGGGTTTGAGCTGAGCACACAGGTCGGAGGAACCGCCCATTTCCATTACGATGAGTGAAATCAGCCCCTGATCAAGATCCACGGAGGCGCCGGTCAGGGCCAGGCCTTCCATGGCCAGGCGGGTTCCGTTCACTTGAGACGCGAGTGTTTCATAGTTTTGCAGACGGTAGAACTGGCCAGGCTGGAAGGCCAATGCCGCCTTTGGCGCGTGCACCACCACCTCCACAATATTTGGTGCCAGTCGCTGGACTGCATGTATTCGTGGCCGCAATTGATCATTAAGTCTGGCCACCAGTGCCTCTCCGTCTACACGCCCGGGTTTGCATCCGGCCAAGGCATGGCTGACGACCTTGTGTCCCCGTCTGGCGCTGGCCATGGCCTTGACGACATTGCCGGCAAAGGAAGGATGCAGATCGCCAAAGAAACTCATGGCGCTGCCGTCCTCGCGTACGTTCATCAGCATCTGCGCTTCAGCAGGCTTGGCGATACGTTCCGGTTGAACCGGTTGGCCATTCATGTCCACCGCCTGGAAAAAATAGCCATCCAGTTTGACATGTTCCGCATCCTCTTCGGCCAGTGCTGTATTCGGATGTGTGCCGGCGGCTATAAGGATGGCACGCGCCGGCAGATGCACCACGTCGCCCACATCCTCGATATGGCCCTCCGGGTTCAACTCGCGTTTGGACAAGCGCAGGCGCTGAGCGTGCCCGTAGACATCAATATCGACGGCTACCGGTGAGAGCAATTCGGCGAAGCGAATGCCTTCCGCCAGCGCATGCGTCAGCTCCTCGTGGTTAAGAATATAGCTGGGGGCGTCAATCAGGCGTCTGCGGTAGACGATGCTCACCCCTCCCCAGTGATCCAGCAGCGAGAGAATGTCCGGCTCTCTTGCCTCGGTAGCGGCCTGCGCACGCTCGGCGCGGATGGCGCGGGCATGGGCCATGAATTCGTCGGCGATCAGCGCTTCCTCTACGCTGAAGGGTGCGCGTACAGCATCTTCGCCGCGCTCCTGCACCAGAGTTTCATAGCGGGAAAGGAACTTTTCCACCTGTACCGGATAGTAAGCCAGAAGCTCGGTAGCGGTATCCACGGCCGTCAGGCCGCCGCCGATCACGACCGCAGGCAAACGAATCTGCAGATTGGCTACCGATGATTCCCTGACAGCACCCGTGAGTTGCAAGGCCATGAGAAAGTCCGATGCCTTACGCACCCCTCTTGCCATACCGTTGGGGATGGAGAGGAAGGTGGGTTTGCCCGCACCCATGCACAAGGCGATATGATCAAAACCCATGGCGAAGGCGTCTTCGACCGTAAGCGTGCCGCCAAAGCGTACGCCGTCGAACATGGCGAAATGTTCGCGCCGTTCAAGTAGAAGACGGATCACTTTCAGGAAGTTCTTGTCCCAGCGTACGGTAATGCCGTATTCGGCCACACCGCCGAATCCGGCCATGACGCGCTCGTCCAGTTCTTCGTGTAGGGTGTGGACATCGTGGATGGGCTGAAACGGTGCGCGCCCTCCCTCGGTTGTTACACCGCAAATCTCCGGTGGCAAAGGCTCAATCTTCAATCCGTCAATGGCCACAATCTGGTGACCATCATTCATCAGGTGATGCGCCAGCGTATAGCCTGCTGGCCCAAGGCCGACCACCAGCACCTTGTAACCGCTGTCTTTCAGGGGCAGTGGCCGCTCGATATTCAGGGGATTCCAGCGGGTGAGCAGGCTGTAAATTTCAAAGCCCCAGGGCAGTTCCAACACGTCCTTGAGCATTCGCGTTTCAATCTGGGGAATATCCACCGGATCCTGGCGCTGATAAATGCATGCCTTCATGCAATCATTGCAAATACGATGGCCGGTTCCGGCGACCATCGGGTTATCCACCACAACCACCGCCAGGGCGCCGATGGCGCAGCCTTCGGCCATGAGCAGGTTCATTTCTGAAATCTTTTCTTCCAGGGGGCAACCTGTCAGCGTCACACCCAGAGGACTCTTGCCGAAAGTATCGGAGCGCTTCTCTTTCAGACCCTTGGAGCAGGAGTCACGATCCTGTTTGTGGCACCAGATACAGTAATGCGCCTGATCCATGGCATAGGCCGGATCACATCCAGGGTCTGTCAGCTTGAATCCCCGACGCTGCTTCAACATATCTCCGGGCAAACGCATCTGGTCTATGCCGTGATGTTCTTCGGAAACCACGGACACCAAATGCATAAAATCAAGACTATGTGGCAGCTTAAACAGCACGCCACCTGCATGGCGTGCGCGACCATCCCGGGTGTGTACCGCCCACGCGGCGTAGCGTGCTGCCGTTTCCAGGGCATGTGCATGATCCTTCGGATTCTTAAGCCACTCGATCACCCTGCTGGCATAACGTTGTTCGTCAAAGGGCGCGCCGCACAAAGCCTCCATGGCGGAGATGAGTGCTTCGCCCTCATCATTCTCCACCTGAACACCTTTGATGGCGCGCTGAATAAACTTGCGTTTGCAGGTGGAAATCAGTTCATTTGCCAACTGTTGCTTCTTTCGGTCCAGCACCTGTGTCCGGATGCCGAACAGTTCAGCAAGAAATGTTTCAAGGTGAGGGGCCAGGTCCATAAGCAGGGCGGAATGTTCCTTGGGGCCAAGCAAGTCGGGGTGCTCCCGGCCATCATAAAGCCGGGCGTGTAGGGCTTCATCACCGGTCGCAAGCGCGGTGAGAAAGATACTATCGATACGTTTGAGGCCCTCCAGGCGATATAAATCCTCAAAGGATAAGCCATGAGTGAGGGTGAGGGTGACTTTGGCGACAGTTTTCATGGGGCACTCATGCTGCTACCAAGCCTGTTCCCCGGCAACCTGTAGCCTGTTCCAATATAAAATAAGCGGTAAAAGGAATCCACTTGCGGACGGCGGACCACACCTACAGGATTGCCCGATGCCGCAACCACCCATCCCCACCGCAACCCAACCTGAGGACGAGCACGCCTTTTACCGGCTCGGCCCGGAGCAGGTGTTGCAAGCAGTGGAAAGCCTTGGTTTTACTTGTAGCGGCCACCAACTGGCGCTGAATTCCTACGAAAATCGTGTCTATCAGATTGGTCTGGAAGGAGATGAACCAACTGTCGTCGCCAAGTTCTACCGTCCGCACCGCTGGAGCGATGCTGCCATCCTCGAAGATCACGATTTCACGCTTGATTTGGCGGAGTTGGACATTCCCGCCGTACCGCCGCTAATCATTGATGGACAGACGCTGCATCACTTCCAATCCTACCGCTTCGCGCTCTATCCGTTCATGCCGGGACGTGCGCCCGACTTGGAAAACAGGAACCAAATCGAACAACTCGGTCGCTATTTCGGTCGCCTGCATGCCGCAGGACGCAGCCGCGCTTTTGCCAAACGACCAAAACTCGATGTGAAGAGCTTCGGCGACAATGCCTATGACTATCTGCTCGAGCAGCATCTTTTACCATCCGAACTGGAGGATAATTATGCGCTCATCGGCGAGGACTTGCTCAATAGCATCGAGGATGTATTTGAGACCCTTGATCCGGCCTATATCCGCCTGCAAGGCGACGCCCATCCGGGAAATATTCTCTGGCAGGGTGGTTCACAAGGCACGGAGGGAACCCCGTGTATCCTCGATTTTGACGATGCACGCATGGGGCCCGCCGTACAGGATTTGTGGATGTTCGACTCCGGCGAGCGCGATCAGATGGAAGCAACGCTGGACACCCTGCTGGACGGCTATACTGCTTTCAGTGATTTCAACACCGTCGAGTTGCGCCTGATCGAACCGCTCAGAGCCTTGCGCATCATGCATCATGCCGGTTGGCTGGCCAAACGCCGTGACGATCCGGTGTTTCGCGATGCCTTTCCGTGGTTCAACACCCAGCGCTACTGGGAGGAGCATCTCCTGTCCCTAAAAGAACAAATGGCCGCCCTGCACGAAGAACCGCTGCAATGGCTGGAGAAGTACTGATGGTGTAACCAGCCAAACCAACCATCCATGGGGAGTCCTTTGCTAAAGGGCGCATTCAACTTCCAAGTACACCACTTTTGGCTGAGTTGAAGGCTTGGTGATGACCGACCTGCCACGACTGCGTGCGGCGCAGTTAGGGCACAGTTGCATAAACGAACAAGGGCCTGCATCAGCGCAAGCCCTTGTGCCTACTGGCTCCCCGGGCCGGACTCGAACCAGCGACAAGGTGATTAACAGTCACCCGCTCTACCAACTGAGCTACCGGGGAATAAGAGGCGCGAACGTTACGAACCTGTATGGGGAGTGTCAACAGCACTTGATATGGAAGGATCAATCATCCACACTTTAATTTCAGCAGGCTCAAGGTAAATATTCGAACATTGTCCTGAGTTCAAAGGGGATGGAGCACTGGATACAAAATTAAAACATCAGGTGGCACACCTGCTGGAAATGGATGTGGCGGATATCGCCAGTCTGCCGGCACTCAAGCGCCATACCATGCGCTTGCTGCGTTTTTTACACCGGGTAGGTGGGCGTTTCGTGCATGACCAGTGCATCCAGCGTGCCTCCGCGCTTGCCTATGCTTCCCTGCTGGCCATTGTGCCCCTGGTCGCTCTTGGCGTATCCGTATTTACCAGCTTCCAGGCGTTCGACGTAGTTGCCGGAAGAATCCGTGATATGCTGCTCAGTAACCTGTTGCCAACCAGCCATGAAGTGGTGGAGAGCTATCTGAGCGGCATTGCCAGCAAAACCACCGCCCTTTCCATCTTTGGCATTATCGGACTTCTGGTCACGTCTATGGCCCTGCTGAACACCGTGGAGGAAGCCTTTAATTATATCTGGCGCATCACCCGAACACGGCCGTGGCTATCCAAGTTCATGGCCTTCTGGGCAACGCTCACGCTTGCCCCCGTCCTGATCGGCGCATCCATCACCATCACTTCGTATTTTGCCGCACTTCCTGTCCTGCGTGATGTCACAGCCCATGCAGCCACCCTGCAAAAAGCACCCTTCCTCATTCCATGGATGATGTCCTCACTGGCGATGGCCACGTTGTATATGGTGCTTCCCAATACACGCGTTCCGTTCCGCTTTGCTATCAGTGGCGGACTCATTGCCGGCGCATTATTCGAACTGACAAAAAACGGCTTTGCCTTTTACATCACCGAACTGGCCCACTATGAGCGCCTGTATGGGGCACTGGGCACCCTTCCGATATTTCTTATTTGGCTATATCTCGTTTGGGTGGTGGTACTGATGGGTTCGGAAATCGTGTTTTGCCTGCAACACCCCGAGCAATCCCACAAAAAGAATGTCGCCTTCATGCAACCCGGTGTGCAACAATTCTTCGCCCACCTGATTCTGGTCCGTGCTGCGGAAGCATTACAGAATGGTCGTATGCTGCATATGGATGCCCTGACCCGTGAAGCAGGCGTGCCGGACAATATCCTGCAGGAATGGTTGGATACACTGTGCAAAAAGGGACTACTGCGCGCCATCAGCGATAATGGCGAAGAAGCATGGGTGCCCGGCATGGATGCAGCCCGCCTCTACCTCACCGAAATCTACGATGCGCTCGCCGGCAAAGCGATGTATATCCCGGAAGACTGGTGTGACACGCCGCTTGGACGCACACTGGCAGGCTTCTATCTGCGTCTCGAACGGGAACGCAAGGATACTCTGGCCAAGGTCAGCATCCACGATTTAATCAAGTTAGAGTCAGAGAATACAGTATGACACAACGTGCAAAATTGATGATTGCCGCTTCTGAACACGATGCGGACATGCTTTATGCTTCCGGATTGTTCGTACCCGATGCTTTTATTGTTATCGGTTTGAATCAACAATGGCATGGATTGCTCTCCCCTCTGGAAGTGGATCGCGCCCGCAAGGATTCCAGACTTACGCATATTCACCTGGATACACCGTGGCGTGAAAAAGCACGGAAATTGAGATGGGAGGGAGAACTGGAGGCTGCTGCCGCCGCTTTTTTGCACGAACATGGCATCCATTCTGTCAGCGTTCCTGGAAATTTCCCTCTCATATACGCCGAACATCTGCGCGCATGGGGCTTTGAAATCGTTCCCTGTTCCGGCTCCCTGTTCCCCGAACGCGCTATTAAATCTGAATATGAAATCGGGCAATTGAGAAAAGTGGAACGATTGACCCGGCAGGCCATGCGTGCCGCGGAACAGTTCCTGGCTGCGTCATCCATCGGCAACGATCTCATCCTGCGCCACCCGGAAACAGGCAGGAAAATAAAATCCGGCCATGTTCGTGGTGAAATCGAAACATTTCTAATTGCACGTGGCGCCATTCCATCGCATACCATTGTGGCCTGCGGGCGCGAAGCCGCCGACCCGCATCAAATCGGTCGGGGTTATTTGAAGGCACACCAACCTGTCATTATCGACATTTTCCCCCGCCTGCTGACCTCGGGCTACTGGGGCGACATGACCCGCACTTATGTGAAAGGGAAAGCCAGCAATGATGTGCGTAAACTCTACCGTACGGTACGGGAAGGGCAGGATATCGGACTCTCCATGGTCCGTGACGGCGCACAGGGGACAAAGATTCATCAGGCCATTACCCGGCATTTTGAATTATGCGGTTTCTCCACAGGGACAAGACGAGGACGGCAGGTCGGCTTTTTTCATGGTACAGGTCATGGCGTCGGACTGGATGTGCATGAATCGCCCCGGATTTCTGTTCGTAATGATGTATTGCATACTGGAAATGTCGTCACCATCGAACCTGGCCTGTATTATCCCGGACTGGGGGGGGTGCGTCTGGAGGATATGGTGGTGGTCAATAAAAATGGGTGTGAAAACATGACACGACATCCACGGCGTCTGGAAATCCCCTGACACAATTTATCTCCCGTGTGATATTGGGAGAAAAACCTGAACTGGCGCATGACACCATCTATGCTCTATAGTCCGGCATACAGCTTGCTGGAGGAAGTATGAGCGAACAAAACCATGAGTTTCTTGACCTGTCGGGCATCCGCCCGCCACAGGAACAGATGGAATTGCTCAATAAAAAGGACTTTCCCATCCTTGAAGGTATGTCCGCCATCAATTTACGTATTCTCAACAGCGCCAGCCGTATCATGCACGTATCCAAAGGTGTGGAAATGCTTCACGAAGGAGACACACCGCATGATCTCTACTTTGTAGGCAAGGGCAAACTGTCCATCGCCAGGCAGATTGGTGGGCAACTCAGGATACTGGCATATCTGCATCCGGGTGATGTGTATGGCGAATTCGGTGCATTGCGGAGAAAATCCCGGTATGCATCGGTGTTTACCGCCGAACCCAGCCGTATTATCCGGGTGGATCTGACTGCGGTCCAGCAGGTACTGGAAGCCGATTGCAACTTCAGGAAACACCTCTCACGATTGCTTTCCCACCGAATGCTGGACAGCTTCTTTTTCAGCCATCCGGTATTTGAAAAATTGCCGGACGATGTGCGTGCGGCTCTGGCCAAGGAACTTCCCACCCGTTTCGCCAAACGTGGTGATCGCATTTTCTCCCAAGGCGAAACACCCAAAGGTATTTACATCATTTTATCGGGTGAGGTTGAAATTCGTTATCTCAACCGAGCCAAGGCCGAGGTGTTGCTGGAAATGCGGAGAGATGCCGACATGCTTGGCGAACTGGCACAAAATCATGGAAAATCCCTGGCCTATTCCGCTGTTGCCGCCAGTGATGTGGATATGCTAAAACTGGATAAGGATGCAATGCGTATCCTGGAAAGCCGACATCCTGCCACATTCAAAACTATAGGTGCTTTTATTGATAAACGCGCGGAATACACCATTCAGAGGCTGAAGGAGAATCCGCTTTAGTTCAGGCTAGATATCCCTCCTGATCGCACTGCTTCCACCCAAACGCCATAACATCCAGGCTCCCGGCAAAGCCGCAACCGCCAGCACTATCACCCACAATGCTGCCATAACCGCTGCCGCGTCCGCACTGCCACCAAAGTATGCGGCCAACCCCACATAACCTGCTTCCCGAACACCAAACCCATTGAAGGAAATCGGAATGGCCGAAGCCAACGCGACCAGACAAACCATGACCCCATAAGCTAGCCAGGACATTTCCAGCCCGGCGGCATGTCCCAGAATGACATGGATTTCCACCACCAATGTCTGAAACAGAATGGACAATGGAAGGCTTTTCCACCAGGCACGGTAAAAGGCGGGCTGGTCAATTGGCAACGATTGCCAGTGCTCCAGCCATCGAGGTAATCTTCGGTGCCAAAAAGAATACGTTAGCATGCCGGCCCACAGAACAAACACCGCGCCCAGCCATGCAATCCACCACCGTGGTGGCAAATCAAGCCCAAACATACAAATTGTAGCAATAATACTGATCGCCACTACTCCGTTAACCCGTTCCAGAATGATACTGGCAGCAGCGGCCCAGCCCGCACCTTCCCGCCCACGCGCCAACAGATAGCCGCGCGCCACATCGCCACCGACAATGGAAGGTAAAAACAGGCTCAGGAACATCCCCAGAAAATACAATTCGATCTTGCGTGACATTTGCACCGTAAGGCCCAATCCACGTGCCAGCCAGGTCCAGCGTATGGCGGACAACACCTGCCCAACCATCAGTAAAAAGCTGGCCAGCACCACCCATAGAATGTTGACACTTTTCAAGCGTTCCAACACAGCATCAAGATCAATGAAATGCACCAACCCCGCCAGCAATAGCAGGCTTATACCTATTTTAACTACCAGTTTTACCATAAAATTTCAGCGGCTCTTCAGGAAACGTCTTCTTGCTTTTGTGCACCCACCTTTTTCCGAATTGCATAATGCCGCCGTCCTGTGGATTCATAATAGGTGCGTGCCTGCATTTCCAGAATCAGGCCAATGCCAAACAGCAATAAACCACTGATAATCAGTAGTGAACCCAGCTGCAACATAGGCCGACCTGCCAGGTCCGTTCCGAAAACCAGCTTGCTCATGCTCAGCCACAGATCTATGCCAACACCCGCCACAAAGCTCAGAAGTCCTGCCGGGCCAAAGAGCTGCAATGGCCGGTCAGTAAATCGTTGGAAGAACAATACCAGCAACAGGTCCACCAGCACGCGAATGGTACGCCCCAACCCATACTTGCTTTCACCAAAGCGCCTTGGCCTGTGTGTCACCACCTCCTCGCCAATGTGTGCACCATACAATGCCGCCATCGCCGGCAGAAAACGATGCTGTTCCCCATAAAGATGGAGATTCCTGGCAACTTCAACCCGCATCAGTTTCATCGGGCAACCGTAATCATGCATGCGGACCTTGGTGGATCGGCGTATCAGAGCGTTGGCAACGCGCGACGGCAGGTTGCGCGTAAGACCTGCATCCTTGCGATCCTTACGCCAGCCATTGACCATATCCAGATTGTCCTGCTTTAGCCGTTCAAGAAGTTTTGAAATATCTTTCGGGTCCGTCTGTAAATCACCGTCCATGTACACAATATACTCACCATGCACAGCTTCAAATCCGGCACTCATGGCTGCGGTCTGGCCGAAATTCCGGCGCAACTGAATTCCCGTAATATGGTTATCCTTTGCGCATGCCTGCTCGATTCGGTTAAACGTATCATCATCGGATCCGTCATCAACTATGATCAGTTCATAGGGAGTATCACCCAATGCCTGAGCGATCTCCTCAACCAGAAGAGGGATGTTTTCCTCCTCCCGGTACACCGGTACGACAATAGAAATTAATTCCCGGGCCATGTTAACCCCTCCACAGGTCTCAAACTGACGAGTGTCCTGTCCCGTAAAAGAGCACGCCATCAGAGCCACTCCAAGGAGTCAAGGCAAGGCGCGTCCCGCAGGCAATGGTGCGCCCTTGGCAAGGGGCGCAACGCCGCATTGACTCCTTGGAGTGGCTCCCTTCGGGCGAGTCTGGACGGGCGTACGCCTGCGTTGCGCTCATTTGAACTGGCTCTGCCAGTCCCGCATTCGCGCGCCTTGCCGTACATCCCGTCCAGACTCGCTGATGGTATGCTCTTTTACGGGATAGGACACTAGCAACAACCATTTTCTGGCAACCATACCAAAACTTCGTTTATGAATAACCAGATAAGGAAGGATAGCAGAAGGGAACTCGGCCAACGCTCCCTGTGGTAATACCACCGCTTTTCCCTGCATCAGCCATACCGACACATCATGCATATTCGCCAGCATCGGCAGGCGGCCGCCATGATAATACAACAATGATGGTTGAAAATAGCGGAAGGTCGCGAGTGACTTCCCGTCAAATCCCGCACGGTTGGCGGCGGCGGCAAGTTCAGGCGTAACTTTATGATGCTCAAAAACCGGCAGGCCCCATCCGGCGAGAAAAATGACACTGGCTGCCATCCCCGCAGCAATCATGGGTATGGATCGTTCCAGCTTCAGACGTATGCTTGCAAATGTGGCAATAAAAAGTGGCAGAAAACACAGCGCATATACCCATTCACCGGGCCATTGTATCTGCAATGCAATGCCTGCGCCCACAATCACAGAAAAAGATAAGGCCAGCGCCCCTCGAGTCAGCCAGTTGCCAGCCTGTTCTTCATGGCCCCGAATCCAGAAAGCCATCATCAGAGCCGCCGCTGGAAAGGCAGGTAACATATAATTGGGAAGGCGTGTGCTGGCCAGTGTGAAAAAGATAAAAAACACCCCTATCCAGCACAGCAGGAACAGACGAACAGGTTGCTTTTGCAACGTAGCGCGCTTCCACGCACCCAAACCCAGCGCCGCCGCCAATAAACCGCTCCACGGAAACCATCCACCCAGGAAGGTAAGGATGTAAAACCCGGGGAACCCGCGGTGCCCCTGTAAGGTCCCGGTAAACCGGTCAATATTGTGATGCAACAAAAACCCTTTCAGCCACTCCCCGTCGGTCAGCACACCCACCGTGATATACCATGGCAGAGCCACGGCCAGAATGACACATAAACCGATAACGGGCCGGAACTTCCTGATGTTTTCCCTCTGTCCCATCATCAGAAGAAATACCAGCATCACCAGCGCCGGAAGCAGAATAGCTACGGGCCCCTTGGCCAGTACGCCGAACCCCAGCATTACATAAGCAGCTATCAACAGGCGATAATTTTCCATCTCCTCAAGGTAAAAACAGAGAAAAGCGGATAGCGCAAAACCAATGCACAGCATTAGTAACGGATCAGGCGTGGCCGCCCGGGCAATCACCACGATATGCAGACTGCTAACCAGCAACAGTGCAGCAATCAGACCCGTGCGCACATCTGCCATGCGCCGCCCAAAATAAAAGACCACCAGCACCAACGAACTAATCGCCATCACCGATGGCAGGCGTGCCGTCCACTCATGCACGCCAAACACATGAAACAACGGCATCATTAGCCAGTAGAGTAAAATTGGTTTATCAAAGCGCAGGTCGCCATTGAATACAGGCACCCACCAATTGCCCGCCGCAAGCATTTCACGGGCGCACACGGCATTGTTGGGCTCATCGACGTCCCACAGAGAATGGCCGCCCAGCATAAAGGCAAAGTTTACGGCGCAAAGCAGCAACAGCCACGTTACTGGCCGCGCAGCCATACGTTCAAGCATCTTTAAGTATTTCGTGCAAACGGTTAATAATAGGCCGTATATCGCCACTGACGAACAGTCGTTTTTGCCGTGATGTATGGCCGGACGCCACCTCTACATTCTGTCTTGTGCAACCCAGTAATTCGGCCATGAAATTGATAATAGCGGCATTAGCCTTCCCATCCTGTGCAGCTTCGCGTACGGCAATTTTTATTGCATCGCCATGCATACCGCGTAGCCGGGGTTTCCGTACACCCGGTTGAGCATGTACATTAACATAGACACCCCCCTTCCCAACCGTAATGGCCGTATCAACTTCGCTCACGAAAGCATGTTCAGCGCAATGCGTTGCAAACTTGGCACCAGAAAATTATCCAGAAAGACCGCCGCCAGAATTAACAACATCGGTGAAAGGTCCAGCCCTCCTAAAATCGGTAACCTTCTGCGGATGGGATATAACAGCGGTTCAGAAAGCTGGATAATCACACGCACAATGGGATTATACGGATCGGGTGACACCCAGGACAGGACAGCACGCGCAATCACCACCAGCATAATCGCCATCAACAACACATGCACCACCCCTGCCAAAGCCTGTAGGAAATAACCCAGCATAAACATCAGGCTAGCCCTGCCCCTTACACACGGGCCATACCTGCGTTGCGGCGCTTGCCAATGGAACAACCATTAGCTGTGCCCCGCGCCTTGATCTGGCCCGTGTGCAAGAGTTCTGTGACATGGCTTGTGTGTAAGGGGCAGGGCCATCGCCTTCGAGCGTTTGGCGGCCGCAGTAATCGCAGCACGCACCGCATCCGGCATATTGCCTTCGAACATGGCTTCAAGCGCTGCCTGGGTGGTGCCACCGGAGCTGGTAACCTGCTGCCGCAATTCTTCCGCCGTCTTGCCACTTTCTACCAGCATCCGGCCTGCGCCCAGAGCTGTTTGCGTCACCAGCACACCGCTTAATTCCTTCGGTAGTCCCAACGCATGTGCCGTAGCCTGCATCAATTCTGCCAGTAGAAAAAAGTAAGCCGGGCCGCTGCCGGAAATTGCCGTCACAGCATGCAACATATCTTCATCATCCACCCATGCCGTTTTCCCCGAAGAGTCCAAAATGTATTCGGCACGGGCACAATGATCTTTTCCCGCATCACAGAACAATACGGACATCCCCGCGCCTACCAGGCAGGGGGTGTTGGGCATGACGCGAACCAGACAAACCTCATCCCCCAAACCTTCGCGCAAATGCTTGATACCGATGCCCGCCGCAATACTGATTACCGTTGTCCCTTTACCAATTTTCCCTGCAATGCTTTTCAGCACCACATCCATTTGTTGGGGCTTCACTGCAAGTAAAAGTGCATCTGCTTCCATCGCTGCCTCGGCATTGTTTTGCGTCACACACACACCGTAGGCTTGCTTCAGCTCATCCAGACGCTCAACCCGGACGTCAGCCACCATTAGCTGTCCCGGCGCATGTCCTGCCCGGACAAGGCCGGCCAACAGGGCCTCGGCCATGTTGCCACCACCAATAAAGCTGATTTTAAGGTTTTGCATCCATATCTTCCTTTATTCCATTCTTGATGAAATCATTATTTCCCAAACCGAACAAGGTGGAACCCAATCGTACCATATCCGAGCCTTCCTCAATGGCAATACGATAATCGCCACTCATGCCCATACATAATTTCAGGTCGTCCGTATATCGGAGCGGGCGCAGGCTTCCACCAGAAAGCTTATCCCGCAAGTGGCACAATGCCCGGAAGCATGCCCGTCCATCGCTATCTTTAGGCGCCATGCACATTAGACCACGTATTTCCAGTGAAGGTATGTTCATCAGTTGTTCAAAAATAGCCCCGGCCTGTCCAATTTCCACGCCATGTTGATGCGGTGTTCCAGCCACATTGACTTGCAGCATGACCGGAAGCCTTCTACCACGTACATGCGCTGCAACAGCCTGTGCCGTCTCGATATCTTCCACACTATGCCACATGAAGGCGTACCGGCCGATATATTTGGCCTTGTTTTTCTGCAACGGTCCAATCATATGCCAGTTTACATCAGGAAACCGTTCCGCCCGGTCGCGTAAGTTCTGTGGCCGGGATTCTCCAAAATCCATCTGGCCCGCATCCACCAGGCAACGCACCGATTCATCTGACGCATATTTGGATACCGCCAGCAAGCGCACATTCGCCTGATCAAGCTCGAAATGCAATGCTCCCCAGCGTTGTAATAACGCCTTCCTATTCACCCTCTTCCACACGCTGGGCGGCCAACACCATAATAAAACTGAGCAACATATAAATCACCATGCTCTGACCAAGCAGCAACCAGATGACTTGTTTGTTTGCCTCAACCAGAGATAGCGCCGCAAGCCCCGTGACCATGGACAGCCCCGCGATAGCCCATACGACATGTTTCTGCGACAGCCCCAGATACATCAAACGATGATGCAAATGATCGCGTCCTACGTAAGTAACCCAGTCATGCAGATTCTTGACGTCACCGCGATGAATACGTGCAACCGTGGTGTAGATCATGTCAAAGATCATCACTGAAAATATCAGAATCGGAGCTGAATATGCCTTGATTGGACCCTCGCTCGACCAATCTCCCATTACCGCGATACAGGCCATCATCCAGCCAAGGTAGGTGCTACCCACGTCACCCAAAAATATGCGTGCCGGACCTTTGTACCGTGCATTATCCGGCAGAAATCCGGCGGATGCCCCGGCAACAGCCAGACACAGCAGCAACATAAACCCCTGACCTGTGTTCCACGCCAGCAATCCCATCAAAAGACAAACCGAAACCGCGAGCGAAGCTGCCAGACCGTTGATTCCATCCAGAAAATTGAAAGCATTGGTGATACCAATCACCCACAGCGCAGTCACGGCATATTCAGCCATATCTCCCCACCACACATCCGGCGCGAACTCCACATGCACGCCGAATACGGTCAACACAAGCAGCGCCGCCAATTGCCCGGCCAGCTTGACGCTTGCCGGCAATTCGCGCACATCGTCCCATAAAGACAACAGGGCAACGAGGACAGCTGAAATACACACGCCCTTCAACGCCAGGGAATAATTGAAATTCAGCAGTAGCGTCAGGTTCACGGAGACAAATACCGCCAATCCACCGATTCTGGGAGTCGGCTCCCGATGAACCCGCCGCGCATCCGGATGATCCACCGCACCCATGCGTCTGGCCAAATGAATTACCACCGGCATCGCGGCATAAGTCAACAACAGTGACGCCAGCGAAATCTTGATCCCCTGACCAAGCGAACCAAGGTGGAACCAGGGGAGGGAAAGCAGGAGACCCCCTGTCAACCCCAGCACACGGCTCAGTACATGGTCAAACACTACATACATGCGGCAATCGCCTTTCTCATACAATCCAGCTCATCCTCACTCATATCGGTAAGCAAGGGCAAAGAAACGCATTGTTGCCATGCAGCTTCCGCGCCTTGGCAACGCTGCCCAACCAACCTGGAAAGCGGTTCCTCCACCGGACGTGCCGCTCCTACACCGTGACTGTGCAGAGCCTCGATCACGCCTGAGGCATCATCCACACGCACGATATAACGATAATGATTGCACGATACTTCACGCTTGACCGGATATGACTTTATTCCCATAAACCATTCATCATAGGCTACTGCCTGCCGCATACGGTATTCACGCTCCTGATTTGACTGCGATAGGCGTACGCGGGCCAGCGCGGCGTGGATGTCGGAAAGCTGATGATTTCCGGCATACGGCAGCGTGATGCCCGCAGTGTCTGCGCAACGCATGTGACGCACCCGTTCACACATGTCTGCATCAGAACTCATGACCATGCCGCCACAAGCGCCACCCCAGGGTTTGGTGGCATAAAAGGATGCGATGGAAACATCCCCGAAGTTGCCCACCATGCGGCCATCTTCACCCGTTTGTCCATCCATACGGCCACCCGCTGACTGGGCAATATCTTCAATAACCGGACAGCACCACGATTCCTTTACCATCGACTCAATCATCCCGAACGGATGCACCAGAATGACTGCGTCCAGTGATTCGGCCATATCCCTTGCCTTTTCGGCATCCAACCTTAAATCATCATTACAATCCATACATACAGGTTCGGCATCCACCGCCCGAACCGCATGCAAAACGGCTCGGCAAGCATAGGCGGGAATGCCAACACGCCTGACTTTACGCTTTGCCTTTAATGCATATAGCGCCAGCATCAGGGCGCTGGTCCCGGAATCCACCGTGACGGCATACCTGACGCCAATCAGCCCGGCAACCTCGGCCTCCAGCGCTGCGCACACTTTTCCGGTGGCAAGCTGGCCGCTTTTCACGACCTGTTGCACCGCATCGGCAAATGCGGTCCCAAATACAGGCCTCGAATGAGGAATCATGGATGTGATGGGTGCTATAACTGGATACGGATGGGCATGAAAGCCTCCGCACAGGAGATTTTACCTTGCACACCACGAAAATGTGCTGTCGCAAGTGCGATTTCAACAATATTCAGACCCTGAATATTCGTTCTCTCAACCTGAGAAGCATGTGCATCCAGTGCCTTGAGCTTATCGGATAATGTGTCATGAATGTCCATAAAGACCGTGGGTGAAAAATTGCTGCTGGTCGGTGTTTCATAAGCCAGAACACTGGGTACATAGCGGGTCGCCGAGTGTGCTGCCCGTGCCAGCGTCCGGTGATCCTGATGTGTATCCTCATGATGATTGACCAGCACAATCAATGGCTTGATTTCCTGTACCTTGTCCTCAATGGCGTGAATCAGCGTATCTTCCGCCGGTAATTTTGTGTCTTCAAAGCCACCCCAATGCACCGCCTTGATGCCGAGAATTTTCGCAGCTTCTTCCTGTTCAGATTTGCGCGCTGCTCCGTCGCCGCCCTTGCCACCATCCGTGGCCACAAACAGGTGTATTTCGGCACCTTGCCCGGCATAAGCTGCCAGTGTTCCACCACAACCGATTTCTATATCGTCCGGATGCGGCGCCAGCGCCAGAATTCTGTTCATCGCACCATTCCTCCCATTCCACGAATAATTTCCCCAGCATCAGCCCCGGTATTAAACAACATATCCAGCACGGATAAATATGGTACAAAATCACCATGCAGTTGCGGATATTCCAGCATCTCAATTTGCTGAAAGTACAATGTCAGCCCCGATTGGGCAAACTGCTCCCGCTGTAAATACGTTCGCCCTTCCTGTCCGGACAGGTATGCATCACCATCCATACCCGAACATATTTCAATCAGACGTTCCGTTGGGTCTGCATGATGCACCTCAAGCTCAGACGCCAGAAGCAAAGGAGAAGTGCATCCCACGGCATCCCCGACCAGGCGAATAAGCGCCACATTTAAATCCTTCAACCGCACGAAAGGTTGGTTTAATACTTCCCGAACTGATGGCCAGTATGCTTCAAAACAGGGTGCCTTTGCATAGGATTGTTCAATACTGCTGCAAACTTTGCGCACCCAGCGTCGGTCAGCAATCGTCACTTCCTTGATTTTCTGAGGATAACGGTAATTCACCGGCACCGTGATCCACTGCGCACCGGACGCCGTCTTGATACGGTTGCGGTTCTGCCACTCATTTTTCTCATATTGTACCGTATCCAGCAACACCATGGCATCGGCCAACATCCACTTGTGGAAGAACCCCGGCCACGGCAGGAAGTTGGGTTGGTGAATTGTAATCAACTTCATCCCGGCACCCGAACCAGAAATGGATTGGCCTCCATGCGGATGCCGTGTTGTGCCGGGATGCGCAATCGGATGACATGTGCGCCCGGAGGCAGTTGTAACGTTTCCAGCAACGGTTGGCCAAGTCCCAACAGCGGCTGGATCAGAACATGGCCATCCACAATAATCTGGGCGCGTAGAAGCTGGAGAAATGCGGGGACACAATCTTTATTTCCACAACATTGCTTAACTTTATCAGTGACGGCGGAAATAAGAGTTGTGTCCCCGCATTTCTCCGGACGTTCTTCCAGCGAGCAATGCAGGACAACCTGACCGGACGCAGTTATCTCGTCACCCGGTAGCAAACGATGCCCCGTTGCATCCTCAAGGAATAGTGATTTTACCCGCAGATTCCGGTCTTTTGGCATGCCCCACGCCACCATATGCCCCTTGCGCATCGCCGCAAGGATAGCCGCCGGATCCCGCTCATCCACCCACATATCCATGGGAAAATTACCCAGATATTCACCCGCTTCACCCTGTTTATGAAAATCTCCCGCAGCCACGCCCCAGATCGGTGCATCATACAGTCCCAACATATAATTCATCATATACTGGTCCCATAGCCCTCCCGGCTCGGTATTCGTATCCGTATCGCCATAAACAGCAGCGAACCCGCCCGCCGTGGGATTGTGAAACACACGCCGACTGTATGGCGGCGTGTCCAGCTTCACACCCATGGGCCCGGAACGCACGCCGGACAGCGTGCCCGGATGCGCCCAAATAACAAACAGCCCGTTCGCTTGTGCCGTCTTGATGAAATCTGCATCAGCATCCACCTTGGGTTTCAACAGCCATGTTGATAAAAAGGCCACGAATGCGGCAAAAAGAAGCAATGCCACCGCCCGCTTGCGCCGCCTGAGCAACATGATTAATACGCTGCCAATCAGTATCCACCAAAAGGCCATTGAGATCTTGAACGGGCCGTGAATATGACTGAGCGTATAACTGGGTAGTGCTTCAACCTGCTCCGGACGCTCAATCCCCAGTGCGATGATATGGCGTTCGGCATTGTGTAAGGTAAGATCGCGAAATGGAATCCCCGACCAGTAATAACCAGGTATGGATTCCGTCGCCGCCATGAATGTCATGTCGGGATATGCCCCGCGCACACGCGCAAGATCGGCAAAAAAGGGTGTCAGACCCGTGGTGTACAAGGATGGACGCTCCATGGAATAACCCAGAATCCGCGATATCGGAGCTATGCCAAAACGGATACTGGAACGATCATGTTCGCCAAATACCAGCACATCAACACCGCGCTTCTCCGCCATTGATGCAAGCGTATTCATGTCGTGCGCGCCATCTGAATGCGTACTGCGTACATCCATCAGCACACGCACCGGCACCGCCCATGCCTGGCATGGGAGAAACAGCAACATACTGGCCAGAACAAAGTTACGCACCGTTCAGCAACCCATCGTATAAGTCTTGTAGCGCCTGCACCATGACGTCTACTGAATACGCTTCAGCACGTTCCACACAGGCTATATGCATATCATCAGGCCAGTCATACAGTAAGGCAGCCGCGACGGCATTCGTATCTTCTGCATCCATTGCCACACCACAATCACTTGTTACCAGTTCCTTCAAACCACACACATCGGACACCACACAGGGCAACCCGGCAGCCATAGCCTCAACGACCACACGCCCCATTCCTTCATTGTGCGATAACAATGCAAAACAGCGGCTTGCCGCAAAATAGGGAACGGGATCACTCCAGCCCGCAAAGTAGACATTGTTCGCAATGCCTGATTCATCACACATCTTTTCCAGTTTCTCTCTTTCTTCACCATCGCCGACAACGGCCAGTCGTGCATCGGGTTTCATTTCACAGACTCGCACCCATGCCCGAATGAGCCGTTCCATGCCTTTGACCGGCACCAACCTGCCTACGCTAACGGCATCCCACTGCTGCACATCAGGATGGTCTTCCCGCCATACCATGATGCGCCTTTGTATTTCTTTCACATCTACGCCACTGGGAATGACCCGCCACTGTTCTATCCGTCCAACACCCAACGCCAGATGATCATCGCGCTCCGCTTGTGTAAGCGCAATCAGGGCCTGGGAAATGGCTACAAGAAATCGTTCGATCCCGATAAACAAACTTGTTTTCAACTTTCCGAAATATCCATGAAAAATATGGCCGTGTGGCGTATGCACCACCACTCTGGCACGCCCCCATGCCGCAAGGCGTCCCAATGTTCCGGCCTTGGAGGTATGTGTATGCACTACATCAAAACCACGGGCAATCAATTGACGCATTTGCCAATATGCAGCGAAATCGGCCCATCCGGGTTGACGTACCAATGATGGAAGAACAACAGTTTCTCCACCCGCTTCACAAAACGTCTGCATGCGTCCGGCGAGTTGTTCTCTTTCTGTTTCCGACATCTCCGACTCCCCGGAAGAACCAAAGGCCAGGCAAGTCTGGTGTCCGGCCTGCTGCTGTGCAGTGGCTGAAAGCAGCGTATTGACCGCCGATCCGCCGCCATCCATGCGTGTAATGATATGTAGAATCCGCATCAAACGATTGCCCTAACCCAGCGTAGACGGAACCAAACAGGTTTGAACCACAAAGACACGAAAGCACAAAGGAAAACAAATAATGTAGGGCAGCCCCTTGTGGGCTGCCTTGTTGGCATAGCATGGCAGGGGATGAACCCCTGCCCTACACCTTGGCTGCCAACGTATGATGAACATAACCTGTGAATCCATCGATCCTGTTTTTCTTTATTCTTCGTGCCTTTGTGTCTTTGTGGTAAAATATTTTGCGTATTTTGCATGAGATTTTATGGCTAAGAGGCTAAGCGTCTAAGTGTGCGCAGCAATACCTCATCATGCGCCGGCCAATTAAAGTGCGCATGGATATGCGCATGCAGCCGCGCTGCCCGCTCCATGTGATCCGCATGCCGTTCAAACAACAAGCGGGTCGCCTCCGCCAGCGCTTCCGGTGTTATCGCATCAGCCAGAATGTTGTCCGGGATTGAACCTGCCACCTCAGAATTAGCGCCTGCGGGTGTTGCCACCACTGGAAGTCCATTGGCATTGGCCTCAACTGTAACAAGCCCGAAACCCTCAAGGGACCTGGTAGGTAACATAAATGCGTCCGCCGACCGCATGCGCAATGCCACCTCATCTTCAGGCAAATAACCGGTAAATTCGATACGATCCGCCACATCCAGTTGTTCCGCCAGCCATTTCAGCGGCTCCAGCAACACCCCCGCACCCATCACACACCATCGCAAATCCGGCATCTCATAACGCAACATGGCCGCTGCCTGCACCAGCATATCTATACCGGTACGTGGCACCAGATTGCGCAGCGTGACCACCACCGGCCCCTGCCATCCGAGCTGTTGCCTCATTTGCTTCCGTTCTTCCCGGCTAGCCAGCACCGGCGCATCCACACCACCGTATACAACCTCGATATGGTTGGCGCCCGGTTGGAAACACTCGGCCAACCGCCGGCGCGTGTATTCGCTCAGCACCAGCAGCCCACGGGCATGATTATAAAGCGTCCCCTCCAGCTTGCGCATCGCCGCAGCAATCATTTTATGCCTGATATTCCAGTTTAAGCCATGACGCGTGACATACTCTTCAAAAGCAAAGGCGTAACACACTTGCAAGCGAGGCAGGTCGCATCCCGTCCGCAATAACGCCCACATCACAAACGGTTGTTCGGCCACCACCACATCAAACTCACCCTGATGCTGTTTCCACCAGTCTTTTGCGCCCCGTATCAATTGCCTCAGCCCTGCAAGACCACGATCGCCCGAGAAGGGGAGCCGATATTCCGTCACCCCGGCAGCCACTTCGATGGCCAACAACGCACCCGGCGCGGGTTGACGTGTCAGTACCGTCAGGTCAAAGGTTTCAGCCAGCGCACGCACATGCTGTGTCAACATACGTTCAGCACCGCCCAGCAACTTTTCGGCGGACACATCCGCCACCAGCAAGACTCTCACCGGAATGACCACCCCTTTTGCCGTATCCACTCATCCACCAGCAACAAACCCCACAGTATATCGGAACGGTCTTCGCCAGCCTGGTGTCTGGCCCATTCCTGCCGCACATAGCTCTGCTTCACCAGACCACCCAATGGTGAATGATTACATAAATCCTGCATCTTCTTATCCAGCGACCCGTGCAACCAATGCTTCACCGGTGCCATGAATCCCTGCTTGGGACGATCCACGATTCCGGCGGGCAAACGCTTCCGGGCAATCTGTTTGAGCAACAGTTTCAACCCTTCCTGCCAGGGAAGCCCCGCAACCTTCCGGGAAACCGGCAGCATTAACGCTAAATTAACCAGCCGCATATCCAGAAATGGACTGCGCAATTCCAGTGCGTGCGCCATACTCATGCGATCTCCCACTGCCAGTAAATCATCGGGAAGATAGGTCAGCATATCCCAGGCCATACTGCCATTCACGGGCCCATATCGGGACAAGAGCCCCTCCAGCCCGCCATAAACCGATTCGGATGTTTGCCATGTTGCCTGTGCCTCATCGGTGCTTGGCACGGTGAACATTTCCGGCCATCCAGCATGGCTTGCTGCAGTCCAGTTGAGATATGCCTCTGACGCCGGGCTATCCAGACCCTGTACAAAACGCCGCAAACGGCCGCATAAATTCCGGCTACTATTCCCTTCGCCCAACCGCTGCAATGCCGCCAACATCAGGCCACGTCCCGGCATATGCCGCAGTCGGTCATGCCAGGCCATGCCAAGATAACGTGGATAGCCGCCAAACAATTCATCCCCACCTACACCGGATAACGCTACATCCACATGCGCTTTGGCCTCGCGTGCAATTAAATACATAGGTAATGCCGCCGAATTCGTCACGGGTTGATCGAATGCCTCCGCCAGATCGTGCAACGCCTCATGCGCCTCCGCACGGACATCCAGCACCATATGCTCGCTATCGATATGCTTCGCTACCACCGCTGCATGAGCGCTTTCATCGTAATCCGCCGCACCATCGGAAAAACGGACAGAAAAGGTGTGCAACGTTTCGGGTAATTGCCGCGCCAGTGATTCGGCAATCAATGAGGAATCCACGCCTCCGGATAAAAACACACCCATGGGTTTATCCGAAATCGTACGCAATAAGAATGCGTCATCAAGCAGGCGCTCCGCCTCGCCCTCCGTTTCAGCGGGCGTCATATCCAGGGGTTGGTCCGGTTCCGGAAGAAACACATAGCGGCGGGGCACAAGTTCCTCACCGGATTTGGTGTAAAGATAAGTACCGGCAGGTAGCTGACGCACCTCTCTGTACATGGTCCTCGGCGCGGTGATGCGCATGCGGCAAAGTACTTCATGGACTGCGGCGATATCCGGAGTCAGCGCCCAGTCCCCCTGCTCAAACGCGGATAACATGGATGCAAAACCAACCCGCCCATCCTGCTCACAGATAAACAAAGGCTTTTCACCAAAGGGATCGCGCGCTGCAACCAGTAGCTTCTCGCGCGCATCCCATAACAGAATGGAAAACATACCGTTCAGTAACGAAAACATGCCAGCGCCAAACCGCCGGTAAAGATGCGGCAGCACCTCCGTATCCGTATCCGAGGCAAAGGTGATGCCGTCACCTTCCAGTTGTTTGCGCAGTTCCCGGTAATTGTAGATACAGCCATTAAACACAACGGTGACATCATCCACCGTCATGGGCTGACGACCCCGTGCATCCGGTCCGATAATGGATAAACGATGATGAATCGCGGAAAACATATCGCCGTCAAAGCTCCCGCTATCGTCCGGCCCCCGCTTCTCCACGGCACGGGCCATCCGCTCCAGTTCACCCTTGCCTTTCTTGCCCAGAATCGCCACAAAACCACACATTAGATTTGCCCCACAAGGCTTTCCATATCTTCAATGTGGCACTGCCAGCCTTCGGGTGCACGCAGATGACCAACCCACTCAAGACCCTTGTTCGACCATGTCTTTCGCGTATTTTCATCCAACATGGCCTGCATGCCCTGTCGCCATGCGGCCACATCATCCGCCGGGCACGTCATGGCCGCGCCACCTGTCGTCTCACACAACACCGGGATATCCGAAACAATCGCGGGCGCACCGCAGGCCATCGCTTCCAGTGGAGGATAGCCGTAACCTTCAGCCGTTGAAGGCAGCAGCAAGGCAACAGCGCCTCTGTATAATGCCAGCAATGTTTCATCATCCACACCCTGCAGAAACTCGACTTTCTGTTTCACGGCATCACTGCATTGCGCCAACCACATATCCGTATTACGAACGCCGACACACACCATCCGGGACGGCACGCCGCTTATCGCTTGCAGCAACAGGGACACATTCTTGTGCGGCAAGCCGTTGCCCACAAAAAGAAAATAAGGCTCGCCTGAACCCTTCACCGTCTGCGGCGTAAACATCCCATCCACGGCCGGGCAACGTACCGTTTCGTTTGGTAAATCTCCGAACAGTGTCCGGCATGCCTCGCGTGAGGCTTTGGAATCAAACCACGTGAGCGCAGCCCGTTTCAGCGCATGCGCCAGACGCGCCTTGGCCGCCCATACGCGCAGACGGTTCCCCCGATACGCAGGATGCGTCAGATACAACACATCGTGTACTGTATGAATGGCCGGGCAGGGCATCTTTCGCCACGGCAGTTTGGGATACGGGCTTAAGAACAGATGGTAACCACGCGCCAGCTGCGGCCAGAACAATTCCACAGCGTGGGGAACATATAGTTCGCTCACCTTGTCCCGCAACGATGTCGGCAAGGCACAGTCCTTGCGCATGGCAACCGTCACGCGCCAATCCGGGCGAGCGGCATGGAGTGCCAGCAAAAGCCCTTCCAGAAACCGGCCAATACCGGTGCGGCGGCCAGCTACAAACTCCCGGCCATCCACCAGGATC
>JAUZQZ010000043.1 GCA_030950745.1 Mariprofundaceae bacterium | reverse complement strand
GCCTTGAATTTCGGATAATATTCAGGGTTAAATGGATCGCATGCCTCTTTCAAGCGTGCATGAAACAGGTCGGTATCTTCCTGATAAGGAAAATACGGCGTCAGGTCCGTACCGCCTCCAAACCAGCCTTGTGTCGTTTCGATACGGCGCAGATTCATATGTACGGCGGGACACTTTGGATTGCTCATGTGTGCCACCAGTGATATGCCGCAAGCACGAAAATTGCCATCCCCGGCTGCGCCGGGAATCTGGCTACGGAACTCATCGGAGAACACGCCACGTACGCTGGAGAAATTGACGCCGACCTTCTCAAAGATCGTTCCTTTCATCAGCGACATGACTCCGCCGCCACCCTCGGGGCGATCCCATGGCGTGCGCACGAATTTCGCCGTATCCTGTGCTTCGAAGGCCGCACAGATACGGTCACGCAGATCCTGGAAGTACGTTTCAGCGCTGGCAAACATGTCAGTCATCGGGTTTCACCTTTTCAAAGGATTCGCAGTTCCGCCGGATATCGTCAAAACAGGGGGTTTTATTCGCCAGTGCTTCGATGCGTACAATTGTGGCGGACTCTATGTGCGGGAACATTTCCATAAAAGTTATTTGTGGTTCATTTCCGCGGATATACAGAGAACCCTGCACGCCCAATTCGGATTGCACGCTCCGCAGCCATGCTTTCAATTCAGGTTCGAGTGCGGCGTCGGCATGATACCAAACGAATAGATCAGGCATGACAGGTCTCAATGATATTTACTTCCGTACTATTCTCCAGCGATAAAGGTGTATCCGATTCGGCAACCTCAATCGGTAAATGAGCAATACCGAAACAGACACCTTCCGCATCCGTTGCGGCACTGGTCAGCATGCCGATTTTGGCTGTGGTTAATATCGGACAGGGGAGTGTTTCCGGTACACCCCCGAGCTTGACGCGGTAAAATCGTTTTTTGATTCCACCCCGCCAGTGCATACGGCTGGTAACTTCCTGGCCGACATAACAGCCTTTATCGAAGCTTACGCCATCGAATTCAATCAAATTGGCATTCATGGGATAAATTTTCTCATCCCAGTCCGTTCCAAAACGGGGAATACCCTGAAGAATGCGCATCGCTTCGATATCATCTTTATCCAGCATGTTTGAACACGCGATTGTTTCCAGTTCCGGTGTGTTGCCAATCAACCAGAAAGCATGCGGTTTTTCCGATATCGTAAGCGCATGTATATCGCCAGCATGGCAGGTCGTCAGCCACGCACTTTCCATGGCTGGCAAATCAAAATGTTGTAGTTTTTTTGCTGCTTGCACACCCTGAATTTCAAGCACGCTGTATGTATCCACGACACCGATACGCAATTGATATCCCAATGCAAATTGCCGTAATCGGGCGACTGTGGAAACGGCATAATCGGAAGGTGTGAGAAGGATGAGTTCATCGCTATTTCCTTCAAGAATATACAGTTCACTCACTGTTTTGCCTTGTGGTGTGAGAATGAAACTGTGAATACCCTTCCCGGCAGTCAGTTTACCCATATCCTGAGTGATTTGGCCTTGCAAATATTTCCGAATATCCGATCCTGAGGCCTTGAGAATGCTCCAGTCCTGACGCCAGACTATTGTGTGTTCTGACTGTAGTAGTTTGCTGGCTACTGTAGAAATGGATGGGATTTTCATGGGGGAAGTCTATACCCGACAACAATGGTCGGGTATAGTTGGTTTTTTATTTGATAATCTGCTGGAGACAATATGAGCACACCAGAAACACATCGTTCGAAAGGCATGGATGCGCAAAAGCATTTCCCAAATTCACGCAAAATTTACATCGAAGGTTCATGTTCGGATATTTGTGTACCCATGCGTGAGATTGCTCTTTCGCCGACGCAGACATCCGATGGAGAGGAAGAAAATCCTCCGGTGCTGATTTATGACACCTCCGGACCATACAGTGATCCGGACGTAGAGATTGATCTGCAGAAAGGATTACCACTGATTCGTGGCACATGGGTTGAAGAGCGTGGTGATACCGAAGAACTGGATAATTTAAGCTCCGAATATGGGCGTATTCGCCGCAACGACCAGCATCTGGATTCGCTTCGATTCTCGCATGCACGCCAGCCACGCCGGGCCAAGGCAGATGCCAATGTTTCGCAGATGCATTATGCACGCAAGGGCATGATCACGCCGGAGATGGAATTTGTGGCGATTCGTGAAAATCAGCAGCGCGAACACCTGCGCGAAATTACCCGTCAGCATCCGGGGCAGGGATGGGGTGCGGCCATTCCGCGTGTGATCACACCGGAGTTTGTACGCGATGAAGTGGCGAAAGGACGTGCCATCATCCCGGCCAATATTAACCATCCTGAACTGGAACCGATGATTATCGGGCGCAATTTCCTTGTTAAAATCAATGGCAACATCGGCAATTCGGCCATTACCTCTTCGATCGAAGAGGAAGTGGAAAAGATGACGTGGGCGACCCATTGGGGTGCGGACACCATCATGGACTTATCCACGGGCAAGAATATTCACGAAACGCGCGAATGGATTATCAGAAACAGCGCTGTACCGATTGGTACCGTGCCGATTTATCAGGCGCTGGAAAAAGTGGATGGCGCGCCCGAGGAACTCACGTGGGAGATGTTTCGCGACACCCTGATTGAGCAGGCCGAGCAGGGCGTGGATTACTTTACCATTCATGCCGGTGTATTGCTGCGCTACGTACCGCTGACGGCCAAACGGCTGGCCGGTATCGTGTCGCGTGGTGGCGCGATTATGGCCAAATGGTGTCTGGCGCATCACGAAGAGAATTTTCTTTATACGCATTTCGAGGACATTTGCGACATCATGAAGGCTTATGATGTATCTTTTTCGTTGGGTGACGGCTTGCGCCCCGGTGCTATTGCCGATGCCAACGACGAGGCCCAGTTTGGTGAACTGCACACGCTGGGTGAACTCACGCAGATTGCCTGGAAGCATGATGTGCAAACCATGATTGAAGGCCCCGGCCATGTTCCAATGCAGATGATCAAGGAGAATATGGATGAGGAACTCAAGCATTGTTTTGAAGCGCCGTTTTATACGCTGGGTCCGTTGACCACCGATATTGCACCAGGCTACGATCATATCACATCCGCCATTGGTGCAGCGCAGATTGGCTGGTACGGCTGTGCCATGCTCTGTTACGTCACGCCCAAGGAACACTTGGGGTTGCCTGACAAACAGGACGTGAAAGACGGTGTGATGGCCTACAAAATTGCTGCTCATGCCGCCGATCTCGCCAAGGGCCACCCGGGCGCGCAGCAGCGTGATGATGCGCTTTCCAAGGCGCGGTTCGAATTTCGTTGGGAGGATCAGTTCAATTTATCGCTCGATCCGGATACCGCTCGTTCTTATCACGACGAGACGCTGCCGAAGGATTCAGCCAAGGTTGCGCATTTCTGCTCTATGTGCGGGCCAAAATTCTGTTCCATGAAAATTAGCCAGGACGTGCGCGACTATGCCAGGGAGCATGGTTTGGAAACCCGTGAGGCGCTGGATGCCGGCATGGTTGAGCAGTCCGGACAGTTTGTGGAACAGGGAAGCGAGATTTATCACAAAACCTGACCTATAATCAGGATAGAATAAGGAGATCATATGCTTACTGCCCATGATATTATGAATCCCGACCCGCCGCATTGCGGTGTGGATACGCCAGTCAATGAAGTAATTTCACAATTGGCGGAAATGGCCACCTCCGGTTTATTGGTGGTGGACGAAGAGCAGCGATTGCAGGGTGTGATTACCGAGTCCGATCTCGTGGACCAGCAGGCCAGATTGCATGTGCCCACAGCTATTGCTGTCTTCGATATGGTGATTCCGCTGGGAGAAGGACGTTTTGAGCGCGAGCTTGCGCGCATGCAGGCGCTCACGGCAGGCGACCTGATGACGAGTCCTGTTCAAACGGTTGCACCCGATACCGCCTTGAATGACATTGCTGCCACGATGAATGACAGCGATATGCATTGCCTGCCTGTGGTTGCAGGCGATACCATTGAGGGTGTGATTACCCAGCATGAGGTGATTAAGGCTCTGGCTCAACGCCAACCTGCTTAATATTTGCAAGTTCGTATGAATAGCGAGGCGGGAACCTGCGCGTTTGCTGCTGATTTCGCCAAATCATTAAAGCCGGGTGACTGTGTGGCGCTGTCCGGAGAGTTGGGCGCGGGAAAGAGTGTGTTCGCGCGTGCATTGATGCGTGCGCTGGGCGTAAGCGATGAAGCAATGCCGAGCCCGACTTTTTCGCTTATTCAGGAATACGCCGGAAATGGATGCAAGATTGCGCACATGGACTGGTATCGGCTGGAATCAGCTGAAGAAATTGAGATGCTGGGTGTGTATGAGTATTTTCAACCGCCGTGGATTACTATTATCGAGTGGCCGGAGCGAGCCCCGAGTCTGCTGGCGGATACAGTCGTCGAAGTACGGCTGGAAAATGTGGATGACTTTCCCGATGTGCGGTTAATCAGTTTGGCAGATGACGTATAAATTTTCTTTGGAGCCACTTGCAAAACTCTGGGTGGATGAGCGGCAATCCCACTTTGAGTCCATTTTCGGGGTGGAATGAGGTGCATGGTGGTTCCATGGACCGAAATTCCAGCTCGGAAATGGGCCGAAGTGGGGAAGCCGATTGCCGC
>JAUZQZ010000042.1 GCA_030950745.1 Mariprofundaceae bacterium | reverse complement strand
GGATAATCATTACCATTTGGTGATCGAGACCCCGGAAGCCAATCTCTCCAAGGGTATGCGGCAGCTTAACGGTGTTTTTACTCAGAACAGCAATCGCCGTCATAACCGTTGTGGTCATCTGTTTCAGGGCCGCTTCAATTCCATTGTGGTAGATTCAGATGCCTATCTTCTGGAACTGTCCCGTTACGTGGTGTTGAACCCGGTTCGGGCAGGCATGGTGGCTGATGCAGCCGATTGGCACTGGAGTAGTTATCGGTCAACGGTGGGGAAAGAGCCTGCTCCAGTCTGGCTGGCAACCACGGAATTGTTATCGTACTTCTCCAGCCGAAAGCAAATAGCGCAACGGAAGTACGCGGCCTTTGTTGCAGAGGGAGTGGGCGGGGAGAGTATCTGGACAGGAATCAACAGGCAGATATATCTGGGTGATGACGAGTTTGTTGCCAGGGCGCAGGGCAAGGTAGAAGGTGCGGAAAATGATGAAAACATACCCCGTGTGCAACGCTTGCATCCGGCGAGTCCTTTGGCGGAGATTGCAGCACAGTATGAGGGGCGCAATGAGGCCATCGTGGCTTGTTACGCAAGCGGGGAATACAGCTATACCGAAATTGCGGAACACTTTGGCGTTTGTTATACGACGGTGGGACGTATCGTTCGTACTACGCGAGAAATGGCACAATAGTAGACCTGACCCCAAGGGGATGTGCATTTTAACCCCATTATGCAGTTGACCTTTGTCGGCTTAAACGTTGGAATGCCACGCATGAAACGGATTTCTTTGCTTATCTTTTTTACATCAACACTTTTGCTTGCGGGCTGTCAGGGTGGAATGCCGCAAATGTTCTGGCCGGTGGATGACAACAAACCGGATTACGCCCGTGGTGGTAGGGATAACCCCCGCTCCGAAGGCCGTGCGCCGCTGGATGTGCCGCCGGAACTGCGCAAGGATATTGAGGTCCCCATGCCGGACAAGATAGCCACCGAAGCAGCACAAGGTGGTGCCCGGATTTCCAGCAGAGAAAAGAAAATGGTTGCAGGTAAGGCCGTGAGCCTGGATACGCGAGTATATGATCAATCTCCAGCGGTAGTGTTTTCCGCCATAATTGACGCCATGACGGCGCTGAATATGCCTGTGGAAAGTGTGGATTCGCCCAGTGGTACCATTACCTCGGCATGGATTCGTTTTGATTCAAGCCGTCCGAATGCCTATCTCGGTGCGGCTATGGACGTATTCGGTGCGGGGCCGACGCATACGCGCCACCGCTTTATCGTACGTGTGTTTCGTATGAAGGATGGCGGGACACAGCTTCAGATTCGCACGCTGGCACAGCAGTTTATGCGGCAGCACTGGGTGAATAAAATTCTCAAGCGCAAGGTAGCCAATGAACTGTTTGTCGCGGTGGAAGAGCGGATTGGCCGACAGATTTCCGGTGATGCAGAAGAATCCCTGCCGACGGGGAATCCGTAAGGGGTTTACCGCAAGGTATTCTTGCCCTCCGGGACACCTTCTCTGGTTACGCCATTCACCTTGTACTTCGTGGTAGGATACTTTTACTTAGCCAGAAGTGAGGCAAGGGCCTTGCCCGGATCGGGTTTTCGCATCAGTGATTCGCCGATCAGGAAACCATACACACCCGCTTCATTCATATAGCGCATATCTTCCGATGTCTGGATGCCGGATTCGGTGATGATGGTTTTCTCATGTGGAATGATCGGGAATAGTCCGATGGTTGTGTCCAGTGACGTGGAGAAATCGTGCAGGTTACGGTTATTGATACCGATGAGTCGTGTATCAAGCTTTAGCGCCCGTTCCAGTTCAGGCCGGTTATGTACTTCAGGGAGAATGGAAAGTTTCTGCTCCCTGGCTGCTGCGGTTAGATCGGCGGCCAGCGTATCGTCTACCATGGCTAGAATAATAAGAATCGCATCCGCACCGATGGCGCGTGCCTCGATCACCTGATACGGATCAAGTATGAAATCCTTACGCAGAATCGGGAGGCTCACAGCCTTTCGGATATTCGACAGATACACATCCCTGCCCTGAAAGTATTGTGTATCGGTCAGTATGGACAGGCAGGTTGCACCGCCGGTTTCATAGGATGTTGCGATGGCAACCGGATCAAAATCCTGACGGATCACGCCCCTGGACGGGCTGGATTTTTTTACCTCAGCGATGACGGTATTTGTTTTGTGTTCAATACGCTTGATGAGCGTTTCCGCAAAATCCATGGGTGTGTAATTTTTTGCCCGCTCAGACAACGCAGTTTCAGAAACCTTCGACTTGCGGTGTTTTACCCATTCACGTTTATATGCGGCGATTTCATTCAGAATTGAGTTCATGCCTTTGCTGATTGGGTAAAGGCAACGAGGTTGGCAAGCGTCTGGGCAGCCTTGCCGTTATCAATGGTTTCGGCGGCAATCCGCAATCCTGTAGCGATGCCATCGGTCTTGCCCGCCACCCATAGCGCCGCAGCGGCATTGAGTAGTACAATATCCCGTGCGGATCCTTTTTCTCCATTAAGAACGTTGCGGATAATAGCGGCATTGATCTCGGCATCGCCACCGGTAAGATCAGTTGCCCGGGCATAAGGCATACCGAATGCAGCCGGATCAATCTCGAATTCACGCAATGGGGAATCCTGTTCTACCCATATCGCATCGGTGAGGGTTGTGGTGGTGATTTCGTCCAGTCCATCGCGGCCATGAATCACCAGCGCGCGTTTAATACCCAGTTGCTGCAAGGCGCCCGCAACCAGTGCGAGTCTATTTTTCGTATAGACGCCCAGCACCTGATATTCGGCATTGGCGGGATTGGTCAATGGCCCCAACAGGTTGAATATGCTGCGGATGCCAAGCTCACGGCGTGGGCCTGCCGCATACTTCATGGCCGGATGGTGTGCAGGTGCAAACAGAAATCCGATGCCGATCTTATCAATGCAGTCCGCTATTGCATCCGGCGCAATATCCAGCCGGACGCCCAATGCTTCCAGTACGTCCGCACTGCCTGATTTGGATGAAATGGCACGGTTGCCGTGTTTGGCGACCGGCACACCAGCCGCTGCCACTACCAGCGCCACAGTTGTGGAAATATTGAAGGTGGATGCACCGTCGCCGCCTGTGCCACAGGTATCCAGCAGGCCGGTTACATGTGGGTGAATATGGGTGGCGGCAGCGCACATGGCGCGTGCAGCGCCGGCCACGATCTCTGGCGTTTCACCAAGAATGGAAAGTCCCATCAGCAGCGCGCCGATTTGTGCCTGTGTTGCACGACCCTGCATGATGTCACCGAATACGGATTCGGTATCGTCTGCACTCAGTTCACCACCCGCCTGAACCAGCTGCAGGGCTTCCTGAATATTCATGCTCACGCCGATGCTCCGAGAAAATTTCTGAGCAGGCCATGACCATGCTCGGTGAGAATGGATTCGGGATGGAACTGTACGCCGAAGGTCGGGTGTTCCACATGTTGCAATCCCATCAGTTCGCCTTCGCTTGTCCATGCCGTACGCACCAGGCAATCGGGCAGAGGCTCCTCAACAATCAGCGAATGGTAGCGTGTGGCCGTGAAGGGTGAAGGTAGATTGGTGAACAACAAACTGTTGTCATGCATGATTGGACTGGTCTTGCCGTGCATCAGGCGCGGTGCGCGCACTACGTTGCCGCCAAAAGCCGCCGCAATGGATTGATGGCCGAGGCAAACGCCAAGGATGGGGATATGGCCGGAGAAGCGCTTGATAACGTTCACGGAAATGCCTGCTTCGTGTGGTGTACACGGGCCCGGCGAAATCACGATATGAGATGGCGCCATGGCATCAATATCTGCCAGAGAAACCTTATCATTACGGAGCACTTCCGGTGTTTCACCCAGTTCGCCAAGATATTGCACGAGATTGAAGGTAAAAGAGTCGTAATTATCGATGACCAGCATCATGAGGTGTTTTCTCCGGAGCTACCTGGCTGCGCTTCGGCCAGCGCAACTGCACGGAACATGGCCGTCGCCTTGTTCACACACTCCGTGTGTTCATTGGCCGGGATGGAGTCGGCGACAATACCCGCACCCGCTTGAATATGTACCTGATCGCCATGAATGACTGCTGTGCGTATAGCAATGGCGGTGTCCATCTGTTCCCCACCGAAACCGATATAGCCAATACATCCGGCATAGGGCCCGCGGGCCACAGGTTCGAGTTCACGGATAATTTCCATGGCGCGCACCTTGGGCGCGCCTGATACCGTGCCGGCCGGGAAAGTAGCCGCCAGTAAATCAATGGCATCCACATCTTCACGCAGCTCTCCCTCAACCTGCGAAACAATGTGCATGACATGCGAATAACGCTCAATGGCCATGGATTCAGTCAATTTTACCGAACCGTATTCACATACCCGGCCCAGATCGTTGCGCCCCAACTCCACCAGCATCACGTGCTCGGCGCACTCCTTGGCATCGGCCAGCAGTTCTTTCTCCAGCGCTTTGTCTGCTTCGGGAGTCGCTCCCCTTGGACGTGTCCCGGCAATGGGACGGACGATGGCTTTACTGCCGTCGCGGCGGACAAGGATTTCCGGTGATGAACCGACCAAAATCGTATCGCCGATGTGCAGGTAGAACAGATAGGGCGACGGGTTGATATGGCGTACCGCGCGGTAGATATCGAACGGGCCGCAATCCAGTTTTTTGGAAAATCGTTGCGACAGCACCACCTGAAAGATGTCGCCCGCGTGGATGTATTCTTTTGCCTTCGCAACGGATGTTTCGAAATCGGTTTGTACGGTCTGTGCTGCAAGCACCACATTGTCGCCTGCCGTGACATCCAGATTCATGGCTGCGGCTTCCTCGCCTTCGTAAAGGCTCTGTTCCATGCGGTCGAGCACGCTTGTTGCTTCATCAGCTTCATCTTCCGGCAGGCGCGTACAGCAGGTTAAGGTGCCGCGCAGGCTGTCAAACACCATGAACCGGTCCACCAGCAGGAAGGCGGATTCCGGAGCACCAACGGGATCGGGCAGGTCATTGGGGATATTTTCAAAGTGTGAAACCAGTTGATAGCCGAAATAGCCGACAGCTCCGCCGGTAAATGGCAGGTCATCGGCGCTCAGTGGTGGCTCGGCAATCACTTCCTGCCGCAGCCATTCGAGGATATTGCCGGTAAAATCCTCCTCTCTGCCATCGCGGTAAATCAGACGGGTGTGCTCTCCGTGTGCCATGGCGCGGCAGGCAGGGCTGATGGCAAGAATACTAAAGCGGCCCCAGCTTTCTCCACCTTCCGCAGATTCGAGTAGAAAACAGTCGCCGCGATGCACCAGACGTGAAAACACACCCGGTGGGGTCATGCAGTCGGCGGACAGGGTGCGGCGAAAGAGATGATAATGGCTCATATTGACCACTTTATTGACCGTTTTATTGACAAGGGCATCGGCCTATGGCTCAATGCGCGGCCTTGATATTTGAGGCTATTTTTTGACGTATATCGGGGCCATAGCTCAGCTGGGAGAGCGCTACAATGGCATTGTAGAGGTCGGCGGTTCGATCCCGCCTGGCTCCACCAGATACAACATCGGCATAAACAAAACCGGGTTTGCATAGAATGATGCGCCCGGTTTTTTTATGTCTGGTTTTACTCATCAGAACCGTGCCAGAACGTCCTGATAGATTTTAATAGCATGACGTGCGCGTACGGATGCCATCCAGCGGGTAAAACGTACTGCACCCCTGGACCTGACCAGCTCCGAACGAATACCTTTCTTCTGTTTGGCGAATTCCGCATCGTTTGCCGCAATCACACGCTTGACCTGCACAACAGCGAAGCCCTGTGGCACCTGAAGAACATGGTCTACCACCTTCTGATCTGGTGCCAGGAAAAAGGCCGCACGCAATACGGCTGATGTGAGCCACGCCGCATCTTTGTCGCCGACACCATTACTGCGCACCTGTTTGGACAGGTAAATTGCCTGGCCATGGTTTTGCCCCAGTTGGCTAAGGGGTGTATGTGCGGCATCCTTCAACAGTGATTCCGCTTGCTGACGCGCGGCTTTATTCGCTGCCTGCTGACGCGCAGCGGCATAGACAGCCTTCGTGACCTTGGCGAAGGGTAAAATAGCGGGATCATGACGTTTTAGCACTTCAACGGCGGCAAAGCGGCCATCTGCCAGTTCCGTAACGTCAATGGATGCACCAGGCTGGGTAACAAAGATTTGTGAACGAAACCCCGCATCTTTGGCAAAGAGTGGATCGGCCAGTGCTTCATCCATGCTGACAGGCCCAATTTCACGAATCTTCATATTCAGGCTTGCTGCTGCTGCGGTGAGATTATCTTCACGCCCCAGAGCGTCATCCAGGTCTTGGGACAGCTGATAGGCTTCTTCATCCGCTTTGGTGCGGAGCAGTTGTTGGCGCAGCTGATTCCTAACTTCATCCAGCGGCTTTTCTCTTGCCGGTTTGATGCCCGTCAAACGAATGATGTGGAAGCCGAATTGTGTTTTCACAATACCGCTTGTTTCACCTTTTTTCATGGAAAATACGGCTTGATCAAAAGCCGGCACCATAGCGCCTTGTGCGAAGTAACCCAGATCACCCCCTTTTTTTGTGGTGGTATCGTCTGACATCTTTTTTGCAACTGCTGAAAAGGCCTTGCCGGATTGAATTTGTTTCAGGGCTTTCTCAATTTTGGCACGCGCCAGTTTGCGCGTGTTTGCGTCCGCATTCTTGCTGACACGGACGAGAATATGGCTTGCGCGCCGGGTTTCCGGCTGGACTAACTGAGCTTTGTGTTCTTCATAGGCGGCCTTGATGTCGGCATCGTCTACCTCCATGCCTTTGGCTATAGCGGCAGGGTCAATTACCACCGCAGTCAACTTAAGGCGCAGGGGAGATTGATAGCTATTTTTGTGACTGTCATAGTATGAACGGGCATCTTTAGCACTGATTTTGATGCTGGATTTAATATCTTCCGGCCGCACGATCAAGGCAGTCAGTTCACGTTTTTCATACTCATTCTCAAAACGCTCACGTACTTCCGCATCGGTGACGGCAGCACTCCCGGTGATGGCTTTCTGCAGGGCATCCACCATCATATCCAGGCGCAGATTCGTTTCATAATCTGCGGGCGTGCGGAACCCCATATTTTGGGTAAGAATTTCATAACGTCGGGAATCGAAATTGCCTGCCGACAGAAATGCGGGCGTGGCGCGAACACGGGCAAGCAGCACACTTTTTGGTGCCACCAGCCCCATGGTTTTGGCTTCATCAAGCACCAGATGGCGATTGATCAGGGTTTGTAGCGTCTTCTGCTTCAGCCCCACGCTTTCCATGGCCTTTTTGGAAAAGCTTTTACCAAGTGCAGAGCGGTAGATATTCAACTGCCGTTCATAGGCAAGATAAAATACGGAGTCAGAAATGGGATTGCCATCAACTTCAGCGATGGTCTGAACGCGTGACCCAAGAAAGTAATCGCCAACACCCCATAGAACAAAGGATAGTGCTACACCGCCCAGAATAAGTTTTGCCAGCCATGATTGGGCATGATTACGTATATTTTCCAGCATGAAAGTCCTCGTTGAAAGCTAACCTGCATTTTTCACAAATGCTGCCGTGCTCTTGCTTGCTCTTTTGTCCGCAATGAATAATGCAGGTTAATAAATTCCCCATTTAATGGGTTGCGGGACGCTACCCAAGGGCGTGCAAGCACGCAAGATAAGTTGATTTTGTGATGTGGATAACTTGCGTTTCTATTCCGCGAGCCTATAACGTAGCTATGGCAGTTA
>JAUZQZ010000041.1 GCA_030950745.1 Mariprofundaceae bacterium | reverse complement strand
TGGAAAAAACTTGATTGGGCAATTCAAAAGCAGATGAAAAAGAAACTTCTTGAGCGGCTGGAACATCCACATGTTGAAGCAAGCCGCCTTCGCGGGTTCGGAAATCACTACAAAATAAAGCTACGCAGCAGCGGCTACCGTCTGGTTTACGAGGTTGTGGATAAGGAGGTTTATGTGCTGGTCATTGCTGTTGGCAAGCGGGACAAGGATTCGGTGTACAGGAAGGCGGGCAAGCGCAGTAGCGACTGATCTTGCTGCGCCAGTCAAAAAGGCTTTATTACCACCAAAATCACTATCGCAATTAAAATCAACGTCGGAATTTCATTGTATTTGCGGTAAAAGGTGTGTGGGCGGGTATTGGCACCTGCCGCGAAGGTTTTGACGACCATGCCGTTATGAATGTGAAAGGTTAACAGCACGGCCACCAGCACCATCTTCAGCCAGAACCATATTTCACCGGACACACCGTCCCACTGTATCCAGGCCAGCACGATACCAAGCGCAATCGTAACCATCATCGCCGGATTCATGATATATCTGTATAACTTGTATTCCATCACACATAACTGTTCATGCAGCGGACCATCCCTGTGCCCGGCGTGATAAACAAAAATGCGCGGCAGATAAAACAAACCGGCGAACCATGAAACCATGGCAATGATATGAAACGACTTGATCCAGAGCATGGGACTTAGCCTGAACTACTCATAAATACTGCTGTGCCCTTGCTTGTTCTTTTGTCCGCAATGAATCCCTTGTCGGTCGTCCGTAGGCATGGCTACGCACTCCCTCCTCGGAATCCGCTGCGAACAAAGGCCCAGCGCAATCATCACAACGATTCATGACTAGTTCAGGCTGTCCGGCAACGCTTCGATCATGACTACATCCTCGAGCTTCACTTCCAGCAATTCGCCCGCCTCGGACTCGAAGAAACCCCATTCCACACCGTCCAGAACGCGCCAGTCCTGCGGAATCGCATTCACGGCATGATGTTCGCCGAAGGTATCCTTATAGACGATACGGCACAGCTCTCCGCGAGTAGCTGCGGCTTCAAACAGATCGTGCATCGAACATGGCATTCCCATGTGGCAATCATACGGCAGCATTTGTGAATAATACAGGCTATAGTGCCCGCATGCGCCGCATTGATCTGATTGAACCCTTCCGCGTGATGCAGCTGCTGGAACGTGCCAGGGAACTGGAGGCCGAAGGCCGCCGCATTATTCACATGGAAATTGGCGAACCGGATTTTCCCACGCCATCTTCGGTCATTGAAGCCGCCAGAAGGCGTCTTGATACGGGAGATAATTTCTATACGCCCTCAACGGGGGCGCCCGAATTACAGCAGGCGTTGAGCGATTGGTATGCAAGCGAATACGGCGTGAACGTCGCACCCGAGCGCATCCTGATTACACCCGGCACCTCCGGGGCATTCAATCTGATATACGCCGTACTGCTGGAAGCTGGAGAATCCGTGCTGCTGCCCGATCCCGGTTATCCATGTCAAAGAAACTTTATCCGGCTGGCAGGCGGTGAACCTGTCAATGTCCCGGTGGGCCCGGAAACGTGCTACCACCTTTCCGTTGAAGTCGTCGAACGCGAATGGCGCAAACAGACGCGCGCTGCCGTGGTGATTAACCCCGCAAATCCTACCGGCACATTGATTGAAAAAACGGAGTTGGCAGCCATCGCCGCAGCCTGCCGCAAGAAAGACGGCTATCTAATCAGTGATGAGATTTATCACGGGCTGACGTACGGCATAAAAGCTGCATGTGCCCTGCAATTCGATGACCAGGCCATCGTCGTCAACGGTTTTTCCAAACGCTGGGCTATGACCGGCTGGCGTATTGGGTGGATCATCGTTCCAGAGGATTTAATCGATCCTGCCCGACGGGTGATGCAGAACATCTTTATTGCCGCGCCCACCTTGTCGCAGTTTGCCGCCATCGCCGCACTGGATGCGCAGGATGAGGTTGAAGCCATGCGCCGCGCCTACGATGAGCGCCGCCGATACCTGCTGGCGGAACTGCCCGGACTTGGTTTCGATATCGTGGTGGAGCCGCAGGGCGCGTTTTATATCTACGCCAATGTGGAAAAACTGACGGATGATTCGCGCACTTTCTGCTGGGACTTGCTGGAAAAAGCAGGTGTAGCCATCACACCAGGAGAGGATTTTGGTAGCTACCGCGCATCCGGGCACCTCCGTTTTTCCTATGCCACCAGTCTGGAAAATCTGCGTGAGGGCGTGCAGCGCATCGGCAATCATCTCAAATAATGGAGGTGTGGCTGGAATATGCCATCCGGCAAATCATCCTCTACTCACTGCCTGTTGTGATATCGCTGACGGTAACAGGCTGGATTGAACGCCGGCTAACGAAATCAGACCCGCCCGCTAATCCCTTTCATGCCCTGAATACATATTCGGCATGGGCGTTACCCCTGCTCGCGATTGCCGTACACCAGCCGGTTATCCTCGCCCTTGGCAAACCCGTTCACTCCACTCTGAAGGCTACGGTTGCACGTTTTTCCGCACACCTGTTGCTGATGCTGCTCGGCTTTGCACTTTATGCATGGGCGCTGGCCCACCAGCCATCAACCGGGGTTCCGCCGTTGCATCAATGGTGGGCCAAGGTGTTGATGTATTTCAATCTGTGCGTCGTCATAGTTCACCTGCTGCCACTGCCCGAATTGCTGATGGGGGAAATCATTCAACGGTATATCCGCCTCCCTGCCATCCCGCACCTGACCGTGATCGTACTTGTCATCCTGAGCATCACACCACTCTTGAACTGGCTCATCGGCCAGCCACTGATTTATCCTGTCTATGAGGAATTGGCAAAGCAGGCATCATCTTTGGATTTTATGTGAACAGGCCCTAACGATCATCTCGCTTGCGCCGCCATGCTGCTGGTGGAGATTGGAACGGACATGAGCGTCTTCGGCAGTGCGGACAGGCTGGCCTCGTGGGTGGGTATCTGCCCTGGCAACAATGAATCTGCGGGCAAACGCAAATCAGGACGAACGCGAAAAGGAAACCGATATGTGCGTCGCCTGTTGTGCGAATGCGGACATGCTACTTCATGATCAGTCGCGGCGACTATTACCGGGATTCGACCGTCGACTTTGAGGCCATGGCCGTTAAGCGAAACGCTCCTCGCTGGATCAAGGCTCTTAAAGCCTACGGGTATATACCCGCCCAAGCCTGATCCGGCAATAATCTGTGTGGTGAAACCATCAGCCTGCTTCAGGCTGATGGTTTCTTATGCGCTTAATTCGGTACCTTTCATGTTAAACCTAAGAACCTATAGAGCCACTTGGTAAATTCGGCACGAAACATGCTTTCCATTCGATTATGTACAGAATTCAACATTTCCGGAGAACCTGTGTATGGAGGCTTTATGGAATTTCCCGGTAAAGAACAGGTATCAGAGGTATAGTCATGGCCAGCAAAGTCGAAATGATGAAAATGATGCAACAAGAGGCTGCCGAGGAGCAGGCGGCGGTTGATGCCGCAGCCACCCAAACAGACGAGACGCCTATGGAACGGATGCAACGGGAGGCGCTGGAAGAGCAGGCGGCAGTTGATGGCACAGCCACCCAGTCAGACGAAACGCCTATGGAAAGAATGCAACGGGAGGCTCTGGAGGAGCAGGCGGCAGTTGATGGTGGAGATGCAGCCGCTATATCCATGGAAGCCATGCAGCAAGCCGCTGTTGCGGAACAGGCTTCATCTGATGTGACCGCCCAGCAATCCAGAGATATCAAGGGGCATTTGCACCGCTGCCTGTTTGACATGAATTCACACGTTGGCAAGGTGACCAATTACAGCATTCTGGTCATGATTATCACAAGTGTATTGTTTTCCATGTTCAACACCTTGCCGGATACTCACCATAAATGGGGAGAACAAATATTCTCCTTCCAAATGTTTATT
>JAUZQZ010000040.1 GCA_030950745.1 Mariprofundaceae bacterium | reverse complement strand
TCCCAGCATCGCAATCCATACCTTTCTTTTCATACGAACTACCAAAAAATGCGTCACTCGAATTTCACTTTGAATTTTATCAGCCTTTGCGTGTTGCATACGTGCTAACGTAGGCTCGGGCACCACATGCCCATGGACACTCCCTTTCCCGAGCAAATTATGCGTGACTTTCAGCCAGATACACATTTGGCAACTAGTCTGCCGGGTTATGTATATCGCGAAGAGCAGGTGAAACTCGCCGGAGAAATCGCCGAATGCATGGAAGCTGGCGGCCAGTTGCTGGCTGAAGCCGAAACAGGAACCGGGAAAACGCTGGCGTATCTGGTGCCAGCACTGCGCAGTGACTTGAAGGTATTGATCTCCACGCATACCAAGGCATTGCAGGATCAGTTGATGTTCCGCGATATTCCGGCGGTACAGGAAGCCTTGGGTGTAAAAAGGAACATTGCCCTGCTCAAAGGCCGAAGCAATTACCTTTGCCCGCACCGGCTGGAAAAAAAGCTGGCCGACGCAACACTGGAGAAATGGGCTAAAAAGCCGCTTCTTAAGGTATTGAAGTGGGGCGAAACGAGCCGTGATGGTGATTTATCCGGCCTTCCGTTTAATCCCTTTGCCAAGGGCATCGGCGGCATGGTCACGGCCACGGCGGAGCAGTGCCTGGGTGGTAAATGCCCCGCCTTTTCACAATGCCCGTTGTTCAAGGCAAGGCAGGCTGCTCAGGATGCAGAAATTGTGGTCAGCAATCACAGCCTGTTGCTGGCCGACGCCGAGTTAAAATCGGGCGATTTTGGCGAAGTATTGCCGAATTTTGACTGCACCATTGTGGATGAAGCGCACAGCATTCCCGAACTGGCCTGCCATCATTTTGGCCGTCAGATTGGATTGAATCGTTTGACCGGGTGGACCAATGATACGCAGGCTCTATTGTCTGAGTTCGGCGATGAAGCAGCCCTGAAACGGGAGATTGACCAGTATTTCCTGAAGGTGCTTCAGGCCTATGCGGATAATGACCTGGGTGGGGCGCTGGCCGGGTGGCAGCCGCTAATCCGGCAAGTGGAAAGCCGCAGACAGCGCAGTGAGGACGCTGGAAAAATAGCGGATCGTGCGTTGGAAATCGCGGCGGATATGCAATCCATGCTTGAACCCGCTGAAGGATTTGTAGCATGGCGTGAGGGTTCGGGTAAACACGCGCGGCACTTGCTGGCCCCGGTGGAGACCGGCCCGGTATTGGCTGAAAAATTATGGTCCCGTTCCTCCAGTTTTATCCTTTCGTCCGCCACCCTGCGCATCTCGGGAAATTTTACCTACATGCAGGAGCGGTTAGGACTGGAAGATGCACAGGCAGTCTTTCATCCGTCTCCCTTTGATTATGCTTCTCAGGCCATGATTTATGCCCCGCGCCATATTCCCGCGCCAAACGAGCCGGATTATGAAGAAACGCTGTTCGAGGAAATCGAGGCGTTGATTCGTGCTTCGTCGGGCCGGGCTTTTGTATTGTTTACCTCGCACCAGATGTTGCGGCGTATCGCACCCCGTTTGACCGATAGCCTGCCGTGGCCTGTTCTGGTACAGGATGAAAGTGGAAGTAGAGACGCTATTCTTCAACAATTTCGAGAAGATACGCACTCTGTTTTATGTGGAACCCGAAGTTTCTGGGAAGGGGTGGATGTCCCGGGCGAGGCGCTGTCCCTTGTCATTATTGACAAGATGCCGTTCGCGCCACCGGATGACCGTCTGCTGGAGGCGCGGCGTAAGCGTTGTGAGGAAAAGGGTGGCAACGGATTCTTTGATATCCAGTTACCGGAAGCGATTGCCGTACTGCGGCAGGGTGCGGGCCGGTTGATTCGCAGTCAGGATGACCGTGGCGTGATTGCGATTCTGGATTCGCGTTTATACCGGAAATCCTATGGCCGGATTGTGGCTAAAAACCTTCCGCCAGCACCAAAAACGGAAGATGTGTCCGATATTCAACGGTTCTTTGCGGTGGAATGAAGATTCTACTGGCTCCGGACTCGTTTAAAGGCTCCCTGAGCGCACGTGAAGCTGCCTGTGGCATGCATGAAGGGTTGTTGAGCGCGAACCCTGATCTTGATGTGATACTGCATCCCATGGCTGATGGCGGGGAGGGCACATTGGACGTGCTGACGCCTTTTCTTGGCGGACAAACATTGGAAATAGACATGTCCGGCATGGATGGAAGGCCCATGAAGGTTCCGGTGCTCCAATTTACCACGCAATCTGTCACGAAAGATCATCAGACGGCATGGCTGATTGAGAGCGCTCGGGTGATTGGCCTGACATTGCCTTCAGTTCGCTCCATACCCGTGCTTGAACGCAGTTCCTCACCGCTGGGTTGCCTGCTTCGCAAGGGCCTGGAGACCGGAATCCGCTGCTTTTATCTGGCACTGGGCGGCAGCGCCACCAACGATGGCGGTATCGGTATGCTGTCGGAGCTTGGCATGCATTTGCAAAGCAGGGAAGGGGAGGACGCCACCCCCGTAATATCTTCGATGCCAGATGTACGGCAAGCGGATATTTCAGGTCTGGATACACATGTCCGCGAATGTGAACTGCATCTGATTCTGGATGTGGTTAACCCTCTGCTTGGAGAGAATGGCGCAACACTCACCTATGGCCCACAGAAGGGGCTCAAGCCGGATGAAGTGGGTGATGTGGAAGATTGGGTGCAGCAATGGGCAGGATATGCAGAACAGGCTTTTGGATGTGATGTGAAAAACGAGCCAGGGGCCGGAGCTGCTGGCGGGCTCGGCTTTGCTTTGTTGCTTTTGGGTGCAAAGGCGCACGCCGGTGCTGCGTTTGTGGCAACACTCGAGCAATTAAAAACACACATGTCCGAGTGTGATTGGGTCATTACCGGCGAAGGTAAAAGCGATGCCCAGACTTTGTATGGCAAGGTTCCGATGGTTGTCGCTGATTTAGCGCATCAGGCGGGCACGAAGGTGGCGTTAATATCTGGCCGGATTGAAAAAAACATACCATTTCATAAGATGTTCGATGCGCTAATTCAGGTATCGCAAGACCATATGCCTGTGGATCAGGCTATGGCGCGTGCGAACAAATTACTGATGGAAGCAA
>JAUZQZ010000004.1 GCA_030950745.1 Mariprofundaceae bacterium | reverse complement strand
CACGGCCGCTTCCCGGTACAGAAGGATCGAGTGAATTGCGGGCCAACAATGACGGCTTGGTAACACGGCCATCGCCCGGCTCCAGCACTACCTTGCGCACCTTGTTTCCGCCTGCATTGTCCGGCCGGAAGGTATCGCTATCCAACATCCTTTCTACCATAACGAATAAAATAGCGCGTCAGGAGCGCGCCCATGCTATGCGCGACAATATCCACTGCGTATCCTGGCCCCGAACACACCGTGAATCACTATCACCGGATTTTGGAAACGCTCCGAGGCGCTGACTTCGTACAAGCGTTTTAAATCAGGCTGTTCACCCGCGCCATACACCTGTTGTATCGGTGCGGCAAACACCAGGACAATCAATCCCAATAATAAATGGGATACAAGATATCGTTGATTCACGGTTTCATCCCTCTCAGTTGTCAGTAGAAGTCACACGCTTTGGGCGAAACATTACATGTGACAGCAATCTGTTATCAGGGTAGACTAATCAAAGAGACGGAAGGGTCAGAGGGGAGCGGGCCAATGGAGGTTCATGATGCGATATACTAATACCTTCATAAATAAAACCATATGCAGCAAGCCACCGGGTGGTCAGTCCGCAAGGCGCGTCGGCGAGAGCATAGCACGGCTATGGTAAGCCGACGCAACGTAGTGGCTCGCCCGAAGGGAGCCCCACAGGCGGTCCGGCTCCGCGTTACGGCGCTTGGCAAGGGAGCGGCCATTCCCTGCGCACTGCGCCTTGATCCAAACCGCCTGTGGGGCTCTGCATGTGGCTTTATTTATGAAGGTATTAGCACCCTGCTTTTGATTTCCCTGTTCCTGTTCTATCCTGCAATGCTTGCAACATCCGACCCGCTAACGCCACAGAATCATGTGGAACAGGCAACCTTTGCAGGTGGATGTTTCTGGTGCATGCAACCCCCGTTCGATAAACTGAAGGGCGTTATATCCACCAAAGCGGGTTATACGGGCGGGCAAAAAAACAAACCAACCTATAATGAAGTTTCTGCCGGAGGCACGGGCCATGCCGAATCGGTACAGATTAAATTTGACCCGTCGAAGATATCCTATCAACAATTGCTGGATGTTTTCTGGCGGCAGATTGATCCGACCGACACAGGCGGTCAGTTTGTGGACCGCGGCGATCAATATCTGACAGTAATTTTTTACCATAATGAAAAACAACGCCAACTGGCCGAGCAGTCCAAAGTGGTACTGGCGGCTTCGGGAAAATTCAGCAAACCAGTCGTCACCCGGATCGTTCCAGCAACCACATTTTGGCCAGCGGAAGAATATCACCAGCACTATGCCGACAAAAATCCTCTTCGCTACCATTTCTATCGTTATCATTCCGGTCGCGATCAATACCTTGATCGCATCTGGGGCAAGCACAGAGAACATTAAGCAATCCAGCCACACATACCGGGTAAAAAAACGGGCCAGCATATGCCAGCCCGTTCATGCTTATGGCCTTACGCCTAATTACCTATCCGCTACCCTGTCCGCCTCCAGAAACAGGTAGGTCAATCCGCCCTGAACACCCCAGCCTTTGGTGGCCGTCACACCAAGTGGTTGCAGCGACACACTGCCGTCACCACCACCAATCAGTGCACCACCGCCACCACCACGTCCAAGGGTAAGCGAAGCACCGGCACCACCGTACTTACCGGCCATTTTGTATGAACCCTTCCTAAAATCGGCTGCGGTTACGATATAGACAAACTCCGCTTCACGTTTGACATGCAGATCGATGCCAAGACCAATGCCGGTCTCACCTTTGTAATGTTCCGTTTCACCAGCCGTAGATGTAAACGTACATTTAACATCCACTGTGGAATGTAGAAGCAGGTTCGTCCCTGTACCCGGGATCGTATGGCATTTCAACTGACCAATCTTTCCACCTGCTGACGTTTCCGCCGACGCGGCCAATAGCTGTTGTGCTGGCATGGCGGCAAACGCAACCATTCCCAATACAATCATTATGATTCTTTTTCTCATCATCATCCTCCTTGCCATGGCACAGACCCTGGGTTTTTGCACACCATGGTCTGCCATGCATAATAGTATTTTAGATAAAAATTATCACAGATGTAAGGTCTGATCTATTTTATCCATGGCAGGCTGTCGAATCATGCAGGGAGATGCTTACATATCAGGAAATACCCGAAAAAATACGCCCATGCGCTTTTCACGTACGCAAAGGCAAAAACCGGCATCTTTTTTCACACAGCAGATAGCCATGCTTTGTGTTGATGATCGCGGCCATACACCACGTCAAAATACATGGCTTGTAACTGCTCTGTTACAGGACCACGGGAACCCGAACCAATTCGACGCCCATCCACCTCACGGATAGGCGTTACCTCGGCTGCGGTACCGGTAAAAAATGCTTCGTCTGCCACATAGACTTCATCACGTGTGATGCGTTTAACCACCACCTTGAAACCTGCTTCTTCGGCCAACTGGATCACTGTCGCGCGTGTAATACCGTCCAGCGCACTGGTTAAATCCGGTGTATAGATCACATCATCCCGCACTATGAAGATATTCTCACCGCTGCCCTCGGCTACAAAACCCTCTGTATCAAGGAACATTGCTTCGTCGTAACCATCACGCTGCGCTTCGGAAAGCCCCAGCATGGAATTGATATACTGTCCATTCGCCTTGGCCTTGCACATCGCAATATTGACATGATGACGGGTATACGATGATGTTTTAATACGGATACCGTTATTGATCCCATCATCTCCCAAATATGCCCCCCAGTTCCACGCGGCAATCATCAGGTGCGTCTGTAAATTATCGGCACGCAGGCCCATGCCTTCGGAACCATAGAATGCCATAGGCCGGATATAGGCCGAACTCAGGTCATTCTCGAGCACAGCGGCCAACTGCGCCGCATTGATTTCATCCCTGGAAAATGGCATGGTCATCTCCATGATATGCGCCGACCGGAACAAGCGGTCTGTGTGGGCTTGCAGGCGGAAAATTGCCGTGCCGCCTTCAGCATCGTAAGCACGCACGCCTTCGAACACACCCATGCCATAATGCAGAGTATGCGTCAGCACATGCACCTTGGCATCGCGCCACGGCACCATTTCACCGTCAAACCAGATCACACCATCACGATCTGCAAAATTCGCCATTGCTTTGTCCATTCCTTCCTCCAATGGTTACAGCCAGACCATCGCTCTGGCCGGGCAGCTATACTGAGGCAGGAGCACACGATCGACAAGGCTTCCAGCACAGCACCCATATCTTCAGACCTTCTCCGGATAGCCTGCCTTCATTATACTGTAAGATGGCAAGACCTTGCTGCGTCCAAGTTATCCGCTAGGTTACAGCATACAATGAATGCTCCGGCATCTCGAACGGGAAGGTAAACGGCTTGATTCACTGCAAATCGCTTTGTAAAAAATATGGTTCCGTGCCCGCATTGGATCGGGTAGACATTCATGTGCGTGAGCATAAAACTACGGTGATTATGGGTGGCTCCGGCTCCGGCAAGACCACGCTGTTGCGCCTGATCGCCGGCCTGGAGCCCCCGACTTCAGGTGAAATCCGGTATAAAGAAGAAGATTTTGTCCACATGCCGCGCAAGCGCCTGTATGAACTGCGCGAATCCATGGGCATGGTCTTTCAATACTCGGCTTTGCTCAATTCGCTGAATGTCTACAACAACGTTGCCTTCACCCTGCATGAACATACCGACCTCGACGAAGAGGTGATTCGCACCATTGTCACCATGAAACTGGAACAGGTGGGCTTGCGTGGTATGGAACATCTGATGCCGTCCGAGCTATCCGGCGGCATGGCCAAGCGTGTGGCTCTGGCCCGTGCCATCGCCATGGATCCGGCCATCGTCTTCTTTGATGAGCCGACATCCGGACTCGACCCCATTTCTGCCGGTGTCATCACGTCCCTGATTCATAACCTGACCGAAAAGACGCATCATACCTCGGTAGTCGTCACCCATGACGTGGATGCAGGGCTATCCATTGCCGATCATGTGGTACTGTTGTGGCAGGGATGCGTCATTGCCGAAGGCACCGCAGACGATATCCGGCACAGTGCGGATGCGCGCGTCAAACAGTTTATCGAAGGGAGCCCCGACGGACCCATTCCTTTCTCACGCAGCACGACATCCTATGTGGAAGATTTGATGCATAAGCCGGGAACCGTCAGGCTGGCCCAATGAATATGGCTATCGCAGCATGCGGCAACATGGGACGCAGGTTCCTGCGCATATTATGTAGACTGGGCGATGCCGCTACGTTGAGTTCCGCTTCCCTGAGCCTGGTGGTCAATCCTCCCTGGCAGGGCAGGCATATTGTCATTCAAATGTACAATATTGGCGTCGGCTCACTAATGATTATTGCACTGACCGGTACCTTCACCGGCATGGTGCTGGCGCTTCAGGGCTATTATACGCTGGCCAAATTCGGTTCCGAATCCATGCTCGGAGCAGGCATTGCTTTAGCAATTATTCGTGAACTGGGACCCGTGCTGGGCGCCATGATGCTTACCGCTCGCGCAGGTTCAGCTATCACAGCGGAAATCGGTATCATGCGCGTTACCGAGCAGGTAGACGCTCTGGAAATGATGGCGATAAATCCCCGCGCACGCATTATCATGCCACGCATCATTGCCGCCACCCTGGTCTTGCCCCTGCTCATTGCACTTTTTGATCTCATCGGCATGGGTGCGGGATACATCGTCGGTGTGGATTTGCTGGGGGTAAATCCGGGCGCATTCATCGCGGAAATGCAGGCCAAAGTCACCACACATGACATCAATGCCGGCTGGGTGAAAGCTGTTGGATTCGGTTTTCTGGTCGGTGTCATCTGCACCTATATCGGCTACCGAGCCACGCCGACCACAGAGGGCGTAGGCAAAGCCACCACGCAGGCCGTCGTACTTTCATCGGTCGGCATCCTGATTCTGGATTATATCCTCACATCGTTTTTCCTGTGAAAACAACATTGGAGCAAAAGTATGAATGAATATAAACGTATGGAAATCGCCGTTGGAATCTTTGTATTCATTGGCATTGCAAGTATGTTCTACATGGCCCTGAAGCTCGGAGAGGTTGGTGGGCTGGGAGCCTCGGGTTATGTTGTAACAGCTGATTTTGATGATATAGGTGGTATCCGAAAAGGTGCTGATGTCATGATCGCCGGAGTGGTTATGGGGCGAGTGGATAATGTCCATCTGACCAAGGATGATCAGGCGGAGCTGACCTTGCGCATTCATGATGGTGTCAAACTGACATCGGATGTGATTGCCTCGGTCCGGACCAAAGGTATTATCGGAGACCGCTTTATTCGCCTTTCGCAAGGGGGTGACGACACTTATTTGAAGAACGGGGATTCTATCACGGAAACAGAATCGGCCATCAGCCTGGAAGGACTGGTATCCAAATATATTTTCAACAGCAAACAAAAATAACTACCGGGGCATATCTCCCCCATGGGTGCGGCCAGCCCTCTGTATCGGGCTATTAACAGCGGTAGATTGTAAGTTGTTATATAATATAAGGAGACTTATCAATGTTTAAGAAGTTTTTGTTTTCGCTCATGTTGGCAACACTCCTGCCCATGGTTGCATTTGCCGGGTCCGATGATCCCAAAGAGGTTGTCGAAACCGCCGTAAACGGTGTAATCCATGTACTGAAATCACGGCCGAATCAGAATACCATTACGCTGGCAGACCGTGAGGCCATTCGCCAATCAGTGAAAGGATATTTTGACTTCCGGGAGATGGCCAAACGTTCGTTGGGTAAGCCATGGAGGAGCATGGATGAGGCGCAACGTGCCGATTTCGTGAATACCTTTCGCGAGCTGCTCGAACGCTCCTATGGCAACCGCTTGTCCGAATATCATAATCAGACGGTTGAGTTTGGGAAAGTCAAAACCAAGGGCCGCATTGCTATTGTTAATTCCGAGGTCATTGACGCCGAAAAGACAACTCCGGTTCGTTACAAGCTGGTACACAAAAAAAGTGGTTGGCGGGTCTACGACATCAAAGTTGAGGGTATCAGCATGGTCAGCACCTTCCGCTCCGACTTCAGGCAGGCAGTCAGTAAAAATGGTCTGGATGGCTTCCTCAGTGAACTGAAGAAGCGGGTTGAAAAATTAAAAGCTCAGGATCAGGCAAAAAACTAACCTGAACTATTTATGAATAGTTCAGGTTAATCCGCACGTGGCATCCATTCGCTGCTGCATGCAACCATAATAGAGGGGTAACCTGATTATTCCTATATTACTGAAATTCAAAACGGTTCTCGCCGCGTGCAGGCGGATACTGCTGCTGCTTGTGCTGTGCTTCGTGGCCTTCGGCGCATGGGTGTACTGGCATGCACCTCCGCTCGACACGATGCGACCGGAACTGGAAAGCATGCTCAAACAGCGGCTGGACCTTCAGGAATTACGCCTTGGACACCTGTCCTGGCGCTGGGCTGGATATACATGGTTACAGGTAGATAATACCAGTTTCACCGGCCAGGGAGGACAAGTCCGTGTCTCCGGGGCCAACCTGGCTATCCGCCTCTCCATGTGGGATATGTTGGCAGGCCGCCTGCGGCCCATCAGTATCAATGTGCGTCAGGGTATTATTACGCTACACATCCCCGAACAAACCCAAATAAAGAAATGGGTACCTCCCTCCAGTAAACTCAGCATAGAAGATACGACTCTGATTTTGATATACGGGACATTGACCTCCCGCCTTGAACATCTCAACCTTCATATGGACGGGCCAAATCGCAGTCTGTCCATACAACTCCCGGGATCGAATCTGAACCTGACATGGAATGAAGCCCATGAGCCGACATATCTGCGTGCCCGTTTCCATGACCTGGACTGGCTCCCCACCCCATGGCGTATGCGCCTGCAGGGGGACTTCATCGGTGAGATCACCCTGCAACACAATTCGGCAGAACAGCTATGGCATTTACAGACCTCTTTATCCTCCAGCAAGGGTGCACAGATCATGCAAGCGGACGGACTTCCATGGATTGCCTTTAACGCCATTGAAACCAAAGTACGCCTGCGTGCCGAGGATGGCATATCCAGCGTAACCCGGCTGGAATGGGAAGCATTCAACTGGCGCTCGGGCGCCAATGAGTTGCGTATGGCTGGTGAATGGCAGGATGACACACTACATATGAAAATCGGTTCGGGAACGATTCAACTGCCAGTACTCGCCAAATGGCTGAAACTTTTGGGCAACGCAGCATGGCAGCAATGGCTTACAGGCCTCCGGAAGGGTGAGATTCGGAAACTTGGAGGTGAAATTACCGTTGTCCAGACCCGTCCGTGGCAAATGCCCGAAATCAGGCAATGGAAGCAAAGCCGTTTCCACATGCATGCACAGGTTCACGACGCCGCCATCCCTCTGGCAACACCAGGCGAACAACTTCAGCATCTACAGGGCATTGCTGAAATAAATGAACGGGGTATGCAGCTGAAGGTCAATAATGTTGTGCTGCCACACGAGGCTGGAAAGGTTCATGGCACCATGACGATACGTGACTGGCAGCACATCGCATTTGATATAAACGGTAACGGCAACATTGATATCGCCCGCTATCAGGCATGGCGCAGTACCGGCTTGTTACCACAACTGGTATGGCGGGAATCATTGGCTACAGCCCGCTTTTCATTACGCTGGCCCCTGCACGCAACAGCTCCCTCACAGGGAACGGTGGAACTTATGCCCGATAAAACGTGGCAAGCTGATTTAATGGGCAGACACGTCCATATGTCAGACGGTGTTCTGCGCTGGGATGCCAAAGGTGATTTGAAGCTTGAATCCATGCATATCGAGCATGATGCATTTACGGGGACATTGAGCCTGAACATGCAGGAGAATCGACAGCATACATGGCAACTGACAAAATTATCTCTGCAAACGACTGCTGATTTCCCAAAGCTGGTAAACCAATACCGCATTCCACTGGATACACCTGCGGGCCAGGTGCGAGCCCGTCTGACTTTTGACCGTTCATGGCATCTGAACCTTGATTTTCACGATACTGCATGGCAACACCTTCTGGGTGCGAATAAAACTGCTGGTGAACCTTATTTTCTTACCGTGTCCGGAGAAAAAACGAGGGATGGCATCAGGATCACAAACATAGAAAGCCGTGGCACTGCACCCAAGATACAAGGAAACGGGGTCCTCAGCAGTGCTCGTTTAAGACTGCGCTTACGCACCATACAGGCACCCGCCTTCACCGGCAGCATCAGCATTTTGGTTCCCTTCAACGATGCGCCACTGGAAGTCAACATACGCTCTGAATTTCTGAATCGTGCAGCGTTGCCAAACCATATTCCAACCACCATAAAACTTACGGACGTTTCAGATACCGCCAAGGCATGGGTACTCCGGGGATTCTTCCGACAAATTAAGTGGGATGCCGTATCCATATACGGTGTCCATATTCAGTTCGCCTCTTCGCAACAGGGTGTCGGATTGCTGGAAGCCGAAAAGATGAATGCGGCACAACTCTCCGTCAGTGATGTACGCGCCTTCTTCCGTCTGCCCGGAAACGGCGTGGTGGATATACGTCAACTTTCCGCAAAATTACTCGGACAGGCACTCTCGCTTTCGGCTACATTATCACCCGAACCTGGAGGCGGATTGCGCTGGAGAGGATTTGCCGACGTCAGCGGTGATTTCAGTGAAATCATTCATCGCCTGGATGCCTCCCGATTGTTCGAAGGCGGCACGGTGCATGCTCTATGGTCTGGCCAGGGGCTGCTTGATCCCGAACACCCCTGGTGGAACGACATGAGGGGAAGACTCAGGTTACGCTCCGATAATGGCCGCATGCTGGTAAAAAATAGCACCATGACCAAACTATTGGCAGCGTTGAGCCTGACCGACCTGCCTAAATTTCTGACCGGTAAACGCAAGGACGTTTCCGGCATCGGCATGTTTTACAAACGTCTGCAACTGGAAGCCGCCGTCAACGGTGAAACAGCGAAGATCAACCAGTTTGCCATACGCGCATCGGCGCTGGATATGGCCGGCAGCGGTAAGCTCAGTCTCGCAAATGGGGATATTGATTTGTATATGACCGTGCGTCCATTACAGAATCTGGATGCCTTTCTACGCATGATTCCATTGCTGCGTGACCTCATTCTGGGGCCGGCCAAAAGCGTGTTCCGCAAGGTGTATCATGTCTATGGTCCGCTATATAATGCAAAAGTTGAGTCAGTCAGTCCGGAAGATGCGGGCCTGCCGGAATCAGGTTTTATTGAACACCTGATCCACTTGCCCGGCAAATGGTTTGATTCAGAGGAGCCATTACAGCAGGCTAAATAACAGGTTCTCAAAATGTTCCGGTTGCATATACTCTCACCATGCAACTCATCATGCTGGATACCGAAACCACGGGGCTTTCACCCCTGCATGGCGATCGCATGGTGGAAATCGGTGCGATCAGGGTCTCCAAGCGTAAGATCCAGAAAGATGATTCCTTCCATCACTACCTCAATCCCGGTCGTCCCATACCCGAAGAAGTCGTGCGTATCCATGGCATCAGCGATGCAGACGTAAAAGATTCACCCAAATTTACAGATATAGCCGAGGCATTTCTGTCTTTCATCGGAGATGCAACTCTGGTTATCCACAACGCATCCTTTGATCTGGGGTTTTTGATGAATGAATTACGTCTTGCTGGCTTGCCGGATATGACGCAAGTGCCGGTCATTGATTCACTGGGCTTTGCTCGCAAACGGCATCCCGGACAACGAAACAGTCTGGATGCCCTCTGCGACCGCTACCATATCGACCGGTCGCAACGCACCCTGCATGGCGCATTGCTGGATGCCGAATTGCTCGCCGAGGTTTATCTGGCCATGACCGGCGGTAGGCAGTTTTCACTTGGCATGGATGCCGAGGCACAGGCAGCGGGAACCTTCGTTCAGTTTCCGGAAAGCACACGGAGCAGAGCGGAGCAGGCCGAAACAGCAACCATGATGCGCCGGGATAGCCCGCCATTGGACGAGATGGAAATAAAAGCCCATCAGGAAATGCTGGATCGAATCCATACGGAAAGTGGGCAGGCCATTTGGCTATTGCCACCCCGTCAAAACTGACAACCCGCATCCAATCATGATGCTACCCTCTCCTGTCCTGACCATCTGCGCAGGCAATCTTTGCCGAAGCCCCTTTGCCGAAGCCTATTTGCGGCAGCAATTTGAGGCTGCCGGGGTGGAGGCAGAAGTGTTCAGCCGTGGGTTACTTACCCTTCCCAATCGGCGCCCGCCAAAGGAAGCACAAAATGTAGCTTCGGAGTTTGATATTGATCTTGCTTCACATGTTTCCCAACCCCTGCTGGGTACCGATCTGGACCGTGCGGGTATAGTGCTGGTAATGGATACAGGCCAGCGGCAACATGTCTCAAAAATTCGGCCTGCCTGTATTGGTAAAATATTTCTGTTGTCCCAGCCTTCAGGTGGAAAACCCGTTGCCGACCCCATGGGCCGGGATGAAGAGACCTTTCGCCAGGTCTACACCAGGATCGCCGCCGAAGTTGATGCATGGATGCAGCGCTTTGGTATCCGATCAACCGTATCCTGAGGCCTGCATGCTTGCAGTGTTCGCTCTCGCACCTATGATGCATGGCGCATGCGGGTGTAGTACAATGGCAGTACAGCAGCTTCCCAAGCTGCTGATACGGGTTCGATTCCCGTCACCCGCTCCATTTGGTAGCACATGACTGATCTGATCCGATTCTCCTTTCCCTTAAGCCCACGCATGCAAACTTTTCTACAATTGCGTGACGGGCTCTCATGCCTCGCAGAGGCCGAACGGGAACAGCAAGCCTTCAAATGGCTACAGGCCTGTGCGGATGTGCGCATCTCACTTTCAGGAGAACAGGGACGAAGACCAGCCTTGCCGGAAGTGCTCGGCCTGCTGGTTTCCATGCAGACACATCTGAAAAGCCTGGCGGAAAAACATCCCAGATTTCGTGATAAAATTATGGGTTCCTGTGAGGCTCTTGGACAGCATGCGCAGACCCTGCGTAACGGTATGGACGAAACATTGCGCTGGCTGGCCTCGGATGCATTGATCGAAGCCTGGCTGAATGCCCTGAAGAAACATGACTGGCTGGGGCATCAACGCAACATGCTACAGTCACTTCCCGCCCTGTGGCAAAGTACGGACAGGCGGAATCATCTGCATGACCACCTTCAGGGATTGTCTGAGGCAGTGAGGTGTCTGCATGCCATGCTGCACGATTATGTTGAGTGGCAACGGCGGTTGGCCACGGAAGGCTCCGACCAAATACTGCCTGATCGTGGCACTCAATTTGGCCTGGTTATCGTCGGCTTGGCTCCCAAACAAGTTAAGGCAGGCGTAATTCCCGATATTTCCGGTAATCGTCTGACCATCCGGATACGTTTCCAGTCGTGGCTTCCCGGTCAGGCAGCCATGCCGATGCAGGAAGACGTGCCCTACCATGCCATGCTTGTGCCCATCGCCTGAACCCACCATCCGAACAATATGAAGAAATCATTTAAATGCCCCATGTGCAAAAAACCAGTTGATCGCGAGAATCCCGACTTTCCCTTTTGCAGCGGTCGCTGCCGCCTGATTGATCTGGGAAAATGGGCCGATGAGGATTACCACGTTGCCGGTGAACGGGCCATGCCGTGGGAAATCGGACACGACGGTGAGTGATGCCAGGCGTATCATTCTGGCCTCCACATCACCCTACCGACAGATATTACTCGAACGCCTGCATATCCCGTTTCAAGTCTGCAAACCGGATTTTAAGGAAGCCGAACCCGGAGACATGCCACCGGATGAACTGGTGCGGTACAATACGCTTGGCAAGGCTGCATCCGTCGTGGATAAATTCCCTGATGCAACCGTCATTGCGTCTGACCAAATTGCCGTATGCAGCGATACGATACTGGGCAAGCCGGGCGGCCATGATGCCGCCTGCCTTCAACTACAACGATTGTCCGGCAAACCTGTAGATTTTCTAACTGGGATTGCACTGGTTGGGGATGCTGAAGAACACTACGAAACCGTACCATTCCGGGTACATTTCCGGCAATTGAATGTGGATGATATCGAAGCCTATCTCCGTACCGAACAACCGTATGATTGTGCCGGAAGTTTCAAGTCCGAAGGTCTGGGTATCTGCCTGTTTGAGCGTATGGAAGGTGATGATCCAACCGCCCTGATAGGCCTGCCGCTGATTACCCTTTCCGGTTGGTTGCAACCACTCAATGCGGGTCATTAGACCACTCTTTTCTCAGGCCACTGGCATTCATTGTAAATTGGGCAAACAGGACATTTAGGCTTGCGGGCAGTGCAGATATATCGGCCATGCAGCACCAGCCAGTGGTGGGCATGCTTCATAAACTGGGCAGGGATTACTCTCAACAACCCTTTTTCCACTTCCTGCGGTGTTTTTCCCGGCGCAAGACCCGTGCGATTACCGACACGAAAAATATGTGTATCCACGGCGATGGTCGGCTGATCGAACAGTACATTGAGCAACACATTGGCAGTCTTTCGGCCCACGCCGGGTAGCTTTTCCAGCGCTTCACGCGTATCCGGCACTTGGCCGCCATGATAGCGCACCAGTATCGCGCATGTACCCATGATGTGTTTCGCCTTGTTGTTGTACAAACCGATGGATGAGATATATCGCTTCAGTCCGGCCTCGCCCAGATCAAGAATAGCTTGCGGCGAGTTGGCTACAGGAAAGAGTTTGACGGTAGCCTTGTTGACGCCCACATCCGTGGCTTGCGCCGACAGGATAACGGCGACGAGTAACTCAAACGGGTTGCTGTAATGCAGTTCGGTTACAGGATTGGGATTTTCGGCTTGCAGGCGTTCGAATATACGCTGTACTGCCGCATCAGACATACTCACACTTGCGGTTACTGATTAACTTCCTTGAGGGTCATGGTTACCTGCCGATCTACAATATCACCCGCCGGATTAACGATCTGTTCGACCAGATAAAGAGTGTTATCGGTAATTTTTTCAACGCGTCCGTTATTCTTCCCCATGTAGTTGCCACGCCGGACGATGTAACCCTTGCCTGTTCCATCCTCAACCATAGCTACACGATTTTCACCCATACGCATGGTGGCCACAAGCTTGAGCGTAGTAAGATCAAATGTCTCCAGTATTTCACGATCCCGGCTGGCCAGATGTGACTGACGTTCAGCTAGCGTCTGTCGTCCCCGACTGGCTACCAGTGCCAGGTAGGAGGCAAAGGGATCACGCAGGGATTCAATATCCACATCCGGTCCCTTTACGAGATGTTTCATGGCATCAGGAATCTCATGACTGGTTTTTTCAGCCGTTTTCACCGGCGCTTTCGGTGTTTTTGCTGCTCTCTCCTGACCATTTACCTGACCAGGGTCCACGCTTGTTCCCAGCATCATACTGAAGATCACTATGAGCGTACGGATCATGGCTGCCTCCCGAAAAAGGGCTTAGACACTGGGAATCATGCCTTAATAACGCCCCTACAGTAATGTTTTGCAAGAGCAGATTAGCACAACATATTGAAATAGCAAGGATTATTCAATAATTAGTATTATTGAATAATCCCTTTTCACCACGGCGACATCAGAAACGAAAAAATGCACCCGCAAACGGACCCTGGAATCTCGCATCCACGAAAACGCCAGACTGGTCTATTTTTAAATTAATGTAGCGGTAACCGCCATAAATACCCAGCGTTGGTATCGGTGAAAATTCCACCTGGCCCTCGGCATCAAGAAAATGATTACCGGCATATCCCAGATAGCCTACGCGGGCAGTCACACCGACAAAATCCGCCAGAGCGACGCGACCGCGCAGGCCAATTGTCGGGATGGGAAGGGTTTTGCTCACCGTCTGACTGATGCCCAGAGTCTGATCAGACAAGGTAGCATCCACATCGGTTATTTTTACTGCCGCTTCAATACCAATCTGCAAACGGGAAGGCACATCATCCATGTTGATCAGATACCAGGTGATGGCCGCATCATAAACATTGATCTTGATCTCCGAATTGACCGCATCGCCAATATTGTAATTCTGGCCGTTATAGGTCACTGGAATATTCAATGCACCGGAACCATTGAATTTTAACGGAAGATAATTCAGGGATATCCTGAAGTCGCCCAAATTCAAGGCTCCTTCCACGGTCACATTGTTACTCCGTCCAAGATTGAGCGTACCATCCACATCCACTGGCGTACCTGCTACGCCACCAGCCGTAGCTGCATATTTGCCGCTTGCACTCAAGCTCATGTATCCGGCCTTAAGTGAAACTATTTCATCAGCACTGGCAGGAATGGTCACCAGCAGCAACGTCAAAGAAATCATTAATCTCATCAAATAGGGCATGTATTGTCTCCTTACATAAATTATCTCATATAGGCAGGCCAAGCGTGACAATACACGGACATGTTTCTGTGCGCCACATCACACTACTAACCGGAAACGATAGAGCCACTTGCAAAACTCTGGGTGGATGAGCGGCAATCCCACTTTGAGTCCATTTTCGGGGAGCAAGCGGTGCTGTCCCGCCGCGCGATAGGGTTATCTGTTTGGTGATCTGCATGGTGGTTCCATGGACCAAAATTCCAGCTCGGAAATGGGCCGAAGTGGGGAAGCCGATTGCCGCTCATGAGTTTTGCAAGTGGCTCGATAGACGCTATATTTGTTGCATGGTAGCAAGCCCTTCACAAATAAAGCCACATTCAGAGCCGGGCCATCCGGAAGGCTCCCGTCGGGCAGCCATCCGCAGTGTTGCTCCGGCTTGCAATAAGTCCCGCTATTGGACGCCCTTGCGCCTGACTGCCCGGCAGCTCGCTGAATGAGGTTTTATTTGAGCCAATTGCGATCCTCTGGGAGGATGAGTAACAATCCTGCTTCGAGGTCATTTTCGGGATTGAATGAGCTGCATTGTAGTTCCATGAAGCGAAATTCAAGCTCGGAAATGAGTCGAAGCAGAGATGCCAATCGCCACTTATGAGTTTCGCAATTGGCTCATCGGTGAAAAGCTTGGTTCTGGGTGTGGATACCGGAGGGACCTTTACGGACTTTGTCACCTTCGATGGCGAGCGGCTACGCTTTCATAAAGAGCTTTCCACACCCCATAACCCCTGTGAATCTATTTTGCGCGGTATTCACACGCTGGGCCTTACGCCTCAAGAGCTGTATCTGGTACATGGTTCCACAGTGGCCACCAATGCTATTCTGGAGCGTAAGGGCGTAAAGACACTGTTTGTCACCAACCGGGGTATGGAGGACTTGCTACGCATAGGTCGCCAGACGCGTCCCCGGCTGTATGACCTGTGTCCTCCCATGCCGCCCGCATGGGTTAAGCAGGAGGACTGCTTCGGCATCAGTGGCCGGGTGAATGCTGCCGGGACGCTCATCGAACCCATTCAAAATGCAGACCTGGAGCAACTTGGCGACGTAGCGAATGGTTACGTATCCGTGGCCATATGTACTCTGTTTTCCTTCCTGAATAAGGAACAGGAACAGGCTGCCGCCGATGCTTTGCCTGAAGGCCTGTTTGTTTCCCAATCGCATGAGGTACTGGCCGAATACCGGGAATTTGAACGCGCGGTTACGACCTTTCTCAATGCGTATGTAGGCCCATTGGTGCAGCAATATTTGTTGCGCCTGGCTGATGCCATCTCCCCGGAAAATGCCGATCAGAACTTATTTGTGATGCACTCGGCAGGTGGCCTGATGGATGTTGACGAGGCTGGCAGAAATGCCATCAAAATGGTGCTTTCCGGCCCTGCTGGTGGCTTAGTGGCAGCCAGAGCAGTGGGTGAACAACTGGTTGAACCCGGTCTCATCACCTTCGATATGGGAGGCACCAGCACGGACGTATCGTTGCTGGATGGTAGCGCACGCATTACCACCGAAGGCCATATTGCTGGTTTGCCTGTGGCTATGCCCATGCTGGATATCCACACAATCGGTGCCGGCGGCGGCTCCATTGCATGGCGCGATGAGGCAGGACTATTGCAGGTGGGGCCGGAATCTGCCGGGTCTGACCCGGGCCCTGCCTGTTACGATCAGGGCGGTACGCAACCGACGGTCACGGATGCCAATGTCGTTCTCGGACGTATCCCGGAGTCCGTGAAACTGGCCGGGAACATACCGATTGATGCGGCAAAAGCCGGACAATCGGTAACTGAACTCGGAAAACAGTTCAATATGGATATGCTGGAAATGGCCCAAGGCATCGTCCGGGTGGCCGAGGAAAACATGGCGGGTGCGTTGCGTGTTGTATCCGTTCAACGGGGACATGATCCCAAAAGCTTTGCACTGCTCTGTTTTGGCGGCGCAGGCGGCCTGCATGCCTGCGCACTGGCTGAAGCGCTCGACATCTTCAAAATCATCTTACCCGTGGCCAGTGGCGCATTCTCCGCTCTGGGCATGCTTGCGGGGCAACGGCAGTGCGATGTATCGCAGACGCGCAGGATTGGATTGGACGACAAGCATGCTGCGGATGAATCGGAATGCATATTTTCCCAATTGGAAGAACGAGCCCGGCAACGGATGCCGGGCCTGCAAATAACCATCGAACGTACTGCCGATGTGCGCTATCGGGGACAGGGCTTTCACCTGACCATTCCCTATACGAACAATATGGATGCGCTTGCAACACAATTTATCCACACCCATACCGACGCATATGGGCACACGCTTGATCAACCCATTGAGATCATAACGTTGCGTCTGCGTGCTATTGCGGAAACAGCGCAGGTCTGTTTGCCCGAATTGTCTCCTGCCACATCCCATCCAAAGCCTTCTGACTACTCCGGCACCGTCGAAGCAGGGCGAATTCCACATTATCGGCGTGAGGCATTGAGGCCGGGGCATAAAATCACCGGTCCGACATTGATTCTGGAAGATACAGCCACGCTGTGGCTGGCGGCAGACTGGCAGCTTGCGGTTTCGCCGCATGGTCACCTGATTCTGACGCGACAGAATGAGGAAATTGCACCGTGAATGCCGTGGAATTAAGCCTCTTCGCACACCGTCTGGCGGCCATATGCGACGAAATGGGGGCTGTGCTGAAACGTACTGCGCTTTCGCCCAATATCAAGGATCGTGAGGACTACTCTTGCGCCCTGTTTGACAGGGTTGGAGAACTGGTGGCGCAAGCGGCGCACATCCCCGTGCACCTGGGCTCCATGGCTTATGCCATGCGCAATGTGGTGAAACACATGGACTGGCAGCGTGGCGATGCCGTGGTGTTTAATGATCCGTTCCTTGGCGGCACACATCTGCCTGATATTACTGTTGTGATACCTGTTTTTATTGAGCCACTTGCAAAACTCATGAGCGGCAATCGGCTTCCCCACTTCGGCCCATTTCCGAGCTGGAATTTCGGTCCATGGAACCACCATGCACCTCATTCCACCCCGAAAATGGACTCAAAGTGGGATTGCCGCTCATC
>JAUZQZ010000039.1 GCA_030950745.1 Mariprofundaceae bacterium | reverse complement strand
TGGCGGACAGGTTATGTGTTGCTGACAAGGTTGCAAAGCAGGGCTGACAAAAGGTGCGGGACAGTACAGCATCGGGCCATGCACGTGGTTTGTCCCCATTGTCAGGCCGCCTACCAGCTTGAAGGGGTAGATGAAGGAACTATTCTTATCTGCCACCGGTGCGGCACTGAATTCGGTTTCGGTCAACCGCCTGACAATGCCAGGGCCATCGGTGATGAACACCCTGACAAAAATGAAAATGAAGAATATCTACCCCTATTTTCTGCAGACCCAACATCACGAGAGTCAGCACCTGATGACAAGGAAACCTCATTCGAAGGAATTATTGATGGAATCCTCGCCGATCCCGATGATAATAAAGTAATAAGTACGGATCCGGAACCTGAAACGGAATTAACAGTACCAGATCAATCAACAGAAGACCCCGACAGGATGGTTTCGGAAGAAACATCATCTGTGGATCAGAGGGAATTATCATCTGACACAGAAGAACCCGGCAAAGAAACGACTGAGCCAGCAAGCGCCATGGAAGAAGCTCCTGAAGATGAAGATGCTCTGCCGCCGCCACCCCGTGCCAATGTGCGCATTATGCCCTGGCTGCTCACCATCATGCTGCTCATCGCTACTGCCGGCTTCTGGTCCAGACACGATGCATGGCTGGATGATCCATGGTTGCGTAGCGTGCTCATCAATGTGGGTTTACCCGTCAAGGTACGCGACAAGGACTGGCACATTCAACCGGAAAGTATCCGGGCCCAGTGGGTGAAGCGGGAAGATGGTAGTCAGGTTCTGGTGATCGAAGGACGCGTAAAAAACCTGCTTCAATGTGAGCTTGCCCCACCGGCCATCCGCTTCTCTATTTTTGTCAAAAACGACCCGGAACATATGCTACTCCAACGTGAACTACCGGTGTCACAACCACCACTCATGGTCGCCATTCGCCGTACACCTTATATTGTACCGCCAGAGGATCACGTCCCGGTTACCGCTTTGGGCGATCGTGGTTTTGTGCTGGTACTGGAAGGACTGCCGAAAAACGCAGGCGACTTTACCCTTACGCCTATTGCCAGGGGAGGGGCTTAAATTCCGGGAGATGCGAACACTTTCGTAAATAAAGCCTCGTTTATTTCGCTGTCACTTATCAGGCGCCGAACAGATCGTTGGCGCGATAGGCCCAGCTAACCAAAGCCTCACGCAGCGCCTGCTGCATCGGGCCGGACATGTGCCCGGGATTAAGAATCGCTATGCGGCTATTGTGCCGTCTGATGCTCAAGCCATCGATGGCATTTATTGTACACACGCAAATATCCACCACCGCCTCACCAAACCAGTTACGCCATTGATCAAGATCAATCTCAATACATGGCGAATCAACACCTGCACCGGCATATAACCGGAACAGTTTTGGCGCTCCGGCATCGGTCGTCCACGCTACCGAATGCACGGCCAGGCCAGCGCCATGATTATCAATCTCAACGGGCTGACCAGCCTCCTGCCAGTCGTGCATCAACGCTGAATAAAACTCGCGGTGAGCCGGATTGCAGGTGGCATAAAATAGTTGCGTAGCGATATCAGCCATAAATTGATTTTAGTCCTTTGGCTCCAACAACGCCACCGCCATCGCCGCAATACCCTCCTTTCTTCCGGTAAATCCCAGATATTCCGTCGTACTTGCCTTGATGTTGATACAGGAAGTATCCACACCAATGACACCGGCCAGATTTCTTTTCATATCCGGCATAAAGGATGCAAGTTTCGGTTCCTGTGCCAGCACCGTGGCATCCATATTGACAACTTTTAGTCCCCTCTTATCCACATGCCGCATTACTTCTGTCAGCAGGTCCAGACTGTTCGCATTCTTGTAATTATTATCGGTGTCGGGGAAAAAATGGCCAATATCGCCCAATCCGGTCGCGCCCAGAAGCGCGTCGCAAACAGCATGAGTCAAGACATCGGCATCGGAGTGTCCCGCCAATCCCCTGGGATACGGGATATGCACGCCACCCAGAATCAGCTTTCGCCCTTCGGAGAATGCATGCACGTCAAATCCCTGGCCAATTCGTAAACTCATTTTTTCGCCTCCATGGAACGAGGATTGAATAACTTGTACATTTTGGGTGCAGGATTTTTGTTCGGCATCAAGGCGTGAAAATCGGCGCATAGCATCGCTATGTAACGGTTTTTACAACACAGATGCCGGACAAAAAGACAAATCCAAAGTACACAAGTTATTTAATTTCCGTTCCCATATAATGCTGCAACCACATCATATCTTCCTGCGTCGTAATTTTCCGGTTGTTGACGTCGCCCCGACTGACAAAAACAGGAAACCCCGCAGCCTCCAGCATGGAAGCATCATCCGTATGCAGATGCATGCAGTCCCTTTCGGATTCAATGGCTTCAACAAACCATTCCCGGCGCGCCACCTGTGGCGTCTGTACCGCACGCAGAACGCGGCGATCCAGGGTTTGCAGCACCCGCCCCTCCTGGTCTACACATTTAATGGTGTCATGCACAGGAACACCCGGTACAGCCGCACCATGTTGCCCGGCTGCATCCAAAACGCTGGCCAGCAACTCAGGCGAGGGAACAGGCCGCGCCGCATCCTGCACCGCCACCCACTCCACATCACCGGAAAGTGCAGCAATCCCGTTGGCCATGGAAATGGCACGCTCTTCTCCTCCTGTTACGGGAGGCAATATATCAAAGGGAAACGATTGCTTCTCAAGACATGTGGCAAACTTCTCGTCACCTGCCGTCAACACGGGTTGTACGGCGGAAATCCGGGACTCCTTCGCCAGACTGTTCAACGCAATCAACACCAAAGGAACATGGTTCACACACTGGTATTGCTTGGGGATTCCACCGCCAAAACGCCGCCCGCTGCCAGCAGCCAGAAAAAGTACCGTAACCTGCATAACCCCGATTGTGTCGTATCTCCACGCCGGGTCAAATCATCTGCGCATTGCAGGTGCGGCAGCATTCATGGATAATCCGGGTTTATACACCGTGACAATGATATGACATCTATTTACTTATTCCCCATTTCGGGATGTATCACCGCAATTTGCGCATGGCTGGTATGGTCGGGTGTGTGGAACAAACCCCGGTTAAGCGCAAAGGTGCTTGCCCTGATTCTTTCGGTATCCATGCTTATCAGCCTCTACGCACTGATCCGGCTGGAACCCATCACCAATTGGGGACTGGATTTCCGCCTTGCGGCCTCCGTAGCCGTTTGTACGCTGATTGTGCAATATATTTATATGCTGGGCCTTCTCCGTCATGGTATCCATGGCCTGGGGCTGTTCCTGCTTCCGGCGACCGCTATTCCGTTACTGCTCATACCGTTGCTATCCAATACCCCCATTTTGCGCATTCAGGCAAGCTCAATGATGGAAACAAGCCATCTTCTGTTCTCACTGCTGGCTTACGCCATACTCACGCTTGCCACGTTACATGCGATCATGCATCTGCTACTGGATCGGGCGCTCAAACGTAAACAAATCGGACCCATCGTGCAGGCACTTCCTTCCTTGCTGGAAGTCGAAAACCATATGTATGGTCAGGTCAGATCAGCCACCTGGCTTCTGGCGCTTGGTATTTTGACCGGATTGATCTGGCAATGGGAATGGGTGGGCCATTTTTCTCTACTTTCACATAAAGTCATTTTGTCCATATTTTCATGGGCCGTACTGGTCTCGCTGCTTACCATGCGCAATCGGGCTGGATGGCAGGGTAAACGTGCAAGTTGGATGGTCGTTGCCGCCTATTTACTGTTACTTCTGGCCTATTTTGGTGTACGTATTGTTCAGGCCTGGTTACATGCACCTCTGGGCTCCTGACACCAGTCAATCAGAATAAAACCGGATGAATACATTTGCTTTATCCTGGCCAGGCATTATCGGCATTCTATTTCTTTTGCTGCTGGCGTCCGCTTTCTTTTCCGGCTCGGAAACAGCGCTGACTCGTGCCCGCCGTTTCCGTCTCCGCTTGTTAGGCGACCAGGGAAACCGTGGTGCGCGCAAAGCGGAGCATCTGCTCAATCAACCCGAACACATGCTTGCTGCAATCCTTCTGGGCAACAACTTTGTTAACATTGCCGCTTCCAGCATCACTGCCGCCGCCTTCGTAGCTGCTTTCGGGCAAGCAGGTATCTTCTATGCCACCATTGCCATGACTATCGTCGTCGTACTGCTGGCAGAAATATTGCCCAAAACGATTGCAGTCGCCCATGCTGAAAGCATTGCCTGCCATGTGGCCAGCTCATTGCAGTGGATTATGCGTATACTGATGCCGCTGACCGTTATTTTGATGGGTATCATCGGTTTGATGCAGCGCATCCTGAACATCCCCAAGGGTACGGATGCGGAATTAACACATCAGGAACTGGCGAAGATCATTGATGTAAGTGCGGAATCAGGCGTGCTCGATGCGGCTCGCGAGCAAATGCTGCTGAACAGCCTGCATCTACATAAAGTTCCGGTTAAAGCCCTGATGACACCACGAAAAGATATGGATGTACTGGATGCTTCATGCAATGTGGCTCAATGCCTGCGAGAGGCGATACATAAACCTCACTCACGCTACCCTGTTTTTCATGAAAAGACAGACCATCTGATTGGTATTGTGCATCTGCGCGATCTGGTGAAACGCCAGCATATTAATTCACCGCTCCGGGATGCAGTTATCTGGCGCGACCTGCCATTTGTACCCGCCAACAAAAATGCATTGCAACAACTGTTTGATTTTCAGAGCCATCATCAGCATATGGCCATTGTCGTTGATGAATACGGCGATATTGATGGCTTGATTACCATGGAAGATATTCTTGAAGAGATTGTTGGTGAAATTGAAGATGAGTCCGACACACCAACCCTGCCCGAAATGTGGCCACAACCGGATGGCTCACTGGTCGCTGCCGGTACTTTAAATCTTCACGACATTAACCAGGCATTGGAAATTCAGCTACCGGAAGAAGGTTCCACAACCATAGGCGGCCTGATTGTGGAACAATTGGGAGCCCAACCAGAGGCAACCATGTGCTTGCAAATAGGTGATGTACGACTGGAGATTCTGACCCTGAACGGCAACTGGATCAGTCGTGTGCACATCGAGAAACAAAACGGGGAAATTCCCAAATAAAAGATACTGAACGTTTACGTCATTAACGATTGATAACGGCGGTATAACAGTCTCAAGTCTGCCCAAACCCGTGATTTTTGAGATGGAGAACGCAACAGATAAGCCGGGTGATAGGTGACCCATACCGGAACGCCACGGTATTCATGCCATTTCCCCCGCAGCGCCGTCAGGGGTTCCTCCGTCTGCAACACGCGCTGAGCGGCAACTCTGCCCAGCAGACACACGATTTTCGGTGCAATGGCATCCCACTGAGGATCAAACCACTGTGAACATGCTTGCACTTCTTCGGGCTTTGGGTTGCGATTTTCGGGTGGGCGGCATTTCACCACATTCATGATATATACAGACTGACGATCGAATCCTAATGCGGCCAGAAGCCCGTCCAACAATTTGCCAGCACGGCCTACAAAGGGTTCTCCCTTGATATCCTCGTCATGGCCGGGAGCTTCGCCAATAAAGAGGATATCAGCATGGGGGTTACCCGTACCAAAAACAACCTGTGTTCTTTTACGCGATAAAGCACATGCGGTGCATCCCGCTGCTTGCCTGGCCAAATCTTCCAGATTCACTTTTTCAGATACCGTTTCCGGGATAGATTTCGAATGATCGGACTGCGTTTCGCCTGCTTCGGATAAAGGTGTTACTACGCCAATTTGGCGTAAATAATAATCAGTGAATGATGCCGGATCAGACATGGTGCCCTGTCCCGCAGAAGAGCATACCATCAGAGTCATCCCAAGGAGCTAAGGCTAGGCGCCGGCACAGCCTTACGCCGTCAAACCATCCACAGCGGCACAGGAGCCGAGATATACCGGCACGCGCTGATGCAATGCTTCGGGTTGCACATCAAGCACGGGTTGCTCGCCGGTATGCGCCTTGCCACCCGCCTGCTCCATCAGGAAGCCCATCGGAATAGCCTCGTACAAGAGTCTAAGTTTACCTGTCGTGTTCTTTGCATCCGCCGGATACAGAAATACGCCTCCCTTGAGCAAGGTGCGATGTATATCCGCAACCATGGCGCCCACGTAGCGCATGCCCAGCTTCTCGGTATGGCGTACGGATATCAGCGTATCGGCCATACCATGTAGCCATTGTGCTGAATTGGCTTCATTAACGGAATAATATCCACCTGACTGTGGAATCTTTATGTCAGGATGGCTTATTTCAAAGCGGGCATTGTTTGTGTTGTAAGTATAGCCATTAACACCAGAACCCACGGAACACACCAGCATTGTCGCAGGACCATACAGGACATAACCTGCGGCAATCACATCCCTGCCAGCCTGTAAGGTATCATTAACATCCGGGCGTTGATCGCTGGCAGATTTTCGTTTAACAACCGAAAAAATTGTCCCCACAGGACCATCCACATCAAGATTGGAAGACCCGTCCAGAGGATCTACCAGCACCAGATAAGGGGCGGAAGCATACTCATCAATCACCAGTAGCTCTTCCTGTTCCTCGGAACCAACGGCGCATACATGACCAGTGGACCGCATTTGATCGAGAAAAATTTCATCCGATAACACATCCAGCTTTTGCTGCTGTTCACCCTGAACATTCTCGCCGCCTGCCAGTCCCAGCGCGCCACGGAACACAGCACCTCGCAGCAAAGCTGCGATTTCAATGGCTGCCCTGCCAACACCCTGTATGACGGGCATCATGGACGAACCATTGGCCCCTTCCTCGGAAATCCTGTTCAATGTATCGCTCATCTGTGCCCCTCCCTGCTGTAAATCCGATTGAGAAAGCGTAACAAATTATCATTAAACATTCAAAGAACGTCATCTTTTCAGCCTTTTTGCGATGTGAATATCATCCGGATACATCAGATAGATATCCAACGCCCTGCGGCGATCACCATGCTTTTCGTACGCCAGACCCAGCCGGTACGCCAACACCGCAGCAAGTTTTTGGCCGGAAGCGTGTTTAATGGATGCCAGTACGAGAGAGAAATATTCCGGAGACAGATCAACGGAGCACCACGCCCCTGCAAGAACGATGCATGTCGGGCATGCGGAAAAGCGCCCATTGGCATACAGTTGTAGCAATCTCTTGCTCACCGTTTGATTCGAGTGTCTGAATACCCGCCGGAGTTGATCTGCCCACGCGGCCGGATCGGGGATACTTCCGGCAAGGGCCTTCCATTTCTCCAAATTTCCTTGTTCCGCAGCATCCAGTGCGAGAACCAGATCATTGATCGAAGGGGAACCATCCGGCTTCGGGGTCGAAAGCGCATAGGCCAGGGCAGGTTCCAGAGCATTTTCCAGTTCGGGCTTCAAAACGATTGCACGCCGGTAATTTTGTAACGCGTTTTCCCTATCCCCCAAAGCCAAATAGGCATTCCCGATTGCGGCATGGGCTTCCGCATTATCAGGGACAAGATGAGAAATTTTCATGTAGGCAGCGGTGGCTTCCTTGTATTTCCCCTGCTTATATAGCTTGTCGCCCAGCTCGAACTGGTATTTGACCTCCCCCCGGTAAAATTCTTCCCTCAGGGAATAACTGCTGCATGCCTGTAAAAGAATCAGCGAAGCGATAAACAGAAAGGTCCGCACCATCTAGAAGCTCAGCGCTGTCCCAATCTCATATCGTTGTGCCGTGCTGAGCGCGGAACGGTCACCAAAGGTAAAGTAAACATTGCCGAGGTACCGGTGCAGGAAGTTCTCCTCATAGGCCAGCCGTGCAAAACTGTTCAGTCCGTTCTGATCCACCCTGTCTGTAAACCGTAAGACCGCCTCATAGATCAAATGATGCCAGCGCCCCGACCCCAGCAGGCCGGCCTCCCTGACCGAACCAAACAAAACGCCCGCCCCGCTCCGGCGGATAAGTTCAAGCGCGAAGCGATGATGGAAATCAGCAAGGCCGGTTGAAGCATCGACCACAATTCGATGGGTTCTGCTCCCGATAAAGCTGTTCAGGGAATATTGTATGCCTCCCCGCCACGCCTCACTCCACGCATGTTGCTCGGCAAAACGCATCGTGGTTGAAACACTTCCCGATTCCCTGCGGCGGCGGAAACTTCCGGAGACTTGAACGGCTTTTTTTATTGAAAACTGGGTTTGCAAATCGAGCTGGTTGATGCGCGGTTCATTGTTGCGGCGTCGGTATGAAAATGCATTGACTGCCAAAGACAAATCCTCGAACCATAGACTCAGCTTCGGAGAAAACAGGTTTATGGTTGCCTCCGGACCCTTTACGTTGCCGTTAACCTGATTACCGGGATCGGATAATGAAGCGCCATAATTTGACGACAGATTGAGGTAGCCCAGGCTTGACCGCAACCCCGGAAAGCCCGTATACACCCATGCCATCCGTGTGCCGAAACCGTTACCGACCGATATCCCCGTTGTTTGCGTATATACTCCCTCCGCTACGATGCGGTTCGATTTCGTGAAACTCCAGCCTGTATCAAGGCTGCCGGCATGTTTCGTTGAATTCCCGCCGACCGGATCACGGATCCGATGGGTTGTAAATCCCAGACCATAATCAATTTCCGGCGTAAGGGCCTGGAGTTCGGGGGACACAATACTTAATTATTTGACGATAGAAAGAATGAGCGGAAGTTTGAAGGTATGCGAGGTTGAGTTATGTATTATGTCCCCCGAATTCTTCCCAATATGGAAAGAAGGACGAAGTGCGCCTCTCCTACGGCAGCAAAGGTGGAGAGACAGGCCTGCTGACACAGATTAAGGAGAACGCCGGCAGTCTGCGCTATGGCTATACTGCCTTTGGGGAACTGGCGTCCATGACGCAATCCTTCACCGGAGGGCCGAAGTTCACCCAGAGTTATGAATACGACAATGCAGGGCGCATCAGCGCCGCCACCCTGTCGGGCGGGCAAAAGATCACCTACAGTTACGATGAGGCAGGCCGTCTGGCTGGCATCGACCTCAATGGCCGGCCTATACTTACGGGCATGCGCTATTCTGCCCTTGAAGGAATCACCAGTGCCCGCTGGGGCAACGGCCTCCCATACAAGGCCAGCTATGATGCGCTGGGCCGCGTCACCAGCCAGACGCAGGGAAAGAAGACGGTTGCCTATGCTTATGACAAGGCAGGGAACATCACGAAGCAAGGTAATCATACGGGTCAGAATACGCAAATACGGGTCAGGCTTGACATATGGGT
>JAUZQZ010000038.1 GCA_030950745.1 Mariprofundaceae bacterium | reverse complement strand
GCAACACTACAGGCAAATGCCGGTGTGGCAGCGGACACGACCAAACCAGCCGCCATCACAATGGTTAGTATCTGTTTCTTCATATCATCTCCTTTTCTCCAGACTTCATGCATCAGCACTATTTTAGCACGATGCGCGCTTGCGCAACACTTCCGGTAAGCTAAAGGTTACTTGCTCCTCAATGGTATGCAGCGTTTCCACACCTTCCGCACCCGAATCTCTGAGGCACGCAATCACGCCTTGCACCAACGCTTCAGGAGCAGAGGCGCCCGCGGTAATACCCACGCATCTGGCCCCTTCAAACCAGTCCGGATGAACGTCATTCGCATCATCCACGAGGTAGGCGGCAGCGCCCTCCCGCTCAGCCACTTCCCGCAAACGGTTGCTGTTGGATGAGTTTTTCGATCCGATGACCAGCACTACCTCGCAATGTGAAGCCAGCTGTTTCACGGCCTGTTGGCGATTGGTCGTGGCGTAACATATATCATCACGTTTAGGGCCCTGAATGCGGGGAAATCGTTTTTTCAACGCAGTAACCACGTCAGCCGTATCCTCCACGGAGAGTGTCGTCTGGGTAACATAGGCCAACTTTCTGGCATCACGAACCTGAAGAAGCGTCACGTCATCGGGCGTAGAAACAAGCAGCACTGTTCCTGCTGGCGCCTGCCCCATTGTACCTTCTACTTCGGGATGCCCGGCATGCCCAATCAGAATGACCTGGTCACCATTGCGTTCGTGGCGAAGCAATTCCATATGAACCTTGGTAACCAATGGGCATGTCGCATCAATCACCTTTAATCCCCGGTCACGAGCAGCCTGGGCAACGGCCCGACTGACACCATGAGCTGAAAAAATTAAAAGTGCGCCATCGGGCACATCGGTTACCGACTCGACGAACACAGCACCTTTATTCCTTAATTCTTCAACAACAAATTTATTGTGTACGATTTCATGGCGAACATAGACAGGCGTACCAAACATCGCAATCGCCTGCTCAACAACGGCAATGGCACGATCCACACCGGCACAAAATCCTCTGGGTTCCGCCAATAACACCTTCATCGCTGTTATACTCCTCGACGTTATCGGATGAGAGACTATCATATCGATCTTAAAAGATTTACGGGGGCGCATTATGGGTAAATACAGTCTGAATCCGGGTGATGCGGCGTCCGACATCACCTTGCCGGTCTGGCCGGAAGGCAACCTCAAATTGCCGGACCTGCACGGACAATGGGTGATCCTCTATTTCTATCCCAGAGACAACACACCGGGATGCACAACCGAATCCTGCGAGTTCCGGGATGTGGAGAGTGATTTCTTGGGAATAAATGCATTGCTTGTCGGCGTCAGCCGTGATTCTCTGGCATCCCATCAACGTTTTGCCGAGAAACAGAACCTTCCTTTCCGGTTGATGTCGGATGCTGATGAATTGTTGTGCAAGGCATTCGACGTCATTCGGATGAAAAATATGTATGGCAAACAGGTGCGCGGCATCGAACGATCCACGTTCATCATCAATCCCGATGGGATTGTCATACACGCCTGGCGTAAGGTGCGTGTGAAGGGACATGTAGAAGATGTATTGAATAAACTCAAGGAGCTGCAAGCTTAACATGCTATCCGGCAAGCATATTCTTATCGGTATCGGTGGCGGTATTGCCGTTTACCGGGTAGCCGAACTGGCCCGTTTACTAATAAAACAGGGTGCTATCGTGCGCTGTGTGATGACATCGGCAGCATGTGAATTTGTTACACCGATGACATTTGAGGCTTTGACCGGCGAAACCGTGCATACTGAATTATTCAATTTGACAGCCGAACGGCAAATGGGGCATATTCAACTCGCCCGCTGGGCCGATATCTTGCTTGTTGCACCAACAACCGCAAATCTGATTGCCAAATTCAGTCATGGAATATGTGACAACCTCCTCACTACATTATTTCAGGTCTGTGAAGCCCCTGTGCTGCTGGCATCTGCCATGAATGTCTCCATGTGGGAATCCACAACGACACAACGAAATGTTAAAGCACTGAAAGCACAGGGCATCCATTTCACCGGCCCGGAACCGGGACAACTGGCATGTGGTGAGGAAGGTCCGGGCCGCATGAGCGAGCCGGAAACACTGATGGAAGCCATGCGGCCATTACTACAGCCACAGCGTTTGAGCGGACAACGATGGCTGATTAATGCCGGTCCAACCTGGGAATCATGGGATGACGTACGTATTCTGACCAATCGTGCCAGCGGCAAGCTGGGCGCATCCATGGCTGATGCTGTCGCAGCACTTGGTGCGGAAACCATACTCGTCGCGGGTCCCGGAACACCGCCAACATCGACACTTGTTCAACGGCATAATATAGGTTCAGCTCAGGAGATGCTCACCGCCTGCGAGCAGGAAGCAGGCAGTACCGCTGTATTCGTTGCCACCGCCGCTGTCAGTGATTACAGGTTTTCTGAACCTGAAGAAGGGAAATTAAAACGAAAAGACAAAGCCCGGATCACAGTCACGCTTGACGCCAACGAAGATATTGTTGCTCATATCGCGGGGTTACCGAATCGGCCCCGGAAAATCATTGCTTTTGCCGCTGAACACAGCAACCATATTGAACATGCTAGAAATAAGTTACGGGCAAAGAGCGCAGATGCTATCTTTGCCAATGATATCAGTGGCATGGGAGAAAACGATGCTGCTGGCTGGTGGGTGACGCCCAAGCAGGAAGAACAGCTTTCCCGCATGCCCAAGCAACAGCTTGCCGTGCGGCTCATTGAACAAATCATGGGGATGGATTGATGAATCAACACCAATTAACCGTACATATCCAACGCCTGCCACATGGCAAGGGACTGGATTCGCCGCACTACGCCAGCACGCATGCTGCGGGTGCCGACCTGCGCGCCGCCATTGATGAAGAAATGGTGTTGCAATCGGGTGAGCACGCTCTCATCCCCACCGGCTTTGCCATGGCATTGCCTGCCGGATATGAAGCTCAGGTCAGGCCCCGATCGGGACTGGCACTGAAACATGGTATCTCGGTGCTGAACAGCCCCGGCACCATCGATGCCGATTACCGCGGTGAAGTGGGCGTGATTCTTATCAATCACGGGAAGCATCCCTTCCATATTCAACACGGCGACCGCATCGCTCAAATGATTATTGCACCAGTCAGGCAAGCAGACTGGAAGGAAGTGGAAACGCTGGATACCACGGAACGTGGAGCAGGCGGTTTCGGCAGTTCTGGCAAATGTTAATATTTAATGAAATCACACCCGCCCATGGGTGCGTTGATGACCTCTTGCAAAATCATCATGCTTGACCTGCTGGGATCGCGTCGTGTCCATTTTCTACTCACTGCATTGCTGCGTATTGCAGCCAGTGACTCTCCTTTGTCCGGCAAACAACTGGCCGACATGCTGCATTGTCCCCGGCGCTATCTGGAACCGGATTTACAGGCGCTGGTTTCCGCCGGTATTCTTGAATCCAGACGTGGTGCCGGTGGCGGTTACCTGATTGCTATCAGCCCTCATCGTATTTCCCTGCTCGACATCTTCCAATGTATCGCCCCTGAAACCACATGCAGTATGGTGGATAACGATTCCTGTCGCCTGCAACAGGCGGTGGTACAACCGTTGATACTTCAAATGCGCAAACACTGCCTTCAGAATCTGGCAACGCTTACACTGGCTTCCTGTCTGGAAAAAGCCCGGGAGGCCGACATATTAAACCAACCTGCTTCAGCACCCAACTTCAGCATCTAACCTGAACTATTCATAAATGCTGCCGCACCCTCACTTGTTCCTTTGCCCGCAACAAATACTTGCTCAAGCATCCGTAAGCATGGCTACACATATCACTCGCAAGCATTCGTTGCGAACAAAGACTCGGCGCGATCATCACGGCGATTCATGAATAGCTCAGGCAACCCGGGTTAAATGAACGCTGCTGCTGGCCTGCTTTATCAAACCGGGCTCAAATTACTGGAATATCAGTCCTCAAAAAAAACACCTGCACTCAGGGTTGCCATCTTTAACGCCTTTCCACATCCCCTGCTATCGGAACTTGTTTGCCTTCCTGAAGAATTACAAATACAGCAACACATACGGCCTCTTTCTCTGAAATTGTCACAGCAAGGCATTCCATCCTCGCCTGAAATTTCAGAGTGCTCTTTTGACATGATTCTCATCCTGGGAAGCAAACAACGTATCCAAACCCTGGGCTGGATTGCCACGGCCATGGATTTACTGTCCTTCGGTGGTCAGATGCTATTTTGTACGTCCAACGACCTGAGTGCACGTGCTTTTGAGAAACGCATCATCGAACTGGCAGGCAATGCACGAGTAGCCATCAAATCAAAATGCCGTTGTGTGTGTGTACAAAAATCTGATGAAATGAACACAACCCTGATGCGAGAATGGAAAGAACAAGCCCTGCCGCATGCCATTTTCGCCCATGATTTAATATCACAGCCCGGTATTTTTAGTTGGGACCGGATCGATACCGGATCATGCCTGCTTGCCAAACACTTGCCGGATGATTTATCCGGATGTGGCATGGACCTTGGTTGTGGCAATGGCTTCCTGAGCGCGTCCATTCTACGGCAGTGCGATAAAATATCCGGGATTCATCTTGTTGACTCAGATGCAACAGCTATTGCATGCGCAACACAAAATTTACCACCTGTTTCACACACCAAAATTTACATGCACTGGCTGGATGCCACTGCTGAACCCATACCGCAGAGTATGGACTGGGTCGTCTTAAATCCTCCTTTTCATGCCGGAAAGTCTCAGGATATTACGCTGGGAAAGGCCATGGTCCATGCTGCCTGTTGTTGTCTGAAACCATCGGGAACATTGTTTATGGTAGCCAATCGGAAACTGCCTTACGAATCCATATTGGACACGTATCTGAAAAACACGAAGTACCTTTATGAAGGTGAAGGTTTCAAGGTGATTGAGGGCATCAAATAGCGAAATTTGCGGGGGCTTCTAGCGAAATATTTGCCGCAAACGGGATCCTATACTACCCGCCAGCCCCATCTCTTTGGGTGCAATTTCATACAACGTGCTTACACCGATTCCTTTCAATGTCAGATTACGGGGAGGGCCGATGATAATATCCTCCGAATAATCCCGAATCTTGGTATGAATCAGGCCATACACGATTTCGTCAATCAATACCTGATTGTCCTTGGCCACGCTTTCGATACGCGCACCCTTGTCCATTGCATGCCCGATATAGTCGGGAGCATCACCGTCTATCTCTTTCACATAACCGCAGGTAATACCGATACGATATTGTACGGGACCAATCAATTTCTTCAATTTACGTCGGTTCGCTTCAATGGTGCGCCGGATCATCAGGGCGGTCAGAACCGCATCCATTGCCGACTCAAATACCGCCATCACGCCATCTCCGAGACGCTTGACCACCATGCCATCGAAACGCTCTACGCCACGTTCGCAGGTATCGCAAAACACGCGATTACGCATAAAACCCTTGGTGTGTCCCATACGGCGTTTGTATTCAGTAGAACCGACCAGGTCCGTAAACATGATGCACTTGTATTGATCCTGGGTTGTTGCAATGGAGCGGGCTACGGACTCAATAATCACATCCATATCCAGCGGCTTTTCATCCGCCCGCCGTGCTGGCCGGGAAGCAGCCAGTTGTGGTAACAGGGAAATCTCACCGGCAGCCACCAGTTCAATTTGTTCCTTGCCGTCCAGTGTGTGAATGACGCTGATATCCTTGTCAGTGATCACTTTTTTTTTCGGTTTTATATTCGGCTTTTTCGTCTTCACTTCCGCCATGCTCAGCCTCCCGGCATATCTGCTGTGCAAGCATAGCCGATGAATGGACAGTCAAAAAGCCACTGGTAGCCTTTTTACGACTTCATCATAACTGATTTTCTGACAAAAGTCGTGACCTGAGTCACAAAAAAATAAAGATGGTCGGGGTGAGAGGGTTCGAACCTCCGACCTTACCGTCCCGAACGGTACGCGCTACCAGGCTGCGCCACACCCCGAATATAGCATTGAATATGCAAGGGCGCGCATCATAAGCGGACAATCCTTCCCTCGCAAGGTGCCATCGCCCGCATGCCGCATGCAACTGAAATCAATAAGACCTTCGGGCTGAAAAGTCCGCAAGGTCAGCCAACAACCGCAAAATTCCGGTATCACCATGCTCAGGCAAGGCATGTTTGGCCCGTATGGCATATTCGGCTGCCGTTTCAAGACAACGTTTGACGCCACCCGCATCATTCACCGCTCGCCGCACCTCCTCTCGTTCGCCCTCGGCATACGTCCCCCGTTCCGCGATGCCGGCGACTACCCTGACCAACATGGCATCGTTATCCATTGCACGGATGAGCGGCAGGGTAATTTTTCCCTCTTCCAGGTCATGCCCCACCGGCTTACCCACATCCTCGGTCTCCGCAACATAATCCAGAGCATCGTCCATCAGCTGAAAAGCAACGCCCAGGCACATGCCGTATTCCGCCATGCGTTCGATCACAGCATTATCCTGCCCACTAATACGCGCACCAATCTCGGCGGCTGCGGAAAACAGGATAGCGGTCTTGCGCTCGATGACTTCAAGATATTCGGCTTCAATCATTTCCAGATGGAAGGTGCGTACCAACTGTAAAACTTCGCCTTCAGCCAGTGTGTTGGATACTTTCGAAAGTAATCGTAGAATATCCATCTGGCCGTTCTCAACCATCATTTCGAATGCGCGTGAGAACAGAAAATCACCGACCAGCACGCTGGCCTGATTGCCCCATACGCCATTCGCGGACGGCGTACCGCGACGCACACCCGAAGAATCCACGACATCATCATGTAACAGGGAAGCGGTATGCAGAAACTCCACGACTACAGCCAGGGGAATATGCCGTTGCTCCTGATACTCGAAGAGTCTGGCGGACAGGATACATAGCAAGGGGCGCAAGCGCTTACCGCCGCTATCGACAATGTAATTGCCAATGGCAGGAATCATCATCACGTCCGAACTGAGCTGTTCACGGATACAATCGTCCACCGCCAGAAGTTCATCGGCGCAAAGTTTGGCCGCTTCCTTAAGTGGATTAAATGTGGACGTATTCACCTTGTGCCCATCGTAAAGCGCTACACAGTAGCGTCAAGAAAGGTTGCACTCTCAACAGAACCTCTCAAACCCGCTAGCATGCGCTCATGCAAGTTATTCTGGCATCCAAATCACCGCGCAGGCTGCAACTTTTGCAAGCAGCAGGGCTGGCCGTAGAGGTTCGACCGGCACATGCCAACGAAGCATTATTGCCCGGAGAAGATGCAAGAACATCCGTTCTGCGTCTGGCCGAAGTAAAGGCCGCCACCATTGCCAATCCACAGTATCCCGTTATCGCCGCCGATACGCTGGTATCCCTGAACGACAACCCCATGGGACAACCTGCGGATATGAGTGAAGCACGCAAAATGCTCAGGTCTCTTGCAGGAAGTTCACATCAGGTCCATACCGGTGTTTGTGTGCGCTTTGGAAACCGCCTGTTGATTGATTGCGCGTGTACGCATGTTCATTTCTTTGATCTGCAGGATGAAGAGATCGAAACTTACCTTGATCACAACGAGGTGTTGGACAAGGCTGGCGCTTATGAGATTCAGGGTGGAGCTGCAAGCTTTGTACGGTCAGTTGACGGACCACTCGATAACGTGATTGGTTTGCCTGTCCGTCTGACACTATCCATGCTGAAACAGGTCACAGCACAATGAGCGCTGAATTACTGGTGAACGTCACCCCGTTTGAAACCCGGATCGCCCGGGTGGAGAACGGTCAGGCGGAAGAAATTTATATTGAGCGCGAGCGTGAACGCGGCCTGAGAGGAAATATTTATAGCGGCAGAGTGCAGCGTGTTCTGCCGGGCATTCAGGCGGCGTTTGTGGACATTGGCCTGCCCCGCGCAGGATTTCTGTATGCCGGTGATGTTGCCGTGCCGAAAGATCATGTAAACAATGATGGAGCAGAGCCCGATGTCGATGCGGAGGAGATGGAAGAAAATACGCACGCAGAAGTTTCCGAACCCTCCCGGCGCCGCATACCCGACATTTCCAGTCTGCTTTCGGAAAACCAGCAATTAACTGTACAGGTTTCGAAAGATCCGATCTCATCCAAGGGCCCCCGTCTGACCAGTCTCGTCAGTCTGGCTGGCCGTTATCTGGTCTACCTTCCAAATTTTGACCATGTGGGTATCGCGCACCGTATTGAGACTCCGGAAGAACGTGAGCGTCTGCTGGAAATTGGCAGAAGCCTCAAGCCGGAGAAGGGTGGTTTGATTATTCGTACGGTAGCCGAAGGACATCTCCTGTCTGAAATGGAGCAGGATATTAACTTCTTGTTACGTCTGTGGAATGATATTGAAAATCGCCTGCAGCACGCGGCGGCTGGCTCACTGATTCATAAGGAACTCAATCTCTACCTGCGGGTCATGCGCGATTTCGTGGATGATGAAGTGGAGAAAATTCATGTGGATTCGCGCGATGCCTACGAACGCATGATGTCTTTTGCCAAACGTTTTATGCCCGATGTGGTCAAACATTTGTACTATTATCCGGGCGAACGTCCCATTTTCGATGTCTATGGTGTGGAAGAGGAAATTAACCGCGCATTGAAACGCCGCGTAGAATTGAAATCCGGTGGCCACATCGTCATTGACCAGACTGAAGCGTTGATTGCCATTGATGTCAATTCCGGTTCGTTTACTGCCTCACGCACTATGGAAGAAACCGGCTTTAAAACCAACCTTGAAGCCGTACATGAGATCGTACATCAGCTCCGTTTACGTAATCTGGGTGGTATCATTGTTGTAGATTTCATCGATATGCAAGAGGAAGAAAACAAACGGCGGCTTCTGGAAGTGTTGGAAGAGGCGCTGGCCCGCGATCATACCAAAACCCATATTATCCACCTTTCCGAACTCGGTCTGGTGGAAATGACACGCAAACGCACCCGCGAATCACTGGAGCGAACCCTGATGCAGGAGTGTCCACACTGCGATGCAACGGGACATATCCGCAGTCAAATTACAATTTGTCACCAGATGTTTCGTGAAGTGGTCGCCGAAGCGCGGGCCTATCCATGTGACAAACTGATGGTGGTCGCCCATCCCGATATTATCGAACTGCTGCTCGGTGAAGAAAGTGACAGCATCAGTGGACTGGAACATTTCCTGAAAAAAGAAATTATGCTCAAGAGCGAAGACAAGCTGGAGCCGGAACATTACGAAATCGTGCTTTTGTAAAAAAGTCGATGCGTAACTCACCTTTACATCTTTATGTGCATATCCCTTTCTGTATCCACAAATGCCCGTATTGCGACTTCAACTCACATGTACGGCAATCGCCGCCGTGGACCGCCTATCAGCAGGCGCTGCTGCGTGAGCTTGCACACTGGTCCGCACAGCGGCAATACGCGGGGCGTCCCATTCAAACCGTCTTCTTTGGCGGCGGCACGCCTTCGCTTGCACCACCATCACTGATTCAAAGTGTTCTGGAAACTGCCGCTCTTCTTTTTCCAGTGAAACAGGATGCCGAAATTACACTGGAAGCCAATCCGGGAACCGCAGAAGCAGAACGTTTCGCGAATTACCGGAATGCAGGCATCAATCGTTTATCTATGGGTGTGCAAAGTTTTGATGACAAAGAACTAAAATGGCTGGAACGTATCCATAGCGGCCACGAAGCTATTGCGGCTTATAACATGGCACGGAATGCAGGCTTTGAACAAATCAGCCTGGATCTGATGTATGGCTTGCCTGATCAATCCATCGAAACATGGATGCACCATCTGGAGCAAGTGGTCTCACTCGCACCGGAGCATGTCTCCTGTTATCAGTTGACGGTGGAGCCGCACACGCAACTGGCTATCCGCCACAAACAAACGCCGTTTCATTTACCGGGCGAAGACCTTTCACTCGACTTCCTCATGCAAACGCGCGAGCGGCTTGCACAAGCAGGATACGCTGCGTATGAGATCTCCAATTTCTCGAAACCGGGCATGCGCTGCCACCATAACGATGGTTATTGGCAGTATCACGATTATATCGGCATCGGCGCCGGTGCTGCCGGAAAATGGGATAGACCCGATAGTGGTATTATACGTTACAGCAATATGCGGTCACCCGAAGCGTATATTAAATCCGCGTCTGAAGCCGGAAGCGCTATCAACAGCCGGGAACAGTTATCCGCGCCACAGGCGGCGGCAGAATCCGTTTGGCTGGGGCTGCGCCGCACGGATGGCATCTCCCGTCATTGTTTTAATGACCGTTTCGGCTGCGATATTCATGAATTGTTCGCTTCGTCTCTTGACCTTTGGGAAGAAAACGGTTGCGTCGAACGAACCGACACCCTCCTTAAACTGACAGCAAAAGGATTAGGCCTAGCGGATAGTATCGCGGCATCGGTATTGCAGACAGTTGTTCAGAAGGAAGAGGATTGCCAATCAGCATTGAATTTTGAGCCCCTTCGGCAGTAATAAGTCAACGACCGAGATTGGCCCACACTTTCGCTTTCATGCCGCTTATTCCCGTCGATTCGCCAGGAAACCATCATGGTTTTCGTAGATATCCCTGAACATATCCGCGTTTTCCCTAAAGGTGGAAAGTATATCGGGATCAAAGTGAGCCGGGTCAGTACGCCCGTCACCTTTGGTGATGATATGCATGGTTTTGGCGTGATCGAAGGCGGGTTTGTAGGGACGTTTGCTTCTGAGCGCATCATAGACATCGCAAATTTGCATGATGCGGGCCGGGAACGGGATGGCTTCTCCTTTAATCCCCCGAGGATAACCCCCGCCATCCCAGCGTTCGTGGTGAGACAGGGCTATATCATGGCCCATTTGGAGATAGGGAGATGAATGGCCTTTCAGGATGCCTGCGCCAATGGTGGTATGCGTCTGCATGATCTCCCATTCATCAGGCTCAAATCCGCCTGGCTTTAACAGGATGTTGTCGGAAATGCCGATCTTGCCAATATCATGCATGGGACTGGCATAATGGATGGTATCGCAGAAGCTGGCGTCCATACCGAGCTCTTCGGCCAGCGCCTTCGTGTAATAACTGATGCGGGCTACATGGGCGCCAGTCTCATCGTCACGGTATTCAGCGGCGCGCATCAGCGTATAAATAGTCTCGACAAAGGATGTCTGTAATTCTTCGGTGCGCTCCGCCACCTCCGCTTCGAGAATCTGTTGATGTTTCTTGAGGATGTCGCCAGCTTTCTTCAGGCGTAAAAGATTGCGCACCCGTATCTGAAGCTCATTGGCATGAACAGGTTTGGAAACAAATTCCTCAGCCCCGGCTGCAAGCCCCCGAATGCGTGATTGCTGATCTTGCAGTGCAGTCACCATGATGATGGGAATATCTCTGGTCTCCTGCTTCTGTTTCAAACTTTCCGCAACCTGATACCCATTCATGTCCGGCATCATGATATCCAGCAGGATGATATCCGGTTTGCGGGTGCATGCCAGGGAAAGCGCGGTTTTTCCATTATCTGCTTCGCAATACTCGTAACCCTCGGACGTTATCATTGATCCCAGTAATCTTCGATTTCGTTCCGAATCGTCCACAACAAGAATCATGGTCGAATCCGGCGGAATATTTAGCAATTCCGGGTTCTTGTTTTCATCATCAAAGATACCCTCTTTTGTTGGCTGTTTTCCCATTATTTTCCTCCATCCAGAACAGATGCGATCGTTTTCAGAAACATCTTGTAACGGATGGGTTTGGCTATATAGGCATCGCAGCCGCCGGTTGCCAGCATCCTTTCCTCATCGCCTTTCATGGCGAAAGCTGTCAGGGCAACGATGGGGATACCCTTCGTTCTTTCATCGTTCCTGAGCACCTGAGTGGCGGTCAGGCCATCCATACCGGGAAGCTGGATATCCATGAGAATAAGATTGGGCAATTCATCTCTGGCCAACTGGATGCCAGCCTCGGCATCCGTGGCTTCAAACACCTCATAGCGCTGCTTTTTCAGCAGAACAGAGACGAGCTTCATATTGGTCGGATTGTCCTCAATAATAACAATTTTCATGGCTTTCTATCCTTAAGCAATGAACTGACTTCCACCAGGAAATGATCCCTGTCGAACCGGCCCTTTTCCTCGATGGCCTGCACGTGATCCATCAGCTCCCGCCGCGCATCCCGTGTCAGTGTCTTGGCAGTCAGCACAATGATGGGAATGCCGCGCGTCTTTTTATCCTTCTTCAGGCGGTGGATCACTTCAAAACCGTCCACATCGGGCATCATCAGGTCGAGCACAATCAGGTCTGGAGCACCTTGCCTGACGGAATCCAGCGCCTCTGCACCGCCGTATGTCTTCACCACATGAAAGGCTTCCGCCTCAAAATAGGAGGAGATGGTCTTGACGGCCTTCGGGTCGTCATCCACCACAAGCACTGTTGGCTTGACATCGCCGGTCTGGTCTATGCCGAGCGAGCCGACAATATCGAGAAACTCCCGCTTTTTGATCGGCTTCCGGACAATGGCATTGGTGCCAAGGCTCAGGCCTTTGCTGGCATCATCAACGCCGGACACAATCAGCACCGGGATATTCAGACACTCCGGAAGATTGGCCTTTTCATTCAGGAACTCCAGGCCGTCCATATCCGGCATCATCATATCCAGCGTAATCAGGCCAGGCTTGCGCTCTGCCATCAGTTCCAGAGCCACGGCGCCGTTGCCTGCCTGCATGACCGCATAGCCCGCATCCTCCAGATAGCGCTTCAGCAAGTGTGATGCCTTTGCATTGTCCTCAACCACCAGCACCGTAGCCTTGTCGGCAGGGGTGACCATGGCGGCAGTCGCAGACTTTTTCACCCCGGATGCCTTCTTTCTTGCGGTCTTTGGCGCGGGCTGCGCGGATTTGGCGGCAAGCTTGCCTGCCGCCCGGCGCACCTCACTGATGAATGAGCCGTGATTAAAGCCGCTCTTCTCGACAATCTTCAGCACGCCGCCGTTCAGCGCCTTGCGATCCGCATCGGTGATGACCTTGGCGGTGAGGATAATGATCGGGATATGGGCCGTATCCTCGCGCTGCTTGAGCATATCGACGACATCGAAACCGGTTACTTCCGGCATCATCAGATCAAGGATGATCAGGTCAGGTTTTTTGCTTTTGGCAATATCAATGGCCTCGGCGCCGCCGTAGGCTCTAAGCACCGTGGCGCTACTGCTTTCCAGGTGGCTGGCAACGACCTCCACGGCCTTGGGGTCGTCATCGACCACCAGCACCGTGCCGGATATGCCGCCATCCAGTCCAAGCCCGGCATCGCCAACCGCCGTGAGCAGGGCTTGTTTGCGGACCGGCTTTTGCAGCACCTGAGAAGCGCCGAGTGAAAATCCTTTTCTTTCATTACCGTCGGCGATGATGGAGACGATGACCACGGGGATGTGCACCAGCGCCTTATCCTTTTTGATTTCAGCCAGAAAATCCCAGCCATCCATGCCGGGCAGCAGGATATCCAGCGTAATCAGATCGGGTTTGGCTTTAGCTTTAGTCAGCATCTCCAGAGCCTGTTCGGCGCTGGCGGCGCGCGTGGTGCTGTAGCCTTCCGTCTCCAGTTGCACGCGCATCAGCTCGGCGGCTGCTTCCTCATCCTCAACAATCAGCACCGTGAGCGAATCGGGGTCAGGTCTTGGGAAAAAGGGGACAGTTTCACTTTTTCGTTCCGAAGAAAGTAAACTGTCCCCTTTCTTCCCTTCAGTGCGATACGGCAGCCAGGCCGTGAATGTGCTGCCCTTTCCTTCTTCGCTTTGCATGCCTACCGTACCGCCGTGCAGCTCGGTCAGCCTCTTGACCATGACCAGGCCCAGCCCCGTACCCTCGAATTTACGCGATAGTGAGGAGTCCGCCTGCACAAAGGCGTTAAAGAGCTTTTTCTGATCCGCTTCGCTGATGCCGATGCCAGTGTCCGTGACGGAGATTTCCAGGAAAAAGGGGACAGTTTCACTTTTCCCGGTTTCCGGCTTCGCCGGGAAAGAAAGTGAACCGTCTCCTTTTTCCCCGCCTTTCACCTTCCGTGCGCGAACGCGCACGGAACCGCCATCCGGCGTGAACTTGACGGCATTGGACAGCAGATTGAAGACAATCTGCTTGGCCTTGCGCGCGTCCATCCAGCAGTTTTCAACACCATCGCCAATATCCTGCGAGAGCTTGATGTGATGGGCCATGGCCTTTTCCTTGATGATGGACAGGCTGTTGTTCAGAAGGTCAGGCACGTTTGTTTCCTCAAGATCGAGTTCCATCTTGCCGGCCTCGATCTTCGAGAGATCAAGGATGTCGTTGATCAGGCTCAACAGGTGCTGGCCGCTGTTGAAGATATCTCCGATGTATTCGGTTTGTTCCCTGGTCAGCTCACCCATAACGCCGTCTTTCAGCACCTCGGAGAAGCCGATGATGGCGTTCAGCGGCGTTCTGAGTTCATGGCTCATATTGGCCAGAAATTCGGATTTCATGCGGTTGGCCTGCTCCAGTTGCTGGTTTTGCTGCGTGACCTCCTCGCCGCGCTGTCTGAGCTGTTCGGCGAGGTCCATGAGATCGCGATGTTGCCGAAGGTTGTTCATGGCCACGCCGATCTGTCCACACAGGCGTTCAATAAAGGATCTGTCCAGATCGGTCAGCGGTTTGCTTGATGCCAGCGCCAGCACGCCCACGGTTTTTTCCTGGTAGCATATCGGGCTGGCGATGACGGCGGCGGGGTTGAAGGTGAGCAAGCCGGTCTCAATGGTCATGCCGGTTTTTTCGCCCAGTTCCAGGAGGGTGATTTTATTTTCCAAAGCTGTCTGACCGATCAGACCCTCGCCGCGCTCAAATTCCTTTTTCAGCGTTTCCGGGGCGCCGTGGCTGGCGGCCAGTTTCAGCGTACAGCTCCACTCTTCATAGATGTAAATGGCTGAGGCGGGATAGGGGTGGTGATCAGCCAGAATCGACAGCAGGCCGGATAATGCTTTCTCCTGGTTGTAGCTTGAGGAGAACAGCGCCATGGCCCTGGCATAGGACTGATCGTAGCGGCCGCGCAGCGCCAACGCCTCGGTTTTATCGGCAATGGCCTGCTCGGCGGCCACGCGCTCGGTAATATCGCGCACCGCGCCGATGAACTGACGTGCTTCACCGGAAATCATTTCGCTGACAGCCAGATCAAGCGGGAACGTGGCGCCGTCCTTGCGCTTGCCCTCCACGATGCGCCCGATGCCGATGATCTTCGCCTCGCCGGTATCGAGATAATGCTTCAGGTAGCCGTCGTGTTCGTGTTTGTACGGCTCCGGCATCAGCATTTTGACATTGTTGCCAATCACCTCGTCCGGGGTATAGCCGAAGATGCGTTCTGCCGCCGGATTAAAGGATTCAACGATGCCGTGCGCATCAATGACGATGACGCCGTCCACCATGCCTTCCATGGCGCCGCGATGAAGCGCCTCGGAAGCGGCAAGCTCATTCGCGGATTCGCGCATGCGGCGCACGATGGGGCGGAAGAGAAACAGGACCATCAGCAGCATGACCGCAAGGATCAGCAGCGTGATGCCGAGACCCTGATATTGCACGGCCCTGATATGATCTTCACTCTCTTTCTGGTATTGACGCACGATGGCGTTCAGGGCATCCAGCAAGGATCCGTCAGCCGCTTTCCAGATCGCCAGGAGATCGGAGTTGTTGGCATGGAGCGCGGTCGCCTTCGCATGGGCCAGGGTGCGGCCCGCCTGCAGGAACGTCTTGACCTGGCTGTCCGCAAACAGCGGCGCGGCAAAGTACATGGCACGAATCCGTGGTGAAAACTTTTGCAAGGTTTTGCTGATCAGACTATCGTGTTCTTTCTCCATAGTATCAATGGTTTTCAGCAAGCTGCGCCGCAGGCGTAAACGTTCGGACGGGT
>JAUZQZ010000037.1 GCA_030950745.1 Mariprofundaceae bacterium | reverse complement strand
AAAGGGATGCGGCATTATGGTGATGCGGCAGCCACGGTCAAGCCGTGAAAATCATGAAGGATGTGACTTATTACTCACCATTCAGCTATACTCAGAATGACTTGCTCACGTAAGTTCACAACTTGCGGGGCCGACCCTGTTGAAAAGAAAAGGAGATACTCATGCCGGTTTTATGCTTCCTTCTACTGCTTTTGGTCACCTTTATGGTGCTGGCATTTATCCGTGCCTCACTTCCTATATGGACGGGAGTAACTGCTTTAATCCTTGTAACCGTAACGGCTCTGAATGCGCTGCCAATAGCATTTCTTATACCTGCATGGCTGGTCCTTGGGTTGATTTTTATACCGCTGAGCGTTCTTCCTCTCCGCCGTCACCTCATCAGCAGGCACTTGCTGCCTTTATTCAAAGAAGCCATGCCGTCCATGTCCGACACTGAGCAACAGGCATTGGAAGCCGGAACCACATGGTGGGATGCCGAACTGTTCTCCGGCAAACCGGACTGGAACGTCCTGCTTGATCAACCCGCACCGAAATTAAGCAAGGAGGAACAGGCTTTTCTTGATGGTCCTGTAGAGAAATTGTGTGGCATGCTCGACGACTGGGAAATCAACCACATGCTGCATGATCTGCCTCCCGATGTATGGAAATTCATCAAATCGAAGGGTTTCTTCGGCATGATTATCCCCAAACAGTTCGGTGGTCTGGAGTTTTCCGCCCAGGCGCATTCCGCCGTGGTGATGAAAATCGCCAGCCGCAGTAGCACGGCAGCCGTGACGGTCATGGTCCCCAATTCACTGGGGCCGGGACAGTTATTGATGAACTACGGCACGGAGGAACAAAAGAACCGTTATCTGCCGCGTCTGGCCAGAGGTGAAGATGTCCCCTGCTTTGCGCTGACCAGCCCATGGGCCGGTAGTGATGCTGCGGCGATGCGTGACACCGGCATTGTCTGCAAGCAAACGTTCAAGGGTAAAAAGAATGTGCTGGGGCTTCGACTGAACTGGGAAAAGCGTTATATCACGCTGGCTCCGGTGGCGACCGTGCTGGGTTTAGCCTTCAAGCTGTTCGACCCGGATCATTTGCTGGGCGAAGAAGAGGACCGGGGCATCACGCTGGCTTTGATCCCCACCGATACGTCGGGTGTGGAGATTGGCAAGCGCCATCTACCGCTGGAACAGGCGTTCCAGAATGGACCTGTGATGGGGCACGACGTGTTTATCCCGATGGAGTGGATTATTGGCGGCGTTGACTATGTTGGTCAGGGCTGGCGCATGCTGATGGAATGCCTTGCCGACGGACGCTCGATTTCTCTGCCCTCACTTTCCGCCGGCGCGGGAAAATTGTGTACGCGTGCAACTGGCGGCTATGCCCGCATCCGGCGTCAATTCAAGATACCTATCGGCCGCATGGAAGGCGTGGAAGAAGCCTTGGCACGTATTGCCGGAAACACTTATGCCATGGATGCCACACGCCAGATGACCGCCAATGCGGTGGATCAGGGTGAAAAACCCTCCGTGATTTCAGCGATTGCCAAATATCATTGCACGGAACGCATGCGGACAGTGGTAAACGATGCCATGGACGTATTTGGCGGCACGGCTATTATTATGGGGCCGATGAACCTGTTGGCACGCACATATGAAGCCATTCCGATCAGCATTACGGTAGAAGGTGCGAATATCCTGACCCGAAGCCTCATCATCTTCGGACAGGGTGTCATTCGCTGCCATCCATATCTATTGAAGGAAATTCAGGCGGCAAACGAAGAAAATGAATCCGCAGCACTGGAGGCATTTGATCGTGCCCTGTTTGCCCACATCGGCTTCGTCGGCAGCAACAAAGTCCGCAGCTTTCTGTTAGGCCTGACAGGCAGCAGATTGGCTCGCCCACCTATCACCGGCCCGGCCCGCAGGTATGCCCAACACATTGAACGGCTAAGCGCCAATCTGGCCTTTGTCTCCGACATCACACTGGCCATTCTGGGTGGTGCATTGAAACGCAAGGAGACATTATCCGCCCGCCTGGGCGATGTGCTGGCTCAACTGTATATCGCCTCGGCGACCATCAAACACTTTGAAAATCAGGGTCGGCATGAAGAAGATATCCCCTACCTGCAATGGGCATGCGAGGATGCATTGTATCAGGCCCAGCAACAGCTTGATGGTTTCCTGAGTAATTTTCCAAACCGATGGGTAGGCAGGCTATTACGCCCCGTCGTTTTTCCTCTTGGTAAACCCTATCTGCCACCCGGTGATGCGCTCGGACACCGCATCGCTGCTTCTATTCTGGAACCGGGTGAAACACGGGACCGCCTGACCAGCGGCATTTACATCACGGACAAGCCTGATGATCCACTGGGACGCATTGAGCATGCCCTTGAAGCAGTGATTGACGCCACTGAAGCGGAAGAAAAATTACACCGCGCACAGAAGGCCGGAGTCGTCACCACCCTTGATGACGAAGCCGCCATCACGGAACTGCGTAAGGCCAATCTGGTCAATGAGGAAGAAGAAGCGCTGCTGCGCAAGGCCGCCCAAGCGACCTGGCAGGCGATTGTTGTGGATTCGTTTGATCCGGAGGAACTGTAAGTTTTCCGTGTATTCCGGATCGGCTTTGTCCTCTACTATGGACTAAATGGTAGATGATATTGGTAATATCAAATGGCCGTTTGCGCCATTTCCGGTTGTTCAGAATTTACATTCCAACACTGACTACAGATTAAGAAAGCTTCGTTATTCGGACAAATCTTCTATTTCCAACACACAGGCAGAGTTGGTCAATCGAGTTTATCTTATGCTGCAGTATTTTTATACGTTCAGCGCTGCGAAGCGCATCATCTTTCTTGCCCTCTTTGAGGTAACTCAATCCCGCTTTG
>JAUZQZ010000036.1 GCA_030950745.1 Mariprofundaceae bacterium | reverse complement strand
TCATTCATGCGCCCGTGAACCGTATGCGGCTCGACGATGACCGGATAGCCGGATATCGCCCCCAGCAGAGAAAGAAATCCAACATTGCCATCGCCCTTACCGCGATCATCATGATATTCATACAGACCATATTCATGTTCGATATGTACGGCATACGGATCAAGCGCCTCAATCTTCCTGACCACCGGCTTCCACCAGTCCGGCCGCATCATGTCAATCAGGGGAAAGACGCCATCGCCCGCGCCGTCCGTATGACTGATGACGAGCACGTCACGGTCCGGATTGTGTTTCTGGATAAATTCACGCGCCTCTTCAGCGAAGGTAGCGATGCCGCACAGTCGCGGCGACCAACTGGAGACCATAACGATGGGTTTCATGGTGATTTCCCCTTATAAAAAAACGCTGCTGAGGACTGAGCAAATCCGACTCATTCCTCATTGTTTCTGTCTTCCACAAGCAACTCTTCGATACTCAGGTGAGCCAAGGTGTAACTGAGCAGGCTTTCCGCGCCCTGATTGGCGTTGACGCCATCGGGTGTGAGGCCATCGAAGCACCCTTTGGAAGCAAAGTCAAACAAAGTGGTATGACCGTCATTTTCACCCAGAAACCAGTTGAAAGCCTTGCGCTTCAGTTCCAGGTAACGGGTATCATCCGTGGCATCAAACGCCGCGCGAAGCATACGCACCATGGCGGCGGCATCAATAGGCTGCTGATCGAACCGCGCCTTTTCTCCATCCTTCGGATACCAGCCATCACAGCCAACAAAGGAAAAGTGATCGCCAGTATAGGTTTCATTCACCAGAAAGCTGCATGTATCCACAGCCACTGTCCGATAATCATCGTTTTTCAACACAAGCGAGGCAATAAACAAGGCATGCGGCAATACGGCGTTATCATAGCTTATTCGATCCTCGAACCACTGCCAGCCGGGTGTGGCGGCGGCATGGAAGACCCGCATGATCTCGTCCGCCGCTTGTCCCATTTCCCGGCGCATATCCGCATCATCGGGAAATCCCTTCAGATAATCAGCCAGGCCCAGGATTTCGTAGGCGCGCCCGCGCAGACTGAAAGAGCACACCGCCACGGCATCCCTGAAAACGGTGCGCGCAAGCTGCGCCAGCGATGACCTGGGCGGCCATGCAATCAACGCGCCCAGCGCCTCAATCGTCCTGGCTGTAGCGTCCTCGGTCTGTACAGGGGCAAGGAATCGGCGATCAAACGTCATAAAGTTGTGGAATGTGCCATCCTCCTTCCGGGCATGCAGGAGAAAGGCGAGATATAGCTCCAGCAGACGCAGCGACTCCGCATCCTTACGTTGATGATGCAGGCGCACCATGGCCTCCAGCGCACGGGCATTGTCGTCGGTGCAATACCCGTGAAATCTGTTGGGCACGGTATAGATCGCATGCTGCAGCATGCCGGTGTCATCCGTGAAACGCAGGAAGTGGTCCAGACAAAGCTCAGGCAGATCCGCGACCGTGATGCGCGCAACCGGGGCGGGCTTGGCCGTCCGAACCGGTATCAGATGATCCGGCGCATGCGCAAGAAACAGACGCCAGTAGCCCTCCCCCACCTTGGGCCAGGTCATGGCGCGACCGAAATCGAAAGCGCGCCTGCGCATGGCCTCGCATGCGGCCGGATCACCCAGCAGATCAGTGAGCGCCGTAGCGATTGCCTCCTTATCCCGGAATGGAACCAGGACGCCCCGCCCATCGGCCAGCAGCTCCTCCGCATACCAGTAAGGCGTGGAAACCACCGCCTTGCCCAGGCCCAGGGCAAAAGCCAGCGTACCGCTCGTGATCTGCTCACGGGACAAATAGGGAGTCAGGTAATAGTCGGCTGCATTCAGATAGCGATGCAGTTCCTCATCGCTCACGAAGCGATTGATAAACGCCACATGCTCATCCAGGCCCAGATCCTTCACCAGACGTTGCAGCGAAAGCCGGTATTCCTCACCCTCCGCCTTTTTCACCTCCGGATGCGTGGCGCCAAGCACGAGATAGAGGATATCCGGATGCGCGCGAATCACATCCGGCAGGGCCCGAATGGCCCATTCAACGCCCTTGTTGCGGCTCAGCAGGCCAAAGGTCAGGATGATTTTCCGATTCTGGAACCCCAGTTCGCGCTTGAAGGGGGCGGAATCCGAAAATGAGAGCGCGGGCAGGCCATGTGGCAGGAATTCAACTTTCTCCCCGGCAATGCCATAGATATCCCGCAGCATGGCGACAGCCCGCTGACTCATGACCACCACCCTGGCCGACGCATCGGCGATATCCGCCAGCACCCGGCGCTGATGCTTGTCAGGGTGCTCAAGAATGGTATGCAGCGTGGTGATAACCGGCACATTCAGGCGTTCCAGCAGCAGGGTGATGTAAGCGCCCGCATCGCCGCCGAACAGGCCGAATTCATGCTGCAGGCTGACCAGATGCACACCGCTGAAATTGATGTAATCAGCGGCGGCAACGTAGTCCTTCTTGCGATCCTTATGCACCACACAGCGGACTTCATCGCTATAATGCGGCGCCTCGGACGCCTCCATGGCGATCACGCACGGCTGCATGCGCCCCTTCGCCGCCTGCTTTGCATGTTCAAGCAGATCCGAGGTAAAGGTGGCAATGCCACATCGCCGGGGCAACCAGGAAGAGATAAAGGCGATCTTGATGGGTGTGGAATTATCAGCCTTCATGCGTATCTTCCGGTATGCGGGCAATCAAATCCATTTCAATCCTGGCATCCAGAGGCAGTGCCGCCACAGCAACCGTCGCCCGTGCAGGACGATGCTCACCCAACCAGTCGGCATACAACCGGTTCAGTACGGGAAAATCGCCCATATCCGTCAAATAAATACCGGCCTTGATAATATCGGATATTGCCGTTCCCGCTTCATGTAATATCGCCTCAAGATTGTGCATCACCTGCACGGCCTGGGATTTCAGGTCATCCCCTGCCAGTTTTCCAGTATCCGGAACCAGCCCAATCTGTCCGGATAGGTACAGCACGTTGTCGTATCTGATCGCCTGACTATAGGGGCCTACTGCCTTGGGCGCCTGTTCACTATGGATGGATATTATCGAGCTCATTTTCTGGACCACTCCTTGAATAAATATGGTGTAAATTTAACATAGATTAGGGCCTGTTCACATAAAATCCAAACGTGGCGACGCGGTCATTCTTGGAGCGCTGCAAGGCATTTCGGGTAGCTGCGCTGCGCCTGTATTTTATGTGAACAGGCCCTAGCTTGAAGAAGACCGCGGAATACCTTTTCGTATCATGGCTCTGATCGTATGTTTGATTCCATGCTTGGACTTGCGTACAACACCGGTTTCCATGCTGCGTTTCACCCTGATAACATCATCCTCTCGACGTATTGCCCGCATGATATTGGCCAAGTGGACACGATCAGAGACCTCTACGAGAATGGTCAATGTCGTCACCGACCCAGCCAGTTGGTGAATGCGCAAATCCTCGATTTCACCACCGGATTTCGCAATCGAACCGGAAACAGCGGACAACATTCCCCTGCGATTTTTGGTCTTAATTTCCAACAGTGTCGGATACAGTTTTCCCGCATCGGGCGTCCACTTTACATCAACCCACGTTTCCTGCTTCCCTTCTCCTGCATGGGGGCAATCCTGATGATGCACCACCATGCCCTGCCCGTGCTGAAAACAGCCAAGTACAAGATCCCCCGGTAAGGGTCGGCAACATTCGGCAGCGTGAATCAGACCCTGCTTCGTTCCCTGCATACTCAGCCCCTTGATATGGTTGTGCTCTGCCACATCCAGCAGCTTGTCCACGGGAATCTCACCCCGGCCAAGGCGAGCCTGTAACTCTTCCACGTCTCCGCATTTTAGAGATGTTAATATCTTCGGCCCCAGCTTGGTCCTTTTACCGAAAATCTCATTCAGAATTCCACGCCCCACACGCACACTGGCTTCCTTCTCTTCACGCCGGAACCACTGCCGTATCGCCTGTCTGGCCCGTGGCGTGCGCACATATTGTAACCACCGCCGGCTGGGCGTCTGCTCGGTATTGGTCAACACTTCGACCTGATCGCCATTATGCAAACGAGTCTGGAAATCTGCCTGCTGACCATTGATGCGCACGCCAATACAATGATTGCCCACATCGGTATGGACGGCATAGGCAAAATCCAGTGGCAACGCACCCCGTGGCAACGCAAACAGATCACCATCCCGGCTGAACACATAGACTTCCTGTACAATCAGATCGAGACGCACGGTTTCCAGAAATTCACCCGGATGATCACTGTCCTGCAATAACTCAGTTAACTGGTTCAACCATTGGAAATTTCGTTTCGCCTCCTCGCCTGACACACCATCCTTGTACAGCCAATGTGCAGCCACGCCATCTTCAGCGTGCCGGTGCATGTCCTCGGTGCGTATCTGAACTTCCAAACGGAAATTATCGGGTCCGATGATGGAAGTGTGGAGAGACTGGTAACCGTTCGGTTTGGGAAGTGCGATATAATCCTTGAATCGTCCCGGGACGGGCCGGTACAGGCTATGAATCACACCCAGAGTCTGGTAACAGGTTGGCAAATCTTCAACAATGACCCGAAAAGCAACCAGATCATAGATCTCATCGAAATCGAGTTGTTTGCGCTCCATCTTTTGATACAGGCTGTACAAATGTTTCATTCGTCCCTGTACGCGCGCCGAAACACCCTGGCGGCTTACCGCCTCCTGCAGGATACGCTCCAGCCGCTCGCGTGTCTGGTTCAATCCCTCCAGATGATCGGCCAGAGAATTGGAAAGCATCTTGTAGGATTCGGGATCAATGTATGAGAAGGCCAGATCTTCCATTTCCTGACTCAGCCAGTGAATACCCAGACGGTTGGCCAGCGGCGCATACAACTGCATGGTTTCCTGCGAAATCCCTTCCTGCTTGCGTTCTGGCAAGAATCCCAGCGTACGCATATTGTGCAAACGATCCGCAAGCTTCACCAGCAACACACGAATATCCTTGGCCGTGGCCAGAATCATTTTACGGAAATTTTCCGCCTGTTTGTGTTCAGTGGATGGAAAATGAATTTTGCCAATCTTGGTAACGCCATCCACCAGACGGGCAACATCCTCACCGAAACGAGACTGGATATCCTCCAGTGTCACACTGGTATCCTCAACCGTATCGTGCAACAAACCGGTCACAATACTTTTATCGTCAAGACGAAGACTCGCCAGAATATTGGCAACAGCCAGAGGGTGGGATAGATAGGGTTCGCCGGAGCTACGTTTCTGGTTCGCGTGCGCATGCGCCGCAAAGACATAGGCGCGATTGATCAGATCAATGTCGGCTCTGGGATCGTGTGACCGAACTTTATCAGTAACCTCAAAAATACGGCTCACAATTGTTTATGGCCGACAAGACTGTCCGGCAAGGCCGAAGCAGAAAACAGCAGCGCGTGCAGGCTATGCTTCTTCTTCATCTCCGGCTATTTCCGCTGCCATCAGTCGCTGGCGCTCACGCTCATCAAGATCAAACACCCGTTCCCATGTAATATGTCCGTCGCCCAGTTCCTTCAGAGCCTGTACCGCAGGTTTATGTATTTCTTCATCTCCTGCGACGGGCGGCATACCTTTTAACAACTGGCGTGCCCGGTGTGTTGCCAGCAGCACCATCTCAAAGCGGTTCGGGTAATAACGGATACAATCTTCAACTGTCACGCGTGCCATATTTATCAATACCTCCTGAAAGTGGCTTCAAGCTTAGGAGACGAACATGAAAATAGCAATCGCAGAACGGGATGCTTGCCTATCTGTCTCTTCATGGTTGAAATAGCGGGATGTCTGACCCAGTCACTTCCATCATTCATGTCCTGCCACCTGCCGTAGCCAATCAAATTGCGGCTGGCGAGGTGGTGGAACGCCCGGCATCCATTGTGAAGGAACTGGTGGAAAACAGTATGGATGCGGGCGCGACGTATATCCGTGTGCGAATCGAGCAGGCGGGCAAGAAGCTGATTGAAGTGGATGATGATGGTTGCGGCATGTCCGATGCCGATGCACGGCTTGCACTCAAGCGCCATGCCACCAGCAAGATATCGACGGCGGAAGAATTGCATACCATTGCCAGCCATGGTTTTCGCGGCGAGGCGCTGCCTTCCATTGCTTCCGTAAGCCGGTTGGAAATGCATACCGCGCTGGAAGGGGCTTCGACAGGCGTCGAAGTTACCCTGGAAGGCGCATCGAAAGCCAGGGTCCGGCCTGCGCCGCCCAGGCACGGGACGCGGGTGCGTGTTCGTGACCTGTTTTTCAACACCCCCGCACGCCTTCGGTTCCTGCGCACGGATCGCACGGAAGAGGCGGTGATCGTAGAAACGCTTCGTGCCCTGGCGTTGGTCAACGGAAATATTGGCTTGCGGCTGGAATGCGATGGCAAGCGGAAGCTGGATGTGCCCGCCGGGCAAACGCGCGAAGAACGTGTCAATGCAATCATGGGAACGGAATTCACCGTAAACCAGTATCCCTGTCATCTGGAGCACGACGGCATCCATGCGGATGGCTTCTTCGGCTTGCCAACGCATCATCACCGCAATGGCAAACGTATGCATTTCTTTATCAACGGGCGTGTGGTGCATGACCAACAACTTATCTCGGCGCTGAAAGCAGGATACCGGGATGTACTGTTCCATGACCGGTTTCCTCAGGCTGTCGTGTGGATTGAAATGGATCCGGCAGAGGTGGATGTCAACGTCCATCCGGCCAAACGTGAAGTGCGTTTCAGAAAACCTCAGGATGTGCGCGCGACAGTCATTGCGTGCGCACGCGCAGCCATTGAGAGAATGGGGCAAACCGTTTCGTCGTCACCGGCCCGACAGGCATTGCAGGCCATGCATACTTCCACCCGGTCGCAACCTTACCCTTCATCCATGGCGCATTCCCATACTTCGTACCAACATGCTCCGGCTGATACCGCCACGCTACGCAATCTGTTTTCCGCACCCCGTATTGTTGACAACGTGGCCGAATCCCCCGCTCCTGAATATCAGCCGCATACTGAACAAACACTCAACCTGGGCATGCCGCTGGCACAGATTCACCACTGTTACATTCTGGCACAAACGGATAACGGCGTGGTGCTGGTGGACCAACATGCGGCAGCGGAACGCATTCGTTACGAGAAATTTAAGCTCCAGTTACTGCAAGGATCGCTGGCCCGGCAAATCCTGCTCACACCTGCCATATGGCAACCGGACACTAAAACAAGCGCGTGGTTACACGATCATGCCGATGAACTGACGCACTTCGGATTCGAGGTTGAGGCAAAAGGTGAGGAACGTTTTGCCATTATTGCCATGCCTGCCATGGTGCGTGATGAAGCGCCCGTAGCACTTGTCTCGGAACTGGTTGAATCCATCATGTGTATCGGGGCTGATGCCGAAGGCTATGGACGCATTCTGGAACGCTGGTTAGGCAACCGCGCCTGCAAAAGTTCCATCAAGTCAGGGCGCATTCTGGGGCCGGAGGAACAGGAGGCTCTCCTTCGCAAAATGGAGGAAACACCAAACATCGCCCAGTGCAATCACGGGCGTCCAACCTATGTGAAGTTATCCTTGAACGAACTGGAACGTCTGTTTGGACGCAAAGAGTGAGAAGAAATAGCACATGGAAATGAATATGGTACTTCTGACTCTGGTCGGTGTTATTGGCTGCGCACTTGCGCTGGCTTTTATATTGCGTGAATTGCGGCTACCGGCGGCTATAGCTTATATCGTCACGGGCATTGTGGTCGGCCCAACAGGCTTCGGTCTGGTGCATGACCGGGAATTGCTGACCCACATGGGTGAACTGGGCGTCATCATGCTGATGTTCTTTATCGGCATGGAGGTTTCGCTGCCACGCCTGATTGCCGGCTGGCGTATCGCCGTGTTGGGAACCGGAGCGCAGATCGTTCTCAGTGTGCTGGTCTGCACTCTGGCATCACTGGTATTTGGCTGGCCATGGCGAACAGGTGTGCTGTTTGGCTTTATCGTCAGTATGAGTTCAACGGCGGTGGTACTCACCATGCTCAAGGATGCAGGAGAGCTGGATCATCCCTTTGGTCAGAATGCATTGGGTGTGCTTCTAATGCAGGATGTGGCCATCGTACCGATGATGATCGTCATCGGGTTTCTAGGTGGAAGTGGTACGGACTGGACAGCTACGGGCATTCAATTGGCAGGCGGAACCTTGCTGGTGGGTTTTGCTGTATGGATGATGAAAAATCCCGGCTGCTGGCATATCCCGGAGGCACTGAAAACGACCGTGGATCGGCGCGTCATGCTGGGCCTGCTGAATGATACCGGTCATAATATCACGGTAGCCGTAATTGCCTTGAGCCTGATGCTCAGC
>JAUZQZ010000035.1 GCA_030950745.1 Mariprofundaceae bacterium | reverse complement strand
AAGCCTGCGGGCCTAATAATCCACCTGTCCGCAAATTGACAATCATTCTGATGATGGTTAAAATGATTAAAGTAATCACTATTGGAGGTTGAATCGTGCAATGCATAGCGGCAAAAGAAGCAAAAACCCATTTCGGTGAGTTGATCGACACGGTTCAGCGTGAGCCCGTAAGCATTGAGAAATACGGGCGGCCAGTTGCCGTTATCATGTCATCGGAAGAATACAAACAGTTCAAGCTTGAGCGGCTACGGGTAAGGCTTTCCATGGGGGAAGTCCAACTGGACAGGGGTCAAGGCATGGACGGGCGCACATTCTTTAAGGAATTAACCCGGACCAAGACAAGATAAGCGGCGATGGCAATTTGCCCCGGATTATCCACGAATGCTGCCACGCACTTGCTTGTTCCTTTGTCCGCACCGAATCCCTCGTCCCCCAGGGGATACTCTCTTGCGCAAGCGCTTCATCTTGCCGCAATTCACCTTATCGATCGTCCGTACGCACGGCTACGGTCTCCTTCCTCGGAATCCGTTGCGAACAAAGGCCCGGCGTAAGCATCACGGCGATTCATGAATAGTCCGGGGTATCTGCTTTCTGAAGCTGCACAGCAGGATATTGTCAGCATAAGAGATTACACCATGGACACATGGGGAGAAGAGCAAACCTTCAGATATTTAGCTCAACTGGAGCAGCGGCTCGAATGGCTTTCCACCAACCCGGAACTGGGTAAAAAAAGAGACGAAGTCAAAGAAGGCTACCGCAGTTATCCGGAAGGGCGGCATATCATTTTTTATAGGATTTCAAAAAGTGGTATTGAAATCATCGGCGTGATTCATCAAAGTGAAGATGTAGATGCGCATCTCGACAAATGACGCTTAGAGGCAAATGTTATGGAGCAAGCCTGAGGGGCTGAACAACTCTTCCGGAAGTTCACCAGCGGTTGCGTCATTAAATTATCAGTGATATTATTCGATAATTATATGATTTACTGATGGAGGTGTCACATGGGCATTGCCAGCTTTGTCGCTGATGAGATGTTGTCAGCAACGGAATTATCAAAAAAAACAGGGTCGGTGCTCACCGATCTTACCGAACATATGCACCGGAGATTTGTCATTATGCGCAACAATCGCCCTAATGCGGTGTTGTTGTCGATGGATGAATACGAACACCTGCTGGAACAGGTCGAGGATGCGGAACTGTCACAAGTGGCCGAAAAACGCCTGGCTAATTATGATCAAAAATCTGCAATTTCACACGAGGATATGCAGCGCCGTTTCAAATGAGTAAGCGCTGGCACATTCTTTACCATCCTGCGGTGGAGAAAGACCTGGCCTCGATTGGCCGGAGCCGCGCCAGAAGGGTGCTGAAAACGATTGAAACAAAGCTTGGCGCCGATCCGGAAAAATTCGGTGCGCCGTTGTGCACGGGTTTGGCGGGATTGCGCAAGCTTAGGGTAGGAGATATCCGCGTGGTTTACCGGCTGGAAAAGAAGCGGATCGAAGTGTTTGTCGTCGTCGTAGGCCGCCGTGCGGATGATGCCGTGTACAAGGCAGCCAATGCGCGTGTGGACAGGGAGAATGTATGATTGCAAGACCCGACCCCACATGCACGACAGCCGTGATTCGTGAACCGAAACGTTTTCGTATTGGCAAAAGACTTGATGGCGATTCCATACGGGAGATGATTGAGGAAGGGTGTGGCTAGAATCATGGCTGAGTTGAACGGTCACGATTATTCTTGATTCAATTCTATTGGAGGGAATATGGCTAAGGCATATGTAGTACAGGATGATGGCGGCACCATTCCAATGAACAGGATTCATTGCAAAAACGAAGATCAGGAATTGCAGCGAATTCTTGAGCATAATCCTGACCTGCTGCCGGGTGATCAGATCAATCCTGGAGACCCGCGCCGATGGTTGATCATCGAAAGAGAAATGCCCGTCCCCGACCCTGCTTCGGGAAGCGATCGCTGGAGTATCGATTTCTTCTTTGCCGATCAGGCTGGGATGCCGACATTTATCGAATGCAAACGTTATGAAGATTCAAGGGCTCGCCGCGAAGTCATCGGACAGATGCTCGATTATGCGGCCAATGGCCACTATTACTGGACGAAAGGGGATATGCGCGATCTGGCGGAAAAGAATGCCGCCAAAGGAGGGCAGACACTTGATGAGGCGATTCAGAACCTTCGAGCGGATGATGACTTGGGTGCGGACGACTATTTCCAGCGCGTTGAAGACAACCTTCGGGAAGGCCAAGTCAGGCTGGTGTTTTTCCTTGAGGAATCCTCAATGGAGTTACGAAGTGTCGTAGATTTTCTCAACAAGCAAATGGAACGCTCCGAAATCTTGATTGTCGAGGCCCGCCAGTATCTGCATGAAGGGACCAGAGTTGTAGTACCCACGCTGTTTGGCTACACCGAGGAAGCGCGACAAGTGAAACGTACCCGAATTGAGACAAGTGGGCCGAGAAAGAAATGGGATGAGGAGTCTTTTTTTGCAGATGCAAGTGCCAGGCTTGATGAGAACCATTTTATAGTCGTCAAACGTATCTTCGATTTTTGCCATTCATATGCCGACGAAATTAGTTGGGGCACCGGGAAAGATTTAGGTTCTTTTGGGCCAATCTTCAGGTCACTTAGTGGTACGCGACCAATTATCGCTATAACTTCCCGAGGTAGATTATATTTCCAATTTGGATCCTCGCGATCTTCGGAAGAGGAACGAATATTCTATCTCCATCTAAAAGAGCTTGCTGAAGCAAAACTTGGACTGCCGATTCCAGATGACTTTAGCAGTAGATATCCAGGTTACAATATTGAGGAGTGGGCGCAGAAAGTGGACATTTTCATCGAAGGTTTACAGCAACTTGTACAAAAATATCGGGATAAAGCATGATGAGGCATGTGATTTCCCTTGAAGCATCCAGTGCTCTATCATGAGAGTTGACAGGAAGATTGTATTGGCCGTTGGAGAAATGCACAAAATGGGTTTGGAGCGCATCAGGCTCGTGCCAAGTATGTCTCCGTCCGGATGCTTCTGGAGATTTGCAATTGTACCCGTTGGCTGTGTAAGCCAGGCGCATGGGGCAAGGCTTGGTCGCACATCGTACTCGCTACGGTATCCGGAAGGTTCGGTTGGCGATGATATGGTGACAGGCATCTTTGGAGATAAAGGGCATGAGTCTCCAAGGGAATTGGCTGAAATGATTATTAAAGCCTTTCCGGATATCGCAAACGGTGGAAAGGGAGAAGACCCGGAGTATGCGGCATGGTATGAAAATATGCTGCAATTAACGGCGCCTGATGGTGTTATTTATGCCTCTGCGGACTACCCTGTTCCGGAGGATTCCATCCCGTATTTTTATTTTTACAGCGTGCAAAGAGATAGGATTGCTAAAGTACCCCTGCCGCCACCCGGCCATGACCCTTCAGAAGCATAGAAATGGATATGCCAAGAAAGTTTTGTGTATGTTTGCGAGCAGCAGGAAATGATTATGGATGACGTAGCTATAGCCAAGGCTGGCATTCAGGATATCCGTGTAATGTTCACCGTTTTTGCATGCAAGGAAAAGATCTGCGAAGGATACAACTTAGTCTATTGAGAGATGGGAGGGTGCAAGCCATTCTTGAAAGATTCCAGGAATTAACTGCATAGTGCACTTTCCGATGAAACAGAGCCTACTTGCAGGAGTCGATGAAGTAGGGCGCGGGACGTTGGCGGGGCCGGTGGTGACGGCGGCGTTGATTCTGTCACCGGATGACCCGATGCTCGGCCAGTACCGGGATTCTAAAAAGGTGTCCGCAAAGAAACGCATTCGGTTACTATCACCATATTCGCAAATATTACCATTGATATGGCAAGGATCGAAAAGAGGGAATTGAGATCGACTGATCGAGAGCAACGTGGAGGGATAAATGACCGAATATTCTAAAGACGCGCGAGTAAAGCATCCTGACCACCCTGAATGGGGGCTTGGTCAAGTCCTGTCAGATAGTGCCGGTGGAAGGGTAAGGGTTTTCTTTATCGATGCCGGTGAAAAGAAGCTGATGTTAAACCATGCCAGTTTGGTCAAGGTCGAAGGAGACGAGGCTAAGAGCCTGTTTCTAGACAATCTGGCAGTGGAGAAGGAAGGCAAGGTTAAGCGCTTCAGGTCTCTCACAGACGCAATGGATAGTTTTAATCAGCTCTTTCCAGAAGGCTTTCATGAAGGAGATTTTGATGAATGGGAGCGTGATTATAAGGTCCAAGGTCATAAGTTGATGCTGGAAATTTTGGACAAGTCGGATTTTGCAAAGCTCTTGGACAAAGAGAATTATCAAGAGATTTGCGATAGAGCAATGCGGGTAGTTAACAAATTAAATCTCATCTTTCCAAATGAAAAGATGGCGTTGAAAGATGGGCTCAAGCTGGAGAGGAACCAGCAATTGTTCGCGAAGAAGCTGTATACCTTGCTCTATAGCGAAGGTGAGGTGAAGAGACGATTTGATGAGTTTGCGAGCTGTCTGGCGAAACTGGGAGCAGCAAAATGGCCGATCGTCAGTTACTTCCAGTTCATTCGGTATCCTGAACGGTATATGTTCGTCAAGCCATTGGTAACGCAAAATGCAGCAAGTATTCTAGGTTTTGAAATCAACTACCAATCAGAACTGAACTGGCAGACTTATGATTCTGTCCAAAAGCTAGCTGAATACCTGAAAGGGCGCTTGGACGAAATGAAACCCAGAGACATGATAGATATTCAGACTTTTATGTGGTGTATTGACCCAGCTGTATTTGAAGAATATCTCAAAGAAAGAAAGGCGGATGAAAAAAGAAGCGATTGATGCTTTGTTAGCCGGAGTGGATGAGGTTGGGCGCGGGCCGCTGGCGGGGCCGGTGGTGACGGCTGCGGTGATTCTGTCGCCGGATGACCCGATGCTCGGGCAGTACCGGGATTCCAAGAAGGTGTCTGCAAAGAAACGGATTCGGCTCTATCATCATATTCGTCAGTATGCTGTTGCGTATTCGTTGGGTTCTGCAACGGTTGCGGAGATTGACCACCTCAACATCTTACATGCCACCATGCTGGCCATGCGTCGGGCTGTTGACGGCTTGACCGTCAAACCGTCAAATGTTTTGGTGGATGGCAATCGAGTCCCGGACATGGCATATCCGGTTAAGGCTGTTGTTGGCGGCGATGATTCGGTACAGGAGATTGCCGCTGCCTCGATTGTCGCCAAGGTGGTGCGCGATCGTTTAATGCAGCGTTTGGGGCATTTTTTTCCAGATTACGGCTTTGCCGCACACAAGGGATATGGTACAAAAGTCCATCTGGAAGCACTCAGAGATCATGGGCCGTGTGAATGGCATCGGAAATCTTTTGCGCCTGTGGCACGATATTTGCGTTAGTCCGGACAGGCAGGCTAAAGTTTTTTTGTGGCTTGCCGATGAAATAAGAAGGTTCCGAAAAACGACATAAACCATGTGCCGCTTTTTGGAAATTCTATCAAATAGCCTTACGGCTTGGGGATTTATTCATACGGGCTCCTTCCTCCCCTCCCCTCCCTCCCGTATGTTCCCCAAGCCGAACGGTTATCCATTGCGCCATAAGCTGCTACTTTTCGCACATGTCCAAGATTGCTGATCTTTCCGGTCAAACCCCCATGATGCAGCAATACCTGCGTATCAAGTCCGAATACGCGGATTGTTTGCTGTTTTATCGTATGGGCGATTTCTACGAAATGTTTTTTGAGGATGCCGTAGAAGCTTCCAGAATCCTCGATATTGCCCTGACGAAGCGCGGCAAAGCCAATGGTGCGGATATTCCTATGGCGGGCGTGCCCTGGCATCAGGCGGAGCAATACCTTTCGCGGCTGGTGGCGGCAGGCCTGCGCGTGGCTATTTGCGATCAGATGGAGGCGCCGGACAAAGCCAAAGGACCGGTGCGGCGCGAAGTGGTGCGCGTGGTGACGCCCGGAACCATTACCGAATCGGAGCTGCTGAATGAAAGGCGCACCGCGCCGCTGACGGCCCTGTCCGGGAGCATGGAAGCATGGGCTCTGGCTGCGGTTGATCTGTCATGTGGCGGGTTTCGTTTGATTGAGGGCGCTGGCTGCGGGCAACTGGAAGAACAGTTGAACGTACTGACGCCTTCGGAACTTCTTCTGCCGTCCGGGATGGATGGAGTCGACGGGTTGATGGCCTCCATTGTCGTCCATTATCCCGGAGACTGGAGTTTTTCGGCGGAGGTGGCCGCTGAACGCATCAAACGAATCTACGGCGTGGATGAACCCGCTTCGTTAAATCTTGCCGCGCATCCCTTTGCCGCAGCGGCGGTGGGTGCGGTGCTGGTTTATCTGGAACAGACGCAGAAGCAGAGCGTGGAACATCTCCAGCTACCGGTCTTTCACGAGATGGATGCGTGCATGGGGATTGACGCGCGTTCTCGCCGCAATCTGGAGTTGCATGAAAGCCTGTCGGGTGATGCGCATGGCGGCATGATCGAAGTGCTGGATGTGACGTGTACGCCGATGGGTGCGCGGCTGTTGCGTGACTGGCTGGACCGGCCCCTCAACGATATTGCCATGATTGGAGCGCGTCAGGATGCCGTGCAGAGCCTGCTGGATGATAGTGAAACGCTGGATGAGCTCCGAAAACAGCTTGTGGGCATTCGGGATATGGAACGGATGCTGACGCGCGTGGTGCTGGACCGTGCGCCGCCACGCGATTATCGGGGTCTGGCCGGATCGCTGCTCGCGCTTCCCTCTTTGTCGGAGATGCTGGGTGATCGCTCGGGATTGTTCGCGGGCATTCGCGTTGCGCTAACGGGGCTTGACCAACTGGCGGATACACTGGATACGGCGGTTTCGGAACCGCCGCCCGCGCACACTCGTGACGGCGGCGTGATTAAACCGGGATTTGACGCGGAACTGGACGGGTTGCGCGATCTGGCGCGTGGGGCGGATGACTGGCTAAACGAGTTCGAGGCGCGTGAGCGTAGTGCGACCGGCATCGCCAAGTTGCGTGTAAAATATAATAAAGTCTTCGGTTACTTCATCGAGATGCCGAAAAGCATGGCGGAGAAAGCACCGGCACATTATGTGCGCAAACAGACACTGGTGAACGCCGAACGCTTTATTACCGATGAATTGCATCAGCATGAAGAGGAAGTCCTGCGCGCCAAAGAGACGGCGCTGGAAAAGGAATGGGCGCTGATTGAGGGTTTGAGAAGGGATGTGGCGGGCCGTGCGCATGATATTCAGGCGGCGGCGGCAGCGGTGGCGAAGCTGGATGTGCTGGCCTGTTTTGCCAAACTCGCGGCCGAATACCGTTATGTACGCCCGGAAATTCATGGCGGGCGCAGTCTCAAAATATCCGGCGGGCGGCATCCGCAGGTGGAACAGTGCCTGGATGCGGGGAGTTTCGTGGCGAACGATACGCACATGCATGCCATGCGCCGCCGTTTCATGCTGTTGACGGGGCCGAACATGGGCGGCAAGTCCACCTATATGCGGCAGGTGGCGTGGATTGTGTGGCTGGCGCATACCGGTTGTTTCGTCCCGGCGGATTCCGCACGGATCCCATTGACTCGCCGTATCTTCACCCGCATTGGCGCGGGTGATGAACTGGCGGCCGGGCGTTCCACCTTTATGGTGGAGATGATGGAAACCGCACATATTCTGAATCAGCTTACGCCGCGTTCACTGGTCGTTATTGATGAAATCGGACGCGGAACCAGCACATGGGATGGTTTGGCGATCGCCTGGGCCGTGGCCGAACAACTGATGAACAGCGATGATGTGCTGACATTATTTGCCACGCATTACCATGAACTGACATCGCTGCCGGATGAATGTTCGCAGGCTTTTAATGCCTCGGTGATGGTTCGCGAGCATCATGGCGAGGTGATTTTTCTGCACCGGGTGGAGGAGAATGCCGCCGATCGTTCCTATGGCATTGCCGTGGCCAAACTGGCCGGACTGCCGCCCGATGTGGTAAAACGTGCGCGTGAACATCTGTTTCGACTGGAACATGATGCGGAATTGGCCGCGGAATCCGGTAAACCGCAACTGGGGTTGTTTATCGAGGCTGAGCGCAAGGATAAGGAGGAACGGGAACGATTCCTGCGGGAATTGTCCGAACGGTTGTCCTCGCTTGATGTGGAAACGATGCGTCCCGTTGATGCCTTGAATGTGCTTAATGAGATGGTAGCGATGTGCAAGGACGGAGATCGCAATGGTCAATAGTATTCCGGACAAAACGGCAGGTGCTGATTCCGGCACATATGGCACGAAGCTGGATGCCCTCTACGCCGAACTCAATACCATGTTTGATGCGGGAGAACATGGTGATGCGATGGTGTGCCGGATGTGTGCCGGGGTGGATGCGTTGATTGTTGAAATGTGGCGGGATGTGGCGGGTCCAAGCGCGGATGATGTCGATCTGCTGGCCGTGGGTGGCTATGGTCGCGGGGAGTTGTGCCCGAGATCCGATTGGGATTTGTGGTTTCTTTTGAAGGGCGAGGCCGCACCACATGTGAATGCAGCCATTGAACGTTTTGTTTATGCGATTTGGGATATGAATGTGAAGCTGGGTCACGCGGTGCGCACCGTGGATGAAACCATGACTTATGTACGTGAGGACTGGAAAACGGCCACTGCGGGACTGGAATCGCGCCTGCTTTGTGGCAATGGGGCTGCTTATGCGGCGCTACAGAAGAAGATAGATACGTTTTTTTCACGTAAACGTAAGCATTTTGTTGAAGCCAAACTGGAGGAAATGGAACTCCGGCATGCAAGCACGGGCGATACGGCTTTTCTGATGGAGCCGGACATCAAGGAATGCAAGGGAGGACTGCGCGATGTCCAGACGGTGTTCTGGTTGGCCAAGGTTTGGCACAAAAGCAAGGAAATTGCTGATCTTGTCCGGGATGGAATTATTTCAGAAACGGAATATCGTCATTTAATGCAGGCGCAGGATTTTCTCTGGCGTTGCCGTACCGGGCTGCATTTGCAAGCAGGGCGTGCGGTGGATCGGCTTGATTTTGAGCAGCAGATGCAGCTTGCGGAGCGCATGGGATATGCGGGCAAGGCGCACCAGCCCGCCGTGGAAGTTTTTATGAAAGATTATTTTCGTCATGCCGGGCGTATTTCCCGTGTTTCCGGTCTGTTAACCATGCATTTTCAGGAAGAATTACATCCCCAATGGTTGGCGCGCCGCAAGGATATTGGTGATGGATTCACGCTTGAGGGGAAATGGCTTGGGGTGCGTGACGGGAACATTTTCGATGAAGATCCGCTTCGATTGCTGCGCATTTTCCACGCTGCCCAGACGGGGCATCGGCGGCTTTCGAGCGAAGCGCTGCGTCAGGTGCGCGAGCATGTACTGCTGATCGATGATGAATTCCGCGCCAACCCGGAGGCATGCCGCATGTTTCTCCAGATATTGAGCGATCGGCGTAATGTCGCTGCCGCACTCAAACAAATGAATGATACGGGTGTTCTGGGGCGTTTTATCCCCGAGTTTCGGCATGCGGTGGGCTTGGGCCAGTTTAACAATTATCACGCTTATACGGTCGATGAACATACCATACGTGCAGTGGGTGAGGCGCGGAATATGGTGCATCGTGAACGGACGGCGCGTTTGGCGTTGGCGGTGGATGTGTTTAAAAAGATTGAGCGGCCGGAACTGTTGTATCTGGCTCTTTTGTTTCATGATATTGCCAAGGGATTGCCCGGCGATCATTCTGAATTGGGCGAGGTATGCGCCGTAAAGGTTTGCCGCCGGCTGGGGTTGAATCAGGACGCAACGAATCTTGTTGCATGGCTGGTGCGCAATCATTTGCTTATGGCGATGACATCGCAACGCTCGGATTTATCCGATTCGGCGGTTATTAAACAATTTGCCGGACAAATGGGCGATGTGGAACGGCTTCGTTATCTCTTATTGCTCAGTGTTGCCGATATTGCTGCTGTCGGACCCGGCATATGGACGAATTGGAAGGGAACATTGCTGCGTGACATGTTTCTGGCGACAGAGCGTCATCTGATGAGTGAGGAGGATGCGAGCGTAAGCACGCAGGATCGTGTTCGGATACGCATTGAGAGCACGTTGAAGAAGGCGAAGGGCAACGAGCGCGAGGCATTGTTGGAGATGTTAAATCAATTGCCCTGGCGGGCTGTTCTGGGCCTTCCACCCAGGCATCTGCTGCGTGTCGGACGCATCATGACAGAGGTGAAAGGAGATTTCGGTGTTGATATTCTGGTGGATGAAGATCGGGGTGAGAGTCTGATCATCGTGTTGGCGGCAGACCGCCGGGGATTGTTTGCCGATATCGCTGCCGCAATGGCTTCCGGGCATATCGACATTCTGGCGGCTCAGGCTTATGCATTGAAGGACAGGAGGGTGCTGGATGTGTTTCACATTCAGGGCCACGACGGAAAACTGTTGACCGAACAAAGTGATATATCAAGGCTGGAGCAGCGTATTGAACAGGCAGTCAGCGGTGATCTTGTTGCGAGAACTCCGAAACGAAAATTACATGTGTTGATGCAGCAGGTGCCCGTGCAGGCACATACATTACCACTGGCGTCCAGCCGCCAAACGGCCATTGAGGTGACAGCGGCAGACCGTCCTGGATTGCTTAATCTGCTTGCGGGCAAGGTGGCGGATGCCGGTTTTAATGTTCGCGGCGCCAACATCAGCACCTTTGGTGAGAAGGTCGTGGATGTGTTTTTTCTAACCCGGCGGGATGGTAATGTTTTGTCGGATGAGGAGACTTCCACTTTGTGCAAGCAGCTGTCGGATGCCGCGCAATTGCCGGAAGATGAGCCAAAGGGGGCATGAAAGTGTTGGGAAAACTGTTCAGCAAGAGGAATACGGGATTTATACTGGCATTGGGCGGTGGCGGCGGACGGGGGTTGGCGCATTTGGGGGTGTTGGATGTGCTGGAATCCAATGACCTGAGACCGGATGCCATCGTGGGCAGCAGTATCGGATCGCTGTTTGGTGCCATGTATGCGCTGGATCCGGATGCCAAGGTATGTATTGAACGGGCCAAGGATTGTCTGGAATCGGATTTATTCAACAGCCTGGATTTGCCCGTTCTGGATGGCGCGGAGGTGGAGGATCAGAGCTGGTTGTCACGGTTGACTGCTGCGGCGCGGCAATCCATTCTGTTCACGCGTGCGGCGACCGGTATTGCGGTGACCGATGTCAATAAGCTGATTGAGATTGTCCATGAGTTTTGTCAGGGCAAGTCATTCGATGACCTGAAGATTCCCATACATATCATGGCAGTGAAATTTCCGTCAGGGGAATGTCAGATGTTTTCTCCTGATATTGATGTCACGCTGGCCTGCGCCATTGCGGCAAGTATGGCTATTCCCGGCGTATTTAATCCTGTAACGATTCATGAGGAGCGATTTGTTGATGGCAGTCTGGCCTCGGAATTACCCGCCAAGGAAGCCAAAATGATGTCCGGTTCGGATCAGTTTGTCGTTGCCGTTAATGTTGGTTCGCGCCCCAGTCCCGATGAAGAGCCAAAAAATGTGATTGGCATGGTGGACTGGGCCACGCGTATCAAGTCGTTATATCTGCGGCAATATAAGAAAGCGTATGCCGATGTGCTGATCGAACCATTGGTCGGGTTTACGCAATGGCATGATTTTTCCAAGCCGGATCAGGAAATTGAAAGAGGCAGGCAGGCGGCATTGGAACAACTGCCGGAGATTATGAAAAAGATGAGGCGTTGAATATTAGTGTTAACAGGCCCTAATCCCCAGGCGTTTTACGCCCCCGAACAGATATTAAGCGTATTGGGTTCAATCCTGATTCTGCTTGCTTACTTTCTCACTGTCGTTAAACCCGAGAAAAAGAGCCTGTATTTTCCCATCAGTTTTTTTGGTGGAGGCGCATTGCTGGTGGTTGCCGTTATTTACCGGAATCCGGGTTTAATCATGCTGGAAGTCGCGTGGATGGTGATTAACGCATGGGGTCTATGGAAGGTGTTGCGGAAGGCGTTTCATGCAGCAGCTTGACCGTGCTGTCATTCTGGCCGCAGGACTCGGTACGCGGTTAAGGTGGTTAACTCACGATCAGCCCAAGGCGTTGATCGATGTGGCGGGAGCGCCAGCTATTGTGCATGTCATTCGCCGGCTCGCCGCGCAAGGGGTTCGCTATATTGCGGTCAATGTACATTACCATGCGGATAACCTGATCAAGATGTTGGGCGACGGTTCGCGGTTGGGTGTGCGGCTGTATTTCAGTCGTGAGAAAAAATTGCTTGATTCCGGCGGCGGTGTGCGTCAGGCACTTGATTTATTGCCGGGCGAAGGACTGCTGGCCGTGCATAATGCCGATGTGTTGGCTGATATGGATATACAGGCGCTGGCAGGGGCATGCCCCGAAGGCGGTGCTTGTCTTTCTCTGGTTCCCAATCCCGCACATCACCCCACAGGAGACTTTAGTCTGCGCGATGGCTTGATTTCGATTTCGCCGGATGGTGATTCGCGTTATACCTTTGCCGGGGTATCGGTGTGGGAACAAAGCGCGTTTAATGCATGGGTTTCCGGACAGTCTTTTCCGTTAACTAAGGCCATTCAGTACCTTGTAGATATAAATTGTTGCGTTGGCATATTGCACGACGGGTTCTGGTTTGATATGGGGCGACCACGTGATTTGATGCAGGCGAGGAGGTGGATTCATGCGCTTGAACGGTGAACGGTTGTTGGCCTGGGCCATGGGTTTTGCCATCATTGCCGGTGGTGTTTCCGGTTATTGGTGGGGGGATGCCATGCAATCGGTTGCATGGCTCGGGCAGTTGTTTCTTACAACGCTCAAAATGTTGATCGTGCCGTTGGTGGCCGCCAGTATTATTAGCGGTGTGGCCGGTTTGGGCGATGTACGCAGCCTTGGTCGCATGGGTGGTTTGTCCGTTGCGTATTATACCGTAACGACATTTATTGCTGTTACTATCGGGCTTGTTATGGCCAACCTTTGGCAGCCGGGCATCGGCATGTCTCTTGGATCTGATCTGCATGCGCCAATCCCCAAGGTTGGCGATGTAGGTGTGACCGATCTGATTCTTTCGCTGGTGTATCCCAATATCATTGCCGCAGCCGCAGATATGAAGCTGCTTCCCATTATTGTGTTCTGTATTGTCTTTGCCGCAGCTCTGTCCACGCTTGGCGAGCGTGGGCGTCCTGTTGTGGCTTTTTTCGAAGGTCTGAATGAGGCGATGATGACTATGGTTCACTGGATTATGGTGTTTGCACCCGTCGGCGTGTTCGCCCTTATCGCTTCCCGCCTGGGTGCCGCAGGAGGTGGCGAAGCCTTTATGGCACAGATTGGAGGGCTGGCCAAATATACGCTGGCCGTTACTTCCGGACTTCTGGTACATGCTATGGTGTTGTGTGCATTGTTGGCGGTGTTGACACGCAGGGTTGTAACGGAATATCTGGGACACGTCGGGACCGCGCTGATGACGGCCTTTTCCACTGCATCATCCAGTGCGGCATTGCCGGTAACCATGGATGGCGTGAAAGCTGCCGGGGTGGATGAGAAAGCACGGCGCTTTGTATTACCTCTGGGTGCAACCATCAATATGGATGGCACGGCACTGTATGAAGCGGTGGCAGCCCTGTTTATTGCTCAGGCTTATGGCATAGATTTGAGCCTCGGCCAGCAGATACTGGTGCTGGTCACGGCGGCGATGGCTGCTATTGGTGCGGCAGGAATTCCCGAGGCCGGGTTGGTAACCATGGTCATTGTGTTGGAAGCGGTTGGTCTGCCGCTGGAGGGTATTGGCCTGTTGCTGGCGATTGACTGGTTTCTCGACCGTTGCCGCACTGCGGTCAATGTGTTTGGTGACACGGTGGGTGCGGCGGTCATCGGACACAGGACAGGCTCCTAGGAGTCTGTCGGACTTAGCCGAAATCTACTGTGCGGCAGGGAGAGCGGCCCAAGATTGACTGAATATTCGTCGTATAGAACCACTATACTCCTTATATTCACTCAATTTTGTTCTCGCTTCCCCACCTGCTCGCTACGAATTG
>JAUZQZ010000034.1 GCA_030950745.1 Mariprofundaceae bacterium | reverse complement strand
GGCAATCGGCTTCCCCACTTCGGCCCATTTCCGAGCTGGAATTTCGGTCCATGGAACCACCATGCACCTCATTCCACCCCGAAAATGGACTCAAAGTGGGATTGCCGCTCATCCACCCAGAGTTTTGCAAGTGGCTCTAATAAGAGAAACTTAATTGGAGGATGTTACAGAAGATCAGTTGAAGGCAATTTTATCAATGCTGTGTAGCTGAAGTTCAAGATGATTTTGTGACGCGCCGGGGCTAGGCTTGGCGTATGCAGTTTGCCCCCTTCATCCACCTTCATGCACACTCCGATTTTTCCCTGTTATCGGGTGCGATGTCCGTATCGGCGATGCTGGACAAGGCTGCGGAGTTGCGCCAGCCCGCTGTTGCCCTGACCGATCACGGCAATCTGTTTGGCGCGGTGGAGTTCTACAGTGAGGCCATGCGCCGGGGTATTAAACCGGTGCTGGGTTGCGAGGTGTTCGTTTGCGATGATCACCGGCAGAAGGTGAGTGCGGGGCCTCGAGGGCCACAGTATCCTCAACTGTTGCTTCTGGCGCGTAATAACCACGGCTGGCATAACCTGATGCGGCTTGTTTCCATCAGTTATCTGGAGGGGTTTTACTACAAACCACGCGTGGATAAAGCACTGTTGCGGCAATTCTCGAAGGGGCTTATTGCACTTTCCTCGGGCTGGAACGGCGAAATTGAACGGCATTTCAGGCATGGCCATGCTGACCTTGCCCGGAAGACTGCACTGGAGTACGCCGATATTTTCTCCAACCATCATTTCTTCATCGAACTCCAGCGGCACGGCGTCGCGGGGCAGGAGTCCCTGAACAGGCAATTGATCGGACTGGCGCATGATACCGGAATCGGACTTGTAGCCACCAACAACGCTCATTTTCTTGTACGTGAAGATTTCCATGCCTTCGAGGCGATGCTGGCGCTCAAGGGCGGAAGAATGCTGGCGGATCAGAGCAGTGATCACTATACGCCGGAACATTATCTCAAATCGTATGACGAAATGCGCGAGTTGTTCGAAGACGTTCCGGAAGCGCTGGAGAACAGCCTGCATATCGCCAGCCGGTGCAATGTGGATATGCAGTTTGGCCAGTATCAATTGCCGGATTTCCAGCCTCCGGATGGCATGGATCTTAAGGTATATATAACCCGGCAAGCAAAAGATGGGCTGGATGCACACTGGGGCGCCATTATTGCAGGTTCACCCGATGCGGATCGCAAGGTTTACGAGAAACGGCTGGATTTTGAGTTGGGTGTCATCGAACAAATGGGATTTCCCGGTTATTTTCTCATTGTGGCGGATTTCATTCAGTGGGCCAGGGATCATGAAATTCCGGTTGGGCCGGGACGTGGTTCGGGTGCGGGCTCCATTGTCGCCTATTGTCTGGGCATCACCGATCTCGATCCGATTCGTTACGGTTTGCTGTTTGAGCGGTTTCTGAATCCCGAGCGTGTTTCGATGCCGGATTTTGATATTGATTTTTGCATGAACCGGCGCGATGAGGTGATTCGATATGTGACGGAAAAATATGGTGCCGATCAGGTAGCGCAAATCATCACCTATGGCTCCATGAAGGCCAAAGCGGTGGTGCGTGATGTGGGGCGTGTTCTGGGTATGGAACTGGGCAAGGTTAACACCATCGCCAAACTGATCCCCAACGATTTGAATATGACGCTGGATAAGGCGCTGGCAGCCGAACCTCGGCTAAAGACCATGCTGGATACTGATGACGAGGTGGCGCAGTTGTTTGACATTGCCAGCCGGCTGGAAGGCTTGCACCGGCATGCCGGCAAACATGCTGCCGGGGTGGTGATTGGTCGTAATGCGCTGGTGGAAACCGCACCCCTGTACAAGGATCCGAAGGAAGAGGGCGCGGTGGTGCAGTGGGATATGAAATGCGTCGAAAAGGTCGGTCTGGTCAAGTTCGACTTTCTCGGACTGAAAACACTGACCGTCATCGATCTGGCCTGCCGCCTGATTCGCCAGCGCAGCGCGGATCCTGATTTCGATATCACCACCATCCCGATGGATGATTCGGCTACGCTCAGGTTGATGCAGGAAGCGCGTACCGGCGCGGTATTTCAGGTGGAATCATCCGGTATGCGCGATCTCCTCACCCGGCTGAAACCGGATTGTTTTGAAGATATTATCGCGCTGGTCGCGCTCTACCGGCCCGGCCCGCTCGAATCGGGCATGGTGGAGACTTATATCAAGTGCAAGCACGGTGAACAGGACATCGTCTATCTGTTGCCGCAGCTTGAACCGATCCTTAAGGAAACAAATGGCGTCATTCTGTATCAGGAACAGGTGATGCAAATTGCGCAGGTGCTGGCCGGCTACAGTCTGGGTCAGGCCGATATGTTGCGCCGCGCCATGGGTAAGAAACAACCCGAGGAAATGGCCAAGCAGCGGAAAATTTTCATGCAGGGCGCTGAAAAGAAGAAAATAGCTGCCGAACGCGCCGAGCAGATTTTTGATTTAATGGAGAAATTTGCCGGTTATGGCTTCAATAAATCCCATTCGGCGGCCTATGCATTGATTGCCTACCAGACCGCTTATCTGAAGGCACATGATCCACAGGCATTCATGGCGGCCACGCTTTCCTGCGATATGGGCAACAGCGACAAGGTCTGTAGTCTCATCGCCGATTGCCGGAGCATGCAAATCCTGATTCTTCCACCGCACGTCAATACCTCCGATTGGGAATTCGTTCCGGAGGGCGAGCAGGCGATTCGTTTCGGGTTGGGTGCGGTGAAGGGGGTTGGAGAAGCGGCGGTGCGCGAACTGGTGCGTGTGCGTGACGATACTGGAGCATTTTCATCCTTCGAGGATTTATGCACACGCCTGCCGTCACGCGTATTTAACAAGCGTATGGCTGAAGCCTTAATCAAGGCAGGAGCTTTTGAAGGTTTGATTCCGCATATCCGTGCGGCGCTTGAAGGATTAAATGAGGCCATGGAGCGTGCGGCGAGCAAGCGGTACGATATGGAAGCGCAACAGTCTGCACTGTTTGAAGTGGCTGAACCGCAAGGATTGAAGGGAGGGTTTCCCGATGTGCCGTCGTGGGGCATGGGCGAGTGCCTTAATTATGAACGCGAAGTGCTGGGGTTTTATCTGACCGGGCATCCGCTTGAGGAGTATCTGGGCCGGGTGGAAGGGTTGGCGAATACCAATCTGGAGGAAGTGAAGCAACTTTCGGACGGGGCCAGAGTAGTTGTCCCCGTTGGTGTGAGCAGCGTACGCACACATCGTGGCGCTCGCGGTACGATGGCTTTTGTTCAGGTAGAGGATTTACATGCCAGCGCCGAAATGGTTTGTTTCGCAGATTTGTATCAGGAGGCGGTTGAATATCTCGACGGGGAGCAGGCGCTGCTGGCTGCTGTGCGCGTGGATCGATCACGCGACGAATTGTCGCTCATCGCCGAAGCTATTGAGCCACTGGAATCAGTGCTTGCCGGACAGCTTGCGTGTATCCGTATTGTTGTCAGTGCGCTGGCATGGGATGAGGCAGCCATTGCCCGTTTCAGAAAGCTGGCGGATGAAAACCCGGGTGATGCAAGGGTCTCTTTTCACCTTCGCCTTGCCGATGGTAGTCAGGCGGAGCTTTCATCCGGGTTGTCGCTGTGCTGGAATGGTGAGGTGAAACAAAAGCTCCGAACATGGTTTGGCGTGGATGGTGTCCATCTTGTTTGCCGCCCATGGCAGCCAACGCGCAAGGAGAAGCAAGGCGGAAGAAGGGAAGAAAGGAGACAGTATGCCGCGTAGTTATCTGGATTTTGAACGGCCCATTGCCGAGCTGACTTCGAAAATCGAAGAGCTTTCCAGCATGGGCGAAGATGCAGGCGTTAACATTGCCGAGGAAGTAGAGAAGCTGCGCACCAAGCGGGACAAACTCATCAAACAAATTTATGCCAAGGTGGATCGCTGGCAAATGACACAATTGGCACGCCATCCTGATCGGCCTTATTTTCTTGATTACGTACCCCTGATGTTCGATGGTTTTCAGGAGTTACACGGTGATCGAGCTTTTGGTGACGATGGTGCGATTGTGGGTGGCATGGCCTATTTCCGTGAACATGCCGTAATGCTTGTCGGACATCAGAAGGGACGTGATACCAAGGAAAAAATCCGCCGGAATTTCGGTATGGCCCGGCCGGAAGGGTATCGTAAAGCGCTTCGTTTGTTTCAGTTGGCCGAGCGTTTTGAAATGCCGGTAATGACCTTTATTGACACGGCGGGCGCATGGCCTGGCGTCGATGCGGAGGAAAGGGGCCAAAGTGAGGCAATTGCCCGTAATTTGATGGAACTTTCAGCTATCAGGGTACCGGTCATTTGTACAGTGATTGGCGAAGGTGGGTCCGGCGGTGCATTGGCCATTGGTGTGGGAGACCGCTTATATATGCAGGAATTTACCACCTATTCCGTGATTTCACCGGAAGGTTGTGCTGCCATTTTGTGGCATGACCGGGAATATGCCGAACAGGCTGCCGAGGCACTGAAACCAACCGCTAAGGACTTGAAAGACTTAAACTTGATTGACGGAATTATTCCTGAGCCGATGGGTGGTGCACATGGAGATGTAGAGAAGACGGCTGAATTGATGGGTGATGTGCTGGAGCAGGCACTGTCCGGGTTGCTTGCAACTCCCTTGCCCGATCTGCTTGAGCAACGCCAGAAGCGTTTACGGCAGTTGGGCCTTTTTTCCAGTGCTGGCTAACCCGCGTTACACTTCTTCATAGAAGCAGCATGCAATTTGATAGTAAACGATAGTTTATTCCGGCTCATTAACGATGCTCACAGTCCGGCAGGCGATGCTGTGTTTGGCATCGTTAGCGGCTTGGGTGACGGATTGGTTGTTGCGCTGGTATGTACGTTGCTCATGTTGTTCCGGTTGCATCTGGGCGGTGCGGCGCTGGCTGCATTCGCCGTGTCTGGCCTGATTGCACAGTTGTTAAAACGAATCTTTGATCTGCCGCGGCCACCTGCTGTTCTTACAAATGTTCATGTGCTGGGCGACACGCTGACTTCTCATTCATTTCCTTCCGGCCATGCCACGTCGTGTGGTGTGATGGTATTACTGGCTTTTTTAATCTGGAAAAGAAACGATTGGCGGGCATGGGTCGTATCGGGCCTGTTTCTGCTTGCCGCATATGGCCGTATTTACGGTGGCGTACATTTTCCGCTGGATGTTATGGCCGGGTTGATTATTGGCATGGCAACCATGTGGGCATTCTGGCAGTGGTCGAAGTATTGGCCGGTGAAGGGTTGGGAATCGTCTCCGTGGGCATGGAAGCTTCCCGGACTGGCACTGGTGATCGAAGCGGACGTGCTCGCAATAGGTTATCATATCCAGCCTTCAACAGCGCAGCCGCTTAGGCTGATTCTCCCGATAGCCGCCTTGCTTATTTTGGCAAAAGTGTGGAAGGAAAAAATTGGGCAATAGCGACACCAGAGTGTATTTCGAACGGCTGGACGAACCGGACCGGGTGGAGGGCATTGCCCGCCTGATGCTACGGCGTGGACGGTTGACGCCGCATGTGTTGATTTTGTGTCCTGACCCCGGGTTTATGGCCAAACTGGATGAACGTTTGTGGACGGTGCATCCGGAATCTTTTCTGGCGCATGGTGTGGATGGCGGGGATAAAGTGGAAAATGCCGAACACCCGATTTTACTTGCACTGGATGTCTGTCGTGATAATCAGCCGGAAGTGCTGATTAACGGTACCTGTGAAATCCCACCGGACCTGACCGGCTTTTCTTCGGTGGTCGATTTTGTAGACGCATGGAGCGAGCCATTGTTGCATGCTTCACGCGAGCGGTTCCGAAGTTACCGACAACTGGGCATGAATCCGCAATATCTGGACAGCAAAAAAAGCGCATAGAGCTAAACTCTATGCGAACGGCGTCGGCTTCCGTAGCATTCATGCATGCCAGATGACCCCAGCATTGATGAGATTCTCAAAAGTCTTGACCATCTTCTCAGGGAAGGCACGGAGAAGAATGACGACTATTCCGGTGATATACAGGCTGAAACGGACGAAGCAGATCAGCAGCCTGAGTCACGGAAAGATGAGGTTCAAGCTCCGGAGCAGCCAGTTGTGGAAGCGCCGGACGATATGGAAGAAGCAGATGATTTATCCGTATCCGATGCTGAGGAAATACCGGAACTTGAGCATTCGCGCGCGGATATGGATGATGCGCCGCATCCGCCCCGAATGCTGTTGAGTGAATCCATGCTGGTGGACAACCCGCAGGAACATCTCCCTTTTGATGACAATACTGCCGTGGAGCGGGAAGGCTCCGGTGCGGGTGATGACAATGCGGGTGATGACAATGCGGGTGAGGAGACGGCGCCCGGGCAAGCCTGCGCACTGGATGATGCGAAAATCAAGGAACTGACACGCCATGTTTCCGATGAACTCATCCGGCGGTTGCATGCACGATTGGGTGAAGCGTTGCCCGGCATGGTGGATGATGCCGTGCGGCAGTATATGGAAGGCTTGAAACCCGAAGATTGAAAAACGTAACCATTTAGGGAAGGGACATGACGGAAAAATCTCCTGAACTTGCCAAAGCCTATGATCCGCAGGCGGTTGAACCCGCCATTTCTGATCAATGGCTGAACTCTGATGCCTTTTCACCCAAGGCCGGAGAAGACGCATATTGCATTGTCATTCCACCGCCGAATGTCACCGGAACGCTGCATATGGGCCATGCCTTCTCCTACACCTTGCAGGATATTCTGATTCGCTGGCAGCGCATGTGCGGCAAAAGCACCTTGTGGCAGCCCGGTACGGATCATGCCGGCATTGCGACCCAGATGGTGGTCGAACGCTTGCTGGATCAGGAAGATATTCACCGCCGCGATCTGGGGCGAGAACGGTTTCTGGATCGGGTGTGGGACTGGAAGGAACATTCCGGAGGCAGCATCATCGGCCAGCTCAAGCGTCTGGGGTGTTCCTGCGATTGGTCACGCGAGCGGTTTACGCTGGATGAAGGACTGTCCAAGGCAGTCCGTGAGGTGTTTGTCCGCCTGCATGACGAAGGTCTTATTTACCGTGGCAAGCGTCTGGTAAACTGGGATCCGGTGCTGGAAACGGCGGTCTCCGATCTGGAAGTTGCGCATGAGGATGAAGCCGGACATTTGTGGCATATGTGTTATCCGCTGGCTGATAACCCGGAAACACATGTGATTGTGGCCACGACGCGGCCTGAAACCATGTTTGGCGATGCCGCCGTTGCCGTACACCCCGATGACAGCCGCTATACGGACCTGATCGGTAAAAGTGTGATTTTACCGCTGTCCAACCGGGAGATTCCGGTGATTGCCGATACTTACGTTGATCCCGAATTCGGTACCGGTTGCGTGAAGATTACGCCGGCGCACGACTTCAACGATTACGAAGTCGGCCAGCGCCACGATTTGCCGATGCTGAATATCCTGACGCCGCAGGCGCATATTCTGGATTGCGAGGAAGTGCCGGAGAAATACCGTGGCATGGAGCGTTACGAGGCGCGTGAGCATGTGGTGGCCGATCTGGATGCGGCGGGCCTGTTACATAAAATCGAGGAACATGCCCATCCCATCGGGCGCGGCGATCGATCCCATGCCGTGCTGGAACCCTATCTGACGGACCAGTGGTACGTGGACATCAAACCGCTGGCGAAACCGGCGATTGAAGCGGTGGAGAACGGTGAGATTCAATTCGTGCCGAAGCACTGGGAAAAAACCTATTTCGAATGGATGCGCAATATTCAGGACTGGTGTATTTCGCGGCAATTATGGTGGGGCCACCGCATTCCGGCATGGTATTGCGATGATTGCGAGCATATTACCGTCGTGCGCGAAACTCCCGAACGCTGCGAAGGCTGTGGGTCGATCGGTATCCGGCAGGATGAGGATGTGCTGGACACATGGTTCTCTTCCGGGCTGTGGCCATTTTCTACCCTGGGATGGCCGCAGGAAACGAAGGAAATGGAGACTTTCTATCCGACCAATGTGCTGGTCACCGGATTCGATATTATCTTCTTCTGGGTGGCCCGCATGATTATGATGGGGTTGAAATTTACCGGAAAAGTCCCGTTTCGGGATGTGTATATCCATGCCCTGATCCGCGATGCATCCGGCCAGAAGATGAGCAAGTCCAAAGGCAATGCGGTCGATCCGCTGGAGATTGTGGATCAATACGGTGCCGATGCCCTGCGCTTTACGCTGGCGCACATGGCTACGCCGGGCCGCGATGTGAAGCTGGACGTGGAGCGCATTGCTTCCAACCGGAATTTCATGAATAAAATTTGGAATGCGGCGCGGTTTGTGTTCATGAATCGCGGCGATGTTGTGCCGGATGCAAATTTCGTGCCCGAGTCGGATATTAACCGCTGGGTATTGTTTGAACTGGAATCCTGTGCCCGTGAAGTGGACAAGGCATTAGCGGAATACCGTTTCAATGAGGCGGCGGCAAGCCTGTATGCCTTTGTCTGGGGTATCTACTGCGACTGGTACGTGGAAGCAGCCAAGGTGGCGCTCTATGGCGAGGATGAGGCGGCGAAGCGGGAAACGCAAATCACCATGCTCACCGCGCTGGATGGGTGGTTGCGGTTATTGCATCCGTTCTGCCCCTATATCTCGGAAGTTTTATGGCAGACGTTGCATGGCGAAAATGCGCGGCTGGTGACATCCGGGTGGCCGGGTTCCCGGTGGAATGACCGCACATTTGAGGAAGCGGGCATGCGTATGCGGCAGGTGATGGATGTGGTTTCCGCGATACGTTCCATTCGCGGTGAGATGAATATTGCGCCGGGCAAACGTATTGCGGCGGCGGTGGCATGTTCCACCGGATTGCATGCTGTGTTGTCCATGCATGCGCCAACCATCAGCGCACTGGCGCGGCTTGGGAGCATTGACTGGCTGGAGCAAGGCGCGGAGTTGGAAGGCGCGGCTATTGCGCCGCTGGATGATGCCACGGTTTATGTACCGCTGGCGGGTCTGGTGGATATAGAGGAAGAACTGGCCCGACTCGGCAAAACCAGAGCAAAACTGGATAAGGATGTTTCCAAATTGCAGGGGCGGTTGGGCAATCCGAAGTATTGTGAAAACGCTCCGGCGGAGATTGTGGCCAGGGCAGAGGCGGAACTGGATGGACTGCGGGCCAGACTGTCTGAAGTGGATGCTGCGAAGGAACGTCTGGAGGCATTGCAGTAATATCTTCTTTCGTCCTATGACCTGATGAAGGATGGTCGTATCAGTATCTCGACCGGGGACATCTGACTGGATTCGATCATTTACGTATGGGAAAAGGGATCGAAAGTTATGCAGGTTACCATCCCCGAAAAAGAGGAAGTCGTACTGCAACTCACCAAACAGTGAGATTGAATGACAGACAGGTTAATGCATTGAATATTCGGATTTACACTCCGAATATTCAATGTCCCCGTTCATTTCTGGCTCATTCCGAAGCGGATAGCAGTGTTTGGAGAGACGGGTTTATACGAACATTCCTTGAGCGTGATATTCCGATGTTGGGCATCAGCATTGCACCAACGGCGATGCGGCGTTTCTGGATCATGCTGGCCCATTTCCATGGTCAAACATGGAATGCTTCAGAGCTTGGGCGTTCCATGGGCTTGAGTGATAAAACGGTACGTTCGAGCCACTTGCAAAACTCATGAGCGGCAAGCGGCAGGTAAAAGCCCCGAAGATATATTTCAGGGATTCAGGGCTATTACACAACCTGTTAAATATTCCGGACTATCACAGTCTAACAGGCAACCCCCGGCTGGGCGCATCATGGGAAGGCTTTGCCATGGAGCAGGTTCTTCAGGCGCTGCATCCAACAGAAGCATATTTATGGATCGTATATCCGGGGAATGAAGAATACCCGGTGACAGACAAAATTATGGTACGGCCATTAACATTTATGAATCAAATCCATTGATCCGAATTATCCCCGCCATCGACCACTGTCCAGACATAGGTTGCAGGTAGTTGTTTGACCAGTTCCAAATCTGCTCCAAAGGTTTCCAGACCCAGCCCTTTCCAAATATCATAACGGGCGTTTTTGTGGCGGTATGGCCGGAAGAACCAATCACCTTTTATCATTTCCGAAACAAGGATGGTGTGGAAGTAGATCTTGTGCTTGAAGCGGGTGGACGGCAGGTAGCCGGCATTGAAATCAAAGCCTCAGCTACCGTCACAGCGGCAGACTTCCGTGGTTTGCGCAAGTTGAAAGAGGCCGCTGGAAAACACTTCACAACAGGTGTGGTGCTTTATGATGGTGAAGCGACACTTCCATTTGGCGCCGGTCTTTTTGCTGTGTCTGTTCGATTACTTTGGGAGACATAAATCTGCGGATTTTATTGGTTTGTCGCAGCAGGCCAAGCCGGGTCAGGGAATAACCACGAGCGGGAATCCGGAATTCAATTTCCCGCCAGTTATGGGGAACTTCCGTGACAAGGTAACAAACCCGGTTGACGGTATGGATGCCGGTTAGAATCCATTGATCCAAATTATCCCCACCATCAATGACAGTCCAAACGTGCGTTGTTGGAAGCTGTTTAACCAATTCGAAATCTGAACCAAACGTTTCCAGCCCAAGGCCTCCCCAAATGTTGTAATTCGCATGATTGTGGCGGTAAGGTTTAAAAAACTCGTAGAACGTATCTTCATGCAACGAAAGGTATTTCTGGTCACTATTCATTGCCTAAAAAGACCTCTTCTCTGTGCCGTTTCAGAAAGCTTTTATTGGGTGTGAATCGTTCGGGAAGCGTGATGGCCTGTCCGGTCAGCGGTAAAAAGAATTTGCGGACAAATGATTCATCCCGTTGCTCCAATTCTCTTGAAAGAATAACGCGCTTTGTTTCTCCAGTGAAATCCTTGATGTTCACCAACTCATCATCGACCTGCGTGGTTTCTGCTGGCAATCTCTTTTCAATTCGGAGTTGTTCGCGGATATGAAAACACTCTGTAGCCAATTGATCCCAATCAGCATGGAATTCATCCCAAACTTCCCTATCGAGTGCCGATGCATTCCCCAACCCTTTGCGCCCAGAGCTGGTAATTGCCGGATCGATGCTGGCAATATTGCACAGCTTCATAGCCAAAGCTGATGGAGTGCGCCCAATCAAACCCGCAAGCTCAATAATTTCTTTATTACCCTTATGCAGCTTCCCGAAAGGCAGTTGGCAATACAAGTTGAATGCAAGCTTTAGCTGCTCTTTTGTCCAGCGTGAACTTGTCATATCATCGTGGAAGAATTGTCCGGTGGACTTCTGGTTCATGTGAAAAAAGAACTCAACATTGACCATCAAAAATACTCCGCAGAGTAGCATCAGTCCAGCAGGCTACAGCCTCACCACAGGGTGGCCGGTTCAGAGCGGAACAGGCGACCGGATGCGTTGGAATACGCACATTGATGGCTTATTGTCGGCTATGGAACACTTGGATTAGAAATCAGGTTGATATTCAATGCCTGCGCTTGCTTCAGTGTCATCAAATGGCGTAATGGTTTTTTTCCGGTTGAGGATGGCATTTACCAGTGAATTAGGGAAATACTGTATTTTGTCATTAAACAACTCGACTGACCGGTTGAAAATTGTAATGGCCGCTGCCACATTGGCATTTTTCTCTGAAATTTCCTGCATCACCTGTTGCACCACATGCTGTGTTTTGAGATCAGGATAGTTTTCCATGGTTAGCTTGATACCCTGCATCAATTGTCGGGAACGGGATTCCACCTCTACAAGCCTGGATGCATCAATATTGCCCTCATCCAGACTGGACAAGGCTCCCCTGAGTTCCGTGATACGTTTTAACAAACCACTTTCAAATTCTTTATATTCGCCCAGCATCTTCTCCAATTGCGGCAACACATCATTTTTCAATCGTTCATAAGCAATGACATCGCTCCATGCCCGCTTCGCTCTGTTGTATTTGCCGATAATTGCATTGTAAATAACAATAATCCATATCAACAGTATCACGCCAATGACTACTGAGAGCATATTTTCCATTACCATATTATTCATTGACATTCTCCATGTTTATGCAAAATTTTTATCATTAAATTTAATCATCGTCCTGATACCATGCAGCACCCGCATGAGGCGCTGATTGGTTTCAGGATTCCGTAAAGCGTGCAAGAAATCCTCCGTATCAGAAAGCGTAACCTCCTGATAAAAAGGATACAGCCGTGTTGTGCAGCTAAGGCATAATGCTGAATTTCTGTTGATTTCCAGTGTCATCCCCGCAAGTTCACCCATACTATCAATGAAATCAAGCACAACGCTAGGCTGCAACACCTTCGCACAAGTCATCCGGTCGTCTGCCGTCACTGTAAACAACTTGTTGAATCGCTCGCTGCTGGTTGTCCATGGTTCGGAATATGTGTATCCCTCTCCTGAGATACACATCCCCTTCGCATAAGGGAAATCTGTAATAATGCCATAGCGATAATAGGTATCGCGTCTTTCCTCCGTCTTGGTCTCATTTTGTTTGGTTACAGCATTATATGTGGTTACCTGTACTTGTCTTACAACCACAAACTGGAATCTGAATAATTCATAATCAATATGTATTTCTTCCAAGTCATAATGCCCTGTATAATATCCGATAATATAACGGGACTCATCCCCTCGATTAAAGCCCATAAACCTGCTGCGCCAGCGTCTCCATAAATCACCGCCCGAAACGCGCCCCTGTTCAAGATTGTTGTGAAGCAAATGACTTTTAAGCAATAGTATAGCCGATGCATCCTTAATCCGAGTACGCTTGGAAGCATGAGACTTCGCCAGAACAATCAGACTGACAATGAGTAAACCCCACACTCCCCATGTGATGAACACATAATATTCATCATATACAGCATGGTTGAAGCCTCTTATTCCATCACCCGACCACCACAACATGGCTGCCACGACTCCACAGAATACGGTAAAATAAAATGCTTTTGTATGATGGTATTGAAGCTCCGATGTCTTGGCATAATCTTCAATCTTGCTTGCGACATGCTCGATATCATCCTGACTACTCGCCTCACGGGCATCTGTTTCTATTTTTTTAATAAAACGATTGAGTTTTTTATTATGCAACACGGAACGACTGAGTAATGTCATAAGGTTATTCGCTGGAAGATGCAGCAATAAAGTGTAATGAATTGATTTTTTCCACAAAGGAAAGGGGCTTGCGCATTCTCTCACTCCTGTGCCAATATCGCTGAAACTTGGTCTGCCGCAGTAGGGGGCTTTCTACCAGCACGGATAGATGCCCGCAAGGCATGGACAGGCATGGATGGGCGAATCAATGGGTGAGTATTTTCAACGTAATACGGATATTGTCATGATAGAGTGCCGACATTGTTATAAATTACGAAAGTAATGTAGGAGGAGCCGAACATGCAGGATCCAAAAAAAATAAAATCAACGATTAAGGATATTCGTGACCTGATTGCTGAATATCCAAATTTCGTAGAGGCCTCCAAAAAGAGGTTCTTCTTCGTTACCAGAAAAAAAACAATCTAAGGTGGCAATCTTATGATTAGAAAAAAACCCGAACGTCTTGTAAAAGAAAAGTCATGCAAACCCAGAAGTGATGATAAAGCGGGCTCAACTGAACTGGCTATTGAAAGGTATTACAAGCTAAAACGTCCTGCCTTTAGAATTGCTCTGCTTTCGTTAGTTCTCTTTACCTGTTTTTTAGGGATTGTCTTAATTATCATGCCTAATGCTATCAATCTAGGGCAAGGTCACATAACAGACAGGATAATCTTCATGCTTTACTTCAGCATTTTTACGGCAAATTGGCTGGTCTACTTTCGCTCCAAAAAGACGTACTATAAAAATGAAAGGGATGGAATACAGTCCCTACGTCGCCTTCTTGGTGAGGCAAGTAAGCACTGGAACGACGCTACCTCTTATAATAATTTGGAAGACAAGCATGATTCATTCAAGAATAAGTCCTCTACGTCTATGACGGTTATCTCTATTCTAGCCTGAATTATTCATAAACCTGTTTATGGCGTCACTTTTCACAGATTGTCGGCAATCGTAATGACACTGGAGTGGCATTGACATCCCATACAGCCATTTTTCATCATAGAGCAGGCTTATTTGT
>JAUZQZ010000033.1 GCA_030950745.1 Mariprofundaceae bacterium | reverse complement strand
GCGGCAATCGGCTTCCCCACTTCGGCCCATTTCCGAGCTGGAATTTCGGTCCATGGAACCACCATGCACCTCATTCCACCCCGAAAATGGACTCAAAGTGGGATTGCCGCTCATCCACCCAGAGTTTTGCAAGTGGCTCATTCAATATCTGCTTTTCGGTATCTTCATATTCGCACCATTTATTACCCATGCCGCCAAGCCAAATTCTGGCATGGTGGTCGCTGCACAGAAAGAGGCTGCACAGGCGGGCATACAGATGCTCCGACAGGGCGGCAATGCCTTTGATGCGGCTGCGGCCACGGCGCTGGCACTCGGCGTTGTCGAACCCGGCTCAAACGGCATTGGCGGTGGCGGATTTTTTCTGCTCTATATCGCCAAAGAGGAGCGTTATGTGATGCTTGATGCGCGCGAGACCTCGCCGAAACTGGCAGGCCATAGCGAAGTGTACCGAACAAAATCCAGCATCGACGGGCCACAATCCGCTGGCGTACCGGGATTGGTTGCCGGGGTGGACCGTCTGGTATCCCGATACGGAAAACTGACGCGTACTGATGTGACCATGCCTGCAATTCATCTGGCGCGACAGGGGTTCACCGTTTCACCAAGGCTGAAGCGCATGCTCGACTGGCGGGGCAAGGTCTTCAACGATACCGCAAGGCGTATCTTTTTGAAGAAAGAAGGTGAGGTAATCCGCCAACCGGCACTGGCCGATACGCTGGCACGTTTTGCAGCCAGGGGCGCTGCCGACTTCTATCGTGGCGAAACCGCCGGGCGGCTGGTAGCGGACATGAAGCGTGATGGAGGCCTGATTCGCACAGCCGATCTGGCCAGTTATAAAGCCATCGAACGTAAACCGGTTATGTTTGATTTCCAGGGCTTCCATTTTGTTTCCGCCTCGCTCCCTTCCTCGGGAGGTATGACTTTGGCTGAAATCTTCGGTATGTTAAAAAATGACAATTTGAAGGCGATGGCTTCGGCGGATCGGGCGCATCTGCTGATAGAGGCCATGAAGCGCGCCTACCGTGACCGCAATCAATATCTCGGCGATGCCGATTTTGTTTCCATTCCAAAAGATTATCTCGGCCCGAAACGCCTTCAACGCTTGCGCGCAAGCATCCGCATGAATCGCGCTACGCCGTCATCCGAGCTGGGGCATATCGCCGAACCCTCAGGGGATGCGGCAAACACAACACATTTCTCCATTATTGACCGTGAAGGCAACATGGTCGCGGCCACGCTATCCATCAACTACGGCTTCGGTTCAGGTTATGTATCCCCATCTACCGGGATTCTATTGAACGATGAAATGGATGATTTTGCCACCCGCCCCGGCAAGCCCAATGCTTACGGACTGGTGCAGGGGAAAGCTAACGCTGTCGCACCGGGTAAACGCATGCTCTCGTCGATGACGCCGACATTCGTCATCGGTCCGAAGCGCACATTCATTGTCGGCACGCCTGGCGGGTCGCGCATCATTTCCATGGTGCTGCTTGCATCCATTGACTTCATGCTGGATGAAACGCCGCCAGCGGATTGGGTGAACGCTCCACGTTTCCATCACCAGTTTCTGCCCGATGCCGTCCAGCACGAACAGGACGCGTTTAAACCCGAAGTAGCCGCCGAGCTCACCAAGCGTGGCCACCATCTGAAACAAATTCACAACTATGGCAATATGCAGGCGATCCTCTGGAACAGGCCGACGGGTGTATTGGTTGGCATCTCTGACTCACGAGGCAAGGGAAAGGCGCTGGTTTTAAGTAAGTAAGAAGCACAGTGCATGACCGCCCCTGAAAGGGTAACGTTTCCCACATGATTCAAACACTCAAAAAACTTTGGAAAACACCCGTCGCCAGCCGCGCGGATACAGGTGGTCACGACATCACGCTGGCAGTCACGGCGCTGATGGTCGAGGTGATGATGATGGACGGTCGGTTAGACGATGCCGAACACACTGAGATTGTAGCCGCGCTGCAACAGCGTTTTGAACTGTCCGAAGCGGAAGCTCACAAACTGATTGACCGGGCGGCAAGCGCGGCGGACAAAGCGCACGATCTGTACCAGTTCACCTCGCGCATCATCAAGGAATACCCGTTTGAAGAACGCACATCCATCATCCGAGAACTATGGCGCGTCGCCATGGCTGACGGGCATGTGGATGCCTATGAGGAACAGCTCATACGCAAGATTGCCGGCCTGATCGGTGTGGAGCATCGCCACTTCATTGATGCCAAGATTGAGGCCAGGAGTCTGCCGGACTTAGGGGAATCGTAGCGAGAGGTAGGGAAACGAGATCAAAATAGCATGATTATGAGGCGCATAGTGGTAACTATGTAACGAACAATCAGGATATTTTGGACCGCTCTCCCTGCCGCGCAGTAGATTCATCATAAGTCCGGCAGACTCCTATAAAGGAGAAATGCCATGATGAGCAACCATGTATATAAATCGATTGAACTCACCGGTTCTTCGCCAAAGGGCATGGAGGATGCTATTGAGCATGCCATCGCCAAGGCGGCCGAAAGCGTGCGCAACCTGCGCTGGTTTGAAGTAACCGATACACGCGGCCATATCGAAGACGGCAAGATCGCCCATTGGCAAGTCACGCTGAAGGCAGGCTTTACGTTGGATGACGAATAAACCGTCGAATCCGGGCCATGTGTTCCTGACCGGGCCGATGGGTGCGGGCAAATCTACCATCGGCATTCCACTGTCTGAACGGCTTGAACGAACGTTTTACGATATGGATCAAATGATCGTGGAGAAAACCGGACGCAGCATTCCTGAAATCTTTGCAGATGACGGCGAATGCAATTTCCGTGCGCTGGAAGGGCAGATGTTGGCCGATTTGTGTGCCGGAAAAGAACCTGCGGTGATTGCCACCGGCGGTGGCGTGGTGCTTTCCGTGCCGAATTGCAAGCGGATTACGTCATCCGGCACGGCTATCTGGCTGGACGCGCCACCGGAAGTAGCCGCCGAACGCATCAGCGGCGACGCCAATCGCCCCTTGTTGCTGGGCGTGGATACGCTGCAAAAGGCAAGAGAACTGGATTACACGCGCCGTCCGCTATACGCATCCATCGCCGCACATACGGTACGCACCGACCAGCTTGCACCCACGGATGCGGTAGAAGATATTCTTGAATTTCTTGGGTGCCCGTAACTGCTCAGGTGAGTGGTTACGGTTGATCCACTTCCAGAATCGGCACCACTCGCATCGGCTGAATCGGTGCATCACTCAATCGTTTTTGTACCGCTACCTCATCGCAATCGGCAAACTTCGAGCAGTGCACGCACACGGTCCAGATCTTGTGCGGCAGGCTTTCCTTGAGAACCTGCTCATATCCGTGGCTTAAGAAGAATTCCGGCACATATGTTAATGCAAAGATGCAGGCCACGCCCAGACCCGCACCCCATTTTTCACAGGCTTCCAGCAGCAAACGTCCGATGTCGCGGCCCTGCATATCGTCGCGTACGACCAGCGAACGCACCTCTGCCAGATTCGACCCGTAAATGTGCAGGGCGGCCACGCCAGCCAAATCCTCATCAAAGAATGCAACCACGAACTCCTGCAAATGCTGAAAAATATCATCACGCGAACGCGGCAGAATAATTTCCTTTTCGGCGAAAGGCGCCAGCAACTCCGCAATGGCACTCACATCGTCCACTTCGGCTGCCCGAACTTGAATACGATGCGGCATCAGGCAATCCCAAGCGCCGCACCACGCGCCAGCATTTCGTGCGCGTGTTCGCGGCTTTTGGCATTGGCACCGCCCAGCATGCGTGCGAGCTCCTCCTGCCGCTCATCGTCATTCAGGGGTTTCAATTGACTGATTGTGCGGCCCTCTCTCTGCTCTTTGAAGATATGCACCTGCTGCGCGGCGCAGGCCGCCACCTGTGGCAAATGGGAAATTGTAAGCACCTGCCGATCGTGCCCCATGGCCGCAAGCAGTTCGCCCACACACCATGCCGTTTCACCGCCAATGCCCGCATCCACCTCATCAAACACAGCAATCTGCGGGGCCGAAGCCATTGCGCCACACCCTTTCAACGCCAGCACAAGACGGGACATTTCGCCCCCGGACGCCACAGCAGCCAGTTCGCGAAAGGGTTCTCCCGGGTTGGAAGCAGCCATAAACACCACCGTATCGTATCCGTGCTCACTCCACGCCGCTTCGTCTTCCGCCTGAGGACATACATCAATCCGTACCTGCATCCCGGCCAGTGCCAGCCGATCAAGAAAAGGCCGCAGCTGTTTGCATAAATCCTTGCCAGCCATGATTCTGGTGGCAGACAGAGTTTCTGACGCTGTCAGGAATTTCTTTCTGGCCGTATCCACACGCTGGCGTTGTGATTCCTCATCCCATACACCGGTATCCATGCGGGCAATTTTGGTTTCCAGTTCGCTTAACAGATACATCAGACCGGCTTCATCCGTATCATGCCGACGTATGGCTTCATGGATGTCCAGCAGGCGGGCCTCGGTCGCTTCCAGCGTCTGTGGATCAACCGTTTCATCCAGCAGCGCGCGCAAATTTGGTCCTGCCTCGCCGAGCAGCGCATCCACCTGACCCAGCATCTCCAGGCTTTCCCGAATTTCCAGCTTGAATTCAGCCACGGCTTCCAGGTCGTGTGTACAGCTAGCCAGACGGGTACGAATGTTGCCGTCATCGTCTTCGAGTACAGCCAGCGCAGCACTGGCAGCCTGCTGAATCCGGGCAAAATTACGGCCCGTTTCGACCTGATCCTTCAGTTCATCTACCAACCCCGGATGAAACTCAAGCGCCTGCAGGCGCTTGAGCTCATCGCGCATCCACGCTTCTTCACGCACACCCTGATCGCGCTCCGTCAACAGCTTGTCCAGGGCGTCCCGCTCACCTTTCCATTGCCGGTAAGTGGAAACCACCGCTGCTATGTCTTTACCCGCCACATGCGCATCGACAAGCTCTCGCTGAAAATCGGCGCGCAACAGGGATTGGTGTTCGTGCTGTCCGTGCATGTCCAAACATGCCTGACCGATGCGTTGCAGCAATTTGGCGGGTGCAGGCGCACCATTAACGTATGCGCGTGAACTGCCATCGGTGCGAATCACCCGGCGCAACACCACGCCATCCCCGGTGTCCATATCGTACTCGCGCAAAAGCCGGTGTGCGGGCTTGCCCGCATCCTCAATCACGACGGTAATCTCCGCCTTATCCGCGCCATGCCGTACCCAGTCGCTGCTGGCGCGTGAACCGAAGGCTGCACCCAGCGCATCCACCAGCATGGATTTGCCCGCGCCGGTCTCGCCGGAAAACACTGTCATCCCAGGAGATAATTCCAGATGAACATCTTCAATCAGCGCAAATTCCCGAACATGCAGTTCGGTTAACATGAAGCCTTGTCGTCTTCGCGTCCGGTCCAGTGCAATTTGCTGCGCAACACCTCGTAGTAATTCCGGCCCGGGAGATAGGCCAGCAATACCGGCTCGCCCTTCTCGACAAGGATGCTGTCGCCTTCCTGTAATTCAAAACACATCTGACCGTCCAGATTGAGTGCGGCCGGTGCCGGCACTTCCGTGAGCTTTAATTCGATGAGCTTATCAGCCGGAACAACGATGGGGCGATTAGAAAGGGTGTGCGGGCAGATCGGTGCCACGGAGATAGCCTCCAATGCCGGATGCACGATGGCGCTGCCGGCAGACAGGGCATAAGCGGTGGAACCCGCCGGCGTTGCCAGCACCAGACCGTCGGCGCGGACACGGAACACAAACTCGCCCGCAACTTTCATTTCGTATTCAATCATGCGCGGATGCCTGTTGCGCTGTAATACCACGTCATTGATGGCAACACCGCCGCCCAGTGGCGTTCCATCACGCCAGCCTTCCGCCCGCAAGCTGAAATAGTGGACAATGTGACCGCCTCCGCTCAACACAGTTTCCACAGCTTTAAGCATACTGCCTGCAGGCGCGCCGGTGAGAAATCCGAGCCGCCCGAGATTAATGCCGAGAATCGGAATTCGTGTTCCAACAAAGCGTCGGCTAACATGTAAGAGCGTACCATCCCCACCCAGCGTCACCATCAGATTGGCCCGGTCCGGCATCTCATCCAGCGGTACGCTAACCTCGCCACATGTATCGGCCAGACTCTTATCAAGCAAGACGTTCTTGCCGTGTTGCTTAAGCCAATCGCACAATTCCATCCCCAGATGCCGTGCCTTTTCATCCCCCGGCTTAACGCTGATGCCAATCGTTTTCATTGTTTCTTCCCCTGCCAGTCCTTGGGTTGTGTGTGGCACTGAAAACACTGGTCATCTTTGACGTGATGTTCGAGGGGGCGGGGTTGAATCCCGTTTACCCCATGACATTCCATGCAAGCCTGACGCGTAACAGCATGTGCGTGTATCTGATCATTGGGTGTTGATTTGGTGGTGCGTTTACCGGTACCCAATGCCAGCAATACGATTACGGCAATAATCACTGCCAGAAAAACAGCATCTTTTTTGCCCGGTTTCCATTTATTCTGACTATCCATGAATTGTTTTACTCCTGCTATCGCATTGCATCGGGAAAGAGTTCTCTTATTCTGGTCATGAGGCAAGAAAAACCCGCCCGGACAAGGGGCGGGCTTTGGTCAGCATTTGTAAAGCATGCAGGTTAAAGCTGTGAAGCAACAACATCCCAGTTGATAATATCCCAGATGGATTCCAGATATTTCGGCCGCGCATTGCGATAATCAATGTAGTAGGCATGTTCCCAGACATCAATGGCCAGCAGCGGTGTCTGGCCATCGGTTAGCGGGTTGCCTGCATTACTTGTGTTGACCACTTCCAGACCACCATTCGTATTTTTTACCAGCCACGTCCAGCCGGATCCGAAATTACCAATGGCCGAAGCCGTCATTTTGGCCTGGAACTCGGCAAAGGAACCAAATGCGTCCACCAAAGCATCCGCCAGAGCGTCACCGGGTTCTCCACTCCCACTCGGGGTGAGGCCGTTGAAATAAAAGGTATGGTTCCAGATTTGAGCTGCATTGTTGAAGATGCCACCAGCCGGGGCCGTGGTGATAATATCTTCCAGCGTCTTGCCTGCATATTCCGTGCCCTCAACCAGTTTGTTCAGGTTGGTGACATAGGCAGCATGGTGCTTGCCGTGATGGTATTCCAGCGTCTCGGCGGAAATGACTGGCGCCAGCGCATCGTTATCGTACGGTAGTGCGGGTAATTCAAAAGCCATAATTGTTCTCCTTTATATCCGGGCGTGGCGCTATGTCCACGAAACCGTCACATGAGTCATGCGGGATAAGAACGATAGGCTCTCATTTTTGACGATGCAATCTTTTTTCATGTAGGGCTATTTGAACAATTGCATGAACGCATGTGGGTCTTTATGTTTACATCCATGATAAGGATGAAAGCCAAAGCCGTACTACTTGACCGCGATGGCGTTATCAACTTCGATTCGCCGAACTATATTCTTACGCCGCAGCAATGGCGGCCCATTCCGGGCAGCCTTGAAGCCATTGCAAAACTAACCTCCGCCAAAATTCCGGTAGCCATCGTCAGCAACCAGTCGGCACTGGGACGCGGCATGCTCGATCAGGAAACGTTTCAGACCATTCACGCCAAAATGATGCTGGCCATTGAAGAGGCAGGCGGTGAAATTGCACATACAGCTTATTGCCCGCATGCACCAGAGGACGAATGCAACTGCCGTAAACCCAAGCCGGGTCTGGTTGATGAAACACTTGTCCAGCTTAAGATTGCCAATCAGGTTGAAAATATAGTGTTGATTGGCGATTCGGTGCGTGATGTACAGGCGGCAATGGCCGCAGACGTCACCCCGATACTGGTACAAACAGGTTATGGCGATGCCACTGCCATATTGGAGCACTCATGCCAACTGATACCGGGTATCCATCACTTCAGCGATCTGGCTGCCGCAGTGGACAGCCTGCTGGGAAATGCATCATGCTGATACTGCGTTCCGCATTGTTTAATCTATGCTTCCTCATCATCACAGTCTTCTTTTCCACCTTGCTCATTGCAAGCCGTCCCTTCGGCGTCCCGGCGGCGTGGTTCTGGGGTAAGGCATGGAGTGCATCCACGCTGGGGCTTATCCGTATCATTTGTGGCATCCGGTTTGAGATTGAGGGCCGGGAACACCTCCCGGACACCCCCTGTGTCGTTCTGGCCAAACATCAGTCCGCCTTTGAAACCATCGCCATGCCAAGCCTGGTGCCACCGTTCGTCTGGGTGCTGAAACGCGAACTGTTTTATATCCCAATATTCGGCTGGGCACTGTGGGCACTCAATGAAATCGCCATTCGGCGCAGCAATCCCCGCAAAGCACTAAAACAGGTGCTGGCGCAGGGACAACACTTCCTTAAAGAAAAACGCTGGGTGGTCATCTTCCCGGAGGGCACGCGGACCGAGCCGGGTCAAACCGGTGACTATCAGGCCAGCGGCATCATGCTGGCCAGAAAGGCTCGTGTGGGGATTCTACCCATGGCGCACAATGCCGGTGTCTGCTGGCCCAAACGTGGCTTCATCAAACATCCGGGCACTGTCCGTGTGCGTTTTTTGCCATTCATTACGCCGGAAGAAATGGCAAATACGCCCCGTAATGAATTGCTGGAACGTCTTAAAACCGATATTGAAGCCGCAACCCGGAAACTCGGAGGTTAACCGGAAGGATTGAGCATTACCGCCAGCCGCGACCATGCAGCGTAATTCATCTGCTCCGGTCTGACTTTGGGGTCAATGTCCAGATTCCGCCAGTCGTCCTCAGTCAGAATACCCCTGAAATTATTGGCAATAGTTTTGCGGCGATGCGCGAACCCCTTTCGCACCGTTTGTTGTAATGCCGTATAGGGACAGACGGATTTGCACCCATGCGGTGTCAACAGTAATACCACCGAATGCACCTTCGGTGGTGGCGAAAAGGCACCCGGCGGCAACGTCAGAAGACGTTTTACATCGTAAAAATGTCGCGCCAGTACACTCAGGCCACCGTAGGTTTTGCTGCCGGGACCAGCCATAATACGGTTACCTACTTCCCGCTGATACATCAACACCATGCCGCCGGACAAATGGTGCCCGAAGAGGGCTGCCGAAAGCGGCCCGCTGATATTGTACGGTAAGTTTCCGGCAACCCACTGAGGCTGATGCTCGCGAACCTGATCATCCAGCACGGCGAGCACATCGGCATGCACACAAGTCAGTGCAGGCTCATCTTTTGCACGCGTGTTCCAGATGGCAGCAAAGCGATCATCCTTTTCAACCACCACAAGCTTCTCCGCCCGTTGCAGTAACGGTTCCGTAATTGCACCCTGGCCGGGACCGATCTCCAGCACAGTTTTTCCTGCCGGAATAGCTTCCACGATACGGCAAATAGCTGCCTGACTGATAAGAAAATGTTGTCCCAGAGACTTCCTTGCACCCGCATTGCTCATGCGTGGAGCCTACAGAAGTAAGTGACAGGCAGACATCTCTAATGGTCTCCACTGAGCCACTTGCAAAACTCTGGGTGGATGAGCGGCAATCCCACATTGAGTCCATTTTCGGGGTAGAATGAGGTGCATGGTGGTTCCATGGACCGAAATTCCAGCTCGGAAATGGGCCGAAGTGGGATTGCCGCTCATGAGTTTTGCAAGTGGCTCCACTGACGCAACCTTATGTTCCTTGCGGTAAAAATAACGATTTTCCTTGCTTTGTCTGTGTGCTTTTCTACAATCCCGGACCCTTTCAACTTAGTTTCATTTGTGCAGGAGGAACCAGCCGTGGAACAATCCACAAAATTTGCCAGCCGCAAGCGTCATCTTATTGCAGGAAATTGGAAAATGAATGGCCTGCTTGAAGATGCATGGCAATTTATTGATGCGTTGGGCGATAATCCTGCTCCGGACCATGTGGAAGTGGCGTTGATGCCGCCATTCACGTTGCTACACCCCATGGCTGAACCTCTACGCCAGAAGGATGTCCGTCTGGGAGCACAAAGCGTATATTTTGAAAAAAGTGGTGCCTTTACCGGCAGTGTCAGCGCTATGATGCTGCGCGATATAGGTTGCCATTATGTGATTCTCGGGCATTCCGAACGCCGTGATATTATTGGAGAATCCAACAATATTGTTCATTCAAAACTCGATGCGGCCTGGAATGCCGGGCTGGAACCAATCCTGTGTATCGGCGAACATCTGGAAGAACGCAAGACGGGAAAAACGAATGCCGTACTAGCCGAACAGTTGTCCGTGCTGGAAGCAGCCTCCGCTGACGCATCATTGACCGTTGCCTACGAACCGGTATGGGCCATTGGCACGGGACTAACCGCCACGCCGGAACAGGTCACCGAAACACACGCCTTCATCCACAGTGAACTGGCCCGCATGGGTCATGATTGCCGCGTACTTTATGGCGGCAGTGTGAAGCCCGACAATACGGCTGCGTTGATGGTCTGTCCGGGTGTCGAAGGTGCACTGGTTGGCGGCGCCAGCCTGCAGGCCGAATCGTTTAACCAAATCATTCAGGCAGCCGCCAGCGTTGCGACAGGAGAATAAAACATGAACGTACTGGTAATCAGTGTACATATTCTGGTGGCCATATCCCTGATCGGCGTAGTGCTGATTCAGCGTGGTCAGGGCGCGGACATGGGCGCTTCCTTCGGCGGTGGCGGGGCGCAAACCCTCTTTGGCAGTCGCGGTTCCGGCTCCTTCCTTGGAAAACTGACGGGTGGTCTCGCAGCAGTGTTCATGATTACCAGCCTGACACTGGCCTTTTTCTCACAACAAAAAGCAGGTTCCGTGGTAGAAGCCGCCACCCGGCAGGTACCAGTGAAGCAGGATAGCCTGCCGAATGCAGGTAGCGGCGGCACATTTGATCCATCCAAATTAAAGCAGGAAACAGGCAAGAAAGATGATACCTTGCCGGGTGCAAATTAAGCGCCAATCCGTAGCATTTATAGCATTGCCGAAGTGGTGGAATTGGTAGACACGCCATCTTGAGGGGGTGGTGGGCTACGCCCGTGCTGGTTCGACTCCAGTCTTCGGCACCAGATAAGCATCCCAGGATGTTCGAAAAAGGCCAGAAACCCTTGTGGTTGCTGGCCTTTTTCTTGCACATAATTCCAGACTGCCCTAAAACCACCGCAACGAGGGGATATTTTTGACAGGAATCTGCACAAGGTTGTGGAAACCGGGGATAAAGCTTCTAAACAGCGACGAGTATTTACCAGGGAACAAGTACCTCCAACGGTAGGTCAAAGGTTGATATAAACAAGGTCTACACAGGGTTTTATCGGGTACAGCAAGGCCGTTTTATGGTATCGTGGCGTAATGGACAAGTTCGACCGTATGTTTGCCGCAGGGCTTCGGTTCATTGGACCGGCATTGCAGCAGTAATGCACCAAAGGAGCCCCCGATATCGATACAAAGTGCGCGGCTGTCGCTGATCTTCGTTTTGAGGACGCGGCAAGATGCTGCGATGAGATTGAAAAGTTGAAAGGAGAGATGCAGGCATAGCTTGCCAAAAGATCGCATTTGCCTGAACTGTGGGCTTGGATATAGTTTCGAAGCAAGGGGAAGGCATGGATTACGCCAACCAGAATCCGGAGCAGAAAGCGCGCGATCAGATTGATCGCATACTTGTCGCATCCGGCTGGGTGATTCAGGACAAGTCTG
>JAUZQZ010000032.1 GCA_030950745.1 Mariprofundaceae bacterium | reverse complement strand
TACGGCTCGCGGCGCGGCAATCATGAAGTGATGATGCGCGGCACTTTCGCCAACATCCGCCTGCGCAATCAGTTGGCGCCGGGCACCGAAGGCGGCGTCACTGTTCATCTGCCTGATGGCGAGCAGATGAGTATTTTTGATACCGCGATGCGCTATCGGAAAGAAGACGTTCCGGCGATCGTTATTGCCGGCAAGGAATACGGCTCCGGCTCCTCACGCGACTGGGCGGCCAAGGGACCAATGCTGCTCGGCGTGCGCGCCGTGATTGCCGAATCGTATGAAAGAATCCACCGTTCCAATCTGGTCGGCATGGGTATTCTGCCGCTACAGTTTATGGATAGTGACCGTGCCGAATCATTGAGCCTTACCGGACACGAAGTATTCAGCGTCACTGGCGTTGCCGAGGGTGCGCGCGAAGTTACCGTCACTGCCGATGACAAATCATTCAGGACGCTGGTGCGCATTGATACGCCCAAGGAGTGGGACTACTACCGCCACGGCGGCATCCTGCATTACGTGTTAAGGCAGTTAGCCGGTTAAAGTCAGGTCAGGGCATTCACCTTGGCGGCCATGATAAAATCATTCTCGTGCAGACCGCCGATCTTGTGCGTATAGAACACGACCGTGCAATAACCCCAACTATAGGTCAGTACGGGATGGTGCCCTTCCGCGTCCGATGCATCGCCAACCTTTACTGTAAAAGTCTGGGCTTGCGAAAAATCAGAGAATTTAAAGGTGCGCGATAACCTTGTACCTTCATCGTTCAACTCCCATGCAGGCACCCTGGGCAGCATGGCACGGGCGGCTTCCAGGGTGAGCGGAGGCACGCCACCCTGACAGGGAACACAGCTTTTATCTTTCAGATTCATAGCAAGCTCCTTACACGTGAGCCACTTGTAAAACTCTGAGTGGATCACATACACAGGAGTATAGCATGTTGTACCCATGCAGAAGGAGGTCGTACGTATAACAGTTGAAATTGTCCTGTTCCGGTGTGCCTGCATCCATCAGGCGGGCGGTGAAACCTTATCCAGCAGCAGTTTATATTCAATTGCATCCACCAGCGCCTGATAACTGGCATCAATAATATTCGTGGAAACACCAACCGTACCCCATTTGCGTTGTCCGTCGGTGGATTCGATGAGTACGCGCACGCCAGCTTCCGTGGCCTTCTGCGTGGTTAGCACGCGCACCTTGTAATCAATGAGCCGCAGATCTTTCAGGGTCGGATAGAAATCCTTAAGCGCTGCCCGCAAGGCTCTATCCATGGCGTTGACAGGGCCATTCCCCAAGCTTGCGGTATGCGCCATTTTTTCGCCGACGCGTACCATCACCGTCGCTTCGGCCAGTGGCGTTTCATCGTGCCTGCGTTTTTCATCAATCACGCGAAACCCTTTCAGTTCGAAGAAATGACGGAATTTCTTCTTCGCTTTCAGCAACATTAAATGAAATGATGCCTCCGCACCTTCGAAGGCAAAACCATGGTCTTCCAGTTTCTTGACCTGCTTGACCAGTTCCGCGACAGCAGGATCTTTTTCATCCAGCTTTATTCCGAATCCGGCCTTGGCTGCCATCACCAGCACGTTGCTTCGTCCAGACTGGTCGGACACCGTGATACGCTGCCGATTGCCCACCAATTCCGGTGGCAGGTGCTCATACAGTCTGGCCAGTTTGCGCACGGCCGACACATGCACGCCCCCCTTGTGCGCGAATGCATTCAGACCAACAAAGGGCTGATGCCGCCAGGGCAACCGATTGGCCATTTCGTTGACAAAATCCGACAAAGCCTTCAATCCGGCCAGTTCATCCTCGCCAATACCGCAATCCACCCCCATTTTCATCACCAAATTGGGGATAATGGAAGTCAGGTTTGCATTGCCACAGCGTTCGCCGATACCATTGATCGTGCCCTGCACATGCTTTGCGCCCGCATCCACCGCCGCCAAAGAGTTGGCAACGGCCAACTCACTGTCGTTATGCGCATGAATTCCCACCACGGTATCCGGAAAACGGATGACAATATCGGCAACGACCCGGCTGATGGTAAACGGTAAATTTCCACCATTGGTATCACACAACACCAGCGCATCCGCACCCGCTGCGGCATCAAGAACCTGCACGGCATATTCCTGATGTGCTTTGTAACCATCAAAAAAATGCTCGGCATCGAACAACACCTCGGAGAAATGCCGTTTTAGGTAGACAATCGAATCGTGTACCAGTTTCAGGTTCTCTTCCAGTGAAATACCCAGCGCTCTTTCGACATGCAAATCCCAGGCTTTGCCAAAAATGCAGGCCACATCCGCTCCGGAAGCCAGCAGTTTTTTCAATCCGGAATCACGGCTGGGAGGCCCGCCCGGACGGGCGGTGGAGCCAAATGCTACAAGTCTGGATTTTTGCCATTCCCGGGGGCGAACCAATTCGAAGAAATGATCATCTTTGGGACTGGCACCGGGCCAGCCTCCTTCGATATAGTCCATACCGAATTCTGCCAGACGTTCGGCGATACGTTGTTTGTCCTCGGCAGAAAAACTAATCCCTGCTGTCTGGCCTCCGTCGCGCAGGGTCGTATCCAGCAGCGTAATACGATGAGAATTCTGATTGTGTTTGCCCATGCTGTTAATGATACGTCAGTCATTCTGCTTTGCCAGAAAAAACACATAACGACTCCTAACCATGAAAGCCATCATCATGAGCAAAACGGGCAGCCCGGGCGTACTCGAAATGCGGCAAATACAAAAACCCGTCATGACTCATCCATGCGACGTGCTGGTGCACCTGAAGGCTGCGGGTGTTAATCCACTTGACACTAAATTGAGGAACAGCGGCACGTATGCCCGGGAACAGCAGGAAGCCATCCTCGGCTGCGATGGTGCGGGTGTGGTTGAAGCCGTGGGCGAATCCGTCACTCGATTCAAACCGGGGGATGCCGTCTATTACTGCCACGGAGGCATCGGACTTGCACCGGGCAACAATGCCGAATTTGCCGTCGTGCCTGAATGGTTCCTGGCAGAAAAACCCGCATCGCTGAATTTTATAGAAGCGGCAGCCACACCGCTTGTCCTGATTACTGCATGGGAATCATTGTTTGACCGTGCCAGGATTCAGGCCGGACAGAAGGTGTTTGTGCATGCCGGAGCGGGAGGTGTCGGGCATGTTGCGATCCAACTGGCACGGATTGCCGGCTGTGACGTGGCAACCACAGTCGGCTCTGATGAAAAAGCTGCTTTTGTGCGCCGCCTTGGAGCGGATCATGTCATCAACTACAGAAAACAGGACGTCACACAGGCATTACTTGAATGGACGGATGGCAAGGGAGTAGACGTAGCCTTTGACACCGTGGGTGGCGGCGCTTTCAGGCAACTGATCTCAGCCGTACGGGTTTATGGCGATCTGGTAACAATTTTGCAGGTTCCCGAAGATACGGACTGGAAAACCGTTCGCCTGCGGAATATCCGTATCTCGCAGGAATTAATGCTGACGCCAATGATCATGAACCTGAAAAATGCTGCACACCACCAATCTGATATATTGAAACGATGTGCGGCCTATTTTGATGATGGAAGCCTTAGCGTGCATGTGTCCCATACACTACTCCTTGAGCAGACCGCCGATGCGCACCGTCTGATTGAGGCCGCCGGTATGATGGGAAAAATCGTACTTGAGATTTAGCTTCAGAATTAGTGTTAACAGGCCCTAGGAGTCTGTCGGACTTAGCCGAAATCTACTGTGCGGCAGACTCCTAGTTTAACGCAGATGCTGCCAGTGTAGGTGGAGAACGGCGGCGCAACATGGATACATCGTGATGCTCCACGACCTGCATCAGATAATCCCGGTTTTTCTTCAGTGCTTCCATGTAGAAATTATTCTCCGGAAAGAAATGCTGCTCGGCATGGTGGTATACGCCTTTAAGCACGCCATCCAGCCTTTCACACATGGCATGTTCGAAAAACATGGGTGTCTTGAAAACCAGTTCCTCCTGTGAGATATAGCTACCACCCGGTGCATGTCTGGCCAGCATGCCGGCAGCCTCAAACTCCGGATACAAACGGTCGCGGCACTTTTCCAGATAGCAGCGATCGGACATTTGAGCTATGAGGTCGGCGGTGCCCAGCATCTTTCCCAGCAATCTTAATTTAGGATCTTTCAGCGGAATCTCGGGCGTTAGCATTTCGTAACCGGTGAAATGAATGAGGCATGCGCATGTCCGCACGGCCTTGTCCAGACCCAGTGTTGGCAGATATTCGGCCATAAAGCGACCACCCCGGGACACATGGGTGCGTGTATATTCAGCGCCATTGGCATGGTGTCGATCCATACGCCTGCGTATGTAGCCCGCATCATGCAACAACGCCGAAACAAGTCCCAGAAGTGCACCAAACGCGCCCATCTGTTCTGTCTTCGGGCACCTGCTTTCATAGCCGCTAATCAGTCGTGCCATTGCCAGTGTAACATCCAGTGTATGCTGTAAATCATGATATGGCGTATCGCATGGCAGATATCCCGGATAATCCCCATGAAATAATCTTCCGGTATCCACAAAAGCCCTTTGCAATTCCGTTATCGATGCGTTCGAGTAAAGCGTTGAATACAATCCGCAAACCTCCCGGCTCACCGACCGCACATCTGTCACTTTAACGCTCCGGGTGACATCATACTCGTTCCCGTACTGTTCCATGCCGGGATTATAGGCAAAATCCATGCCAATTTGTACGGAACGTGCATCCATGACAAAATTCCCTATCATTGGCGGATGATGGCAACGCCAGATTCCACACAGGTATTAACCTCCAAAAACCAGCTCCTTGATGCATTCGCCTCCGGCTGCAAGCCGCGAGAGGATTGGCGCATTGGTACGGAACACGAAAAAATTGGTTTTTGCCTCGATACCCTGAAGCCCATCCCGTATGAAGGTGCGCGCAGCATCCGGCACACGCTGGAAATGCTGGCTTCGGAAGACTGGAATCTTGAACGTGAGGCAGGCCAGCCCATCGCCCTCAAACGCGGCATGGCCAGCGTTACGCTGGAACCTGGCGGGCAACTGGAGCTTTCCGGTGCACCGCTGGTCAGCGTGCACGAAACATGCCAGGAGGTGCGGGAACATCTTCGTCTGCTGGCGCAGGTGCGCAATGATTTGCGTATCGGCTTCCTTGGGCTTGGCTTTCAACCCAAATGGAAGCGTGAAAACATCCCGTGGATGCCCAAGGGCCGCTATGATGTGATGCGCCGTTATATGCCACAAGTCGGTGCGCACGGCCTGGATATGATGCTCAGAACTGCCACGGTCCAGGTAAATCTTGATTTTGAATCCGAAGCGGATATGGCTCGAAAAATGCGCATCGGCTATTGCCTGCAACCGGTCGTTACTGCTCTGTTTGCCGCCAGCCCCTTCGTGGAGGGCAAACCCTCCGGCTATCTCTCCTATCGCGCACGCTGCTGGCTGGATACTGACGCTTCCCGTACTGGCATCCCTGCGATGATTTTCGACGACAACTTCGGCTTTGCGCATTATATGGAATGGCTGCTGGATGCGCCGATGTATTTTGTCATTCGTGATGACCATTATATTGACTGCGCTGGCCAGAGCTTCCGTGACTTCCTGCAAGGCAAGCTTGCCGCTTTGCCCGGACAGTTTCCCACCATGGACGACTGGGAATTGCACGCAACCACGGTGTATCCTGAAGTCAGACTGAAAGGGTTTTTGGAAATGCGCGGGGCGGATGCGGGTGGTAAACCATGGATTTGCGCTCTGCCTGCTTTATGGAAGGGATTGTTGTATGACGAGACATCCATCCAGCGGGCCTGGGATATGGTTGCGGACTGGACACACGAAGAGGTTGTATCCATACGCAATATGGCTCCGGAAATGGCTCTGAAAACACCGTTCCGCGATGCCACGCTGCTGCAACTGGCTGAAACGATGCTGGATATTGCCGGGTCAGGTCTGGAACGAATCAATTGCCTGAGCCCCGATGGTAAAAATGAAACCCTTCATCTGGCGCCCTTGATGGATGCTGTAGCGCATCGCCGCACGCAGGCCGATCAATGGCTGGATGCCTATGCACATGGCTGGAATGGAGATATTGATATGATATTCACCGAAGCAGCTCTGCCCTGATCCACCTTTCTGCCTACTTTTTCAATGAATTCGGAACCACTGTGCCACCCTCATTTCATCTGCCAAAGCTGTGGCAAACAAAATGTGATTGAAGTGGATGCGACGGAAGGCTTCCCGCAAACCTTCGTATGGGACTGCGAGCGATGCTGCCATGCGCACGAAATTACCGTCCGCAAACATGGTGGCGAGAATCTCGAAATTATGGCTGGATTAATCTAAGTTATGCTAAAAATATCAGAGCAAGTTAGCCTTTCCGATGATGAAATCGAAATGCACGCCATCCGTGCGCAGGGAGCAGGCGGACAGAACGTCAACAAGGTATCCAGTGCTGTTCACCTGCGTTTTGATATCCGGGCATCATCACTGCCGGAAACGTACAAAGAGCGACTGCTGCAATTGAATGATCGGCGCATCAGCACTGAAGGCATCATCATTATCAAGGCCCAGCAGTTCCGAAGCCAGGAGAAAAATAAAACGGATGCATTAAGTCGGTTACAGGAATTGATCAGGGCGGCGATTATTGTAGCAAAAAAGAGGAAACCGTCACGGCAGTCTCGCGCCTCAATCAAACGGCGGTTGGAGAGTAAAAACAAACGCAGTCGATTAAAAACACTGCGGAAAAAGGTGGTTGAATAAGCCATGATTGTCCACAGAGACACTTCCTGCAACAATCCCGGCCATGACAGCACAAATTCTTGATGGCCGGACGCTTTCTACGAGTTTGCGGGAATATCTCAGGCGCGACACCGCAGAACTGGCGGCAAAACACGGGCGAGCACCGGGACTCGCGGTAATTCTGGTGGGCGAAGACCCTGCCTCACAAATCTATGTGCGTAACAAAAAGAAGGCGTGCGTGGATGTTGGCATTGAATCGGATGCTTTTTCACAAACACTACCCGCAGAAATAAGCCAGCAACATCTTCTCGGCCTGATTGCGGAACTCAACGCCGATCCGAAGGTGGATGGTATTCTGGTTCAAATGCCGGTACCCGAACATATTGATCCCGAAGCCATTATCGAAGCCATTGATCCAGGCAAGGATGTGGATGGCTTTCACCCGTACAACATCGGCCGTTTGACCGCACGCATGCCCGCATTGCGTTCCTGCACGCCATTCGGTTGCATGAAACTGCTGGAACAAACGGGCATTGATTTGCACGGACAGGAAGCGGTCATTGTTGGTGCATCGAATATCGTAGGCCGTCCCATGACCATGGAACTGCTGCTGGCGGGCGCTACGGTGACTGTAGCCCACAAATTCACACGCAATTTACAACAACACATCGAACGCGCTGACATTGTCGTTGCGGCTGCCGGGAAACCGGGATTGGTCAAGGGCAAATGGATCAAGCCAGGCGCCATCGTCATTGATGTCGGTATCAACCGTATGGACAATGGAAAACTCACCGGCGATGTGGAATTTGACAAGGCCGCCGAACGCGCGGCATGGATCACGCCGGTTCCCGGCGGGGTTGGTCCGATGACCATTACCATGCTTCTAACCAATACGGTGCAGGCATTCAGGGAACATCTGGGCGATACATGTGAGTGATGTGGGTGCAAATAAACTGGCGAAAACATCACTCCACGAAGAACATATACGGCTGGATGGAAAAATGGTGCCATTCGCGGGCTTTGACATGCCCGTACAATATTCGGCGGGCGCACTAAAGGAATACCATGTTGTGCGTGACGATGGCGCGGGGCTGTTCGATATTTCTCATATGGGACAAGTGCGTGTTACGGGAGCGGACAGCCTCAAGTTCCTGCAATATGTCACCACCAATGATGTGTCTAAAGTGGTAGACGGGCAGGTGCAGTATTCAGGCCTGTTGAATACAGAGGGAACATTCATTGACGACATCACCACTTACAGAATATCCGGTAACGAATACTATCTGTGTATCAATGCCGCCAACCGGCACAAAGATGTAGCACATCTGCAGGAAAAAGCCGCACACTTTGATGTGGCGGTTGCGGATGAATCGGATGATACGACCTTGCTGGCATTGCAGGGTGCAAAAGCACAGTCCATGCTGCAACCGCTGGTGGATACTGATCTCGAATCCATCGGCTACTACAAGTTTGCACAGGTTCATGTAAACAGGAAAACGGCCATCATCTCACGTACCGGCTATACCGGTGAAGACGGTTTTGAGATTTATATTCCCAACAGCATCGCCGTGGAAGTCTGGCGGCAACTGCTGGCGGGCGGTGCCGGACCGATTGGTCTGGCCGCACGCGACATGCTGCGCACAGAAATGGGCTATGCGCTGTATGGCCACGAAATTTCCGCTGCGGTCACGCCCGTGGAAGCAAAACTGATGTGGATTACCAGATTGGAAAAGGGTGATTTCATCGGACGGAATGCTGTGATAGCCCGCAAGGCTGAAGGGCCGAAAAAACGCCTGATTGCGCTGAAACTGACAGGTCGCGGTATCCCACGCGAGCACTACAAGGTTTATGTGGATGGTAAGGAAAGCGGTGAAATTACGTCCGGCATGCACTCGCCCATGGCCGGAGGGGTTGCGCTGGCTTATGTGAAACCGGAACATGCGGAATCCGGCGAATTGAGTGTGGTAATCCGTAACAAACATGTCCCGGCGGAAAGAACAACTACGCCCTTTGTGCGTAGTAACGTCCGACGCTGATAATACCGACAGGCAGGGGAAGCAATGACAATTCCGGTAGATTTGAAATATACCAAAGAGCATGAATGGGTGCGTATTGAGGGTGATGTGGCGACATTCGGTATCTCGGATCATGCACAGGAAGCGCTCGGCGACATCGTGTTTGTCGAACTGCCGGAAGTTGGACGTACGGTGGATGCAGGCGAAGCCTGTGCCGTCGTGGAATCGGTCAAGGCCGTGTCCGATATGTATGCGCCGGTGGCTGGCGAGGTGATTGAAGTCAACGAAGCGCTTGAATCCTCTCCGGAACAGGTAAACACCAACCCGTATGGTACGGGCTGGATCGCCAAAGTGAAAATGAGCGGTGATACCGCCGAATTGTTAAGCGACGACGAATACAATACTTTTCTGGAGGAGTAACCACAAAGACATCAGGATACAAGGGGAATTCTTTGTGTCTTCGTGGTAATTAGAGCCTGTTCACACTCATTCTGATCGAAGCGCCGCTGCCCCAAATGAGGCCAGTCAAGACGCAAGGAGAAAGGTTTGGTAAATCCAAATGAACGACGACAAGGTGAATTACGCCAAGGTGAATGCCGCTTGCGGCAGAGAGGGTACCCTAGGGTATTGCGCAAGAGAGAGTCCCCTGGGGGAGTAACGCCGGATGGCATCATTTGGGGTGCGGCCCTGCGGATATGCCATTTTTGCGCTCTGCGGCGTTGTTTCTCGCTCATGTGCAACAAGCACATAACGCTCAAAACGCCTTGCAGCGCCATAAAAATGGCTTTATCGCTACGACCAGAATGAGTGTGAACAGGCCCTAGCTTATGAGGTTTCTTCCCCATACCGACGATGACAGACAGGCCATGCTGGAAACCATTGGTGTTGACGGTATGCGCGATCTGTTTGCCGATATTCCTGCAGAGTTTCATCGTGATCCCGGCAGTCTGGACCTGCCGGTTGCGCTTTCCGAGGCCTGCATCGTGCGCAAATTCACCGAGGCCGCCGAGGCCAACCGGCATGCCGGCAACACCCGCTGTTTTCTGGGAAACGGGACATATTGTCATTTTGTGCCTGCCGTCGTGGATTATGTCATCTCGCGTGGTGAGTTTTTAACCGCCTATACGCCCTACCAGCCGGAAATCGCGCAGGGCACGCTGCAAACACTGTTTGAATTCCAAAGCATGATTGCGCGGTTGACCGGTATGGAGGTATCCAATGCCTCAATGTATGACGCATCCACCTCGGTGGCCGAGGCAGCCCTGATGGCCCAGCGAGTCACGCGCAAATCCCGCATTGTCATGGCGGGATCAGTCAATCCGCGCTATCGCGCCGTTACGGAAAACTACCTCTCCCGCCTGGACGGAGAATATGTGCAGGTGGCAATGGATGGCTTTGCCACCAGTCTTGATACAGTCATTAAAGCTATTGATGATCAAACCGCATGTGTCATCGTTCAATATCCTGATTTTTACGGTTCGGTGTACGATCTGGCACCGTTGCGCGCGGCCTGCGATGCGCACATGTGCCTGCTGGTCGTCGCCTTTTCCGATGCGACAGCCTTCGCCCTGATTGATCCACCCGGAGCCTACGGCGCGGATATCGCCGTAGGCTCCGGCCAGTCGCTGGGCATCCCGATGGAATTCGGCGGACCACATCTGGGTTTATTTACCTGCAAGCAGCAATACGTCCGGCAGATGCCGGGGCGCGTATGCGGCATGACCGAAGATCTGGACGGAAAGCGTGGTTTTGTGCTTACCCTGTCCACCCGCGAACAACATATTCGCCGGGAGAAGGCGACCAGCAACATCTGCTCCAATCAGGGCTTGATGTGTACGGCTGCAGCTACCTATATGACATTGATGGGCGATGCGGGGCTGGAAACAGTTGCCCGACATTCAGCTGCCGCACTGCACCAACTTATCGAAGGATTGCCCACACATGTACAGGCAGCACCCGGCGCGCATTACAATGAAACTGTCTTGTCTTTCGCCGATCAGGCCACGCGAAATCATTTTATGGACGAATCAATCAGGCAAAACATCTTTGCGGGCATACCACTGGAACAACTGGATGCCTCCGCAGAACCTCGTCACCTGTTGGTTGCCACCACGGAAATGATTGAGGAAGATGACATCACCACATACCTTCAGGCGCTGGAGGTTGCCCTGTCCTTTACACACAAGTCATGTCACAGAACCCCTACACACGGGTCAGGCCAAGGCGCGGGGCGCAGATAATGGTTGTTCCATTGGCAAGCGCCGCAACGCAGGTATGGCCCGTGTGTAGGGGTTCTCTTCGGGCGAGCCGCCTGGCGGCCATCTGTCTGCGTTGCGCTCCCTTGCAAGGGAAACAACCCTTGCCGCGAGAGCGCGCCGTGCATATGACCACCAATCGACTCGCTGTGGCGCGACTTGTGTGTAAAGGGCAGGGCTAACCGCATGAAGTATTCCGCGACCTCCGGTATCCAGCATGAAGAGCCATTGTTGTTCGAGCATGCCCACAAGGCAGCCGAGTCTATCAGTTTGCCGGGTGTGGCAGGCAATGTTCCGGCAGCACTGGAAACATTTGCGCGCAAAGCACCAGCCGGTATTCCGGGTTTGTCTGAGCCGGAAGCGGTGCGCCATTTTGTGCGTCTATCCCAGTGGAATCACGGTATTGAAACAGGCTTTTATCCACTCGGCTCCTGCACGATGAAATACAACCCGCGCGTGAATGAGCAGGTAGTTCGCCTGCCGGGTCTGGCCCATGTCCATCCCGACCAGCCGGAGGAGTCGGTACAGGGCGTACTGGCGCTTCTGTATGAGTTGCAAACATGGTTGGGTGAAATTTCTGGATTGCCACATGTGACGCTACAACCGGCGGCAGGCGCACATGGCGAGCTTACAGGCATGATGATGATTCGAGCTTATCATGATTCACGCAACGATACGAAACGCCGCAAGGTACTGGTGCCCGATTCAGCGCATGGCACCAATCCAGCCAGCGCGGTGCTGGCGGGTATGCACACGGTGGAAATCAAGTCCGGCGCCAATGGCCGTATTGATCCGGATGTATTGCGCGCCAATCTGGATGACGAAACCGCAGCGCTGATGCTGACCAATCCGAACACCACCGGTATGTTTGAATCGGATATCGCTGACATCTGCCGTCTGGTGCATGAAGCAGGCGGCCTGGTCTACGGCGACGGTGCCAATCTGAATGCACTGGTCGGCATCGCACGTCCCGGTGATATGGGCATTGATTGCCTGCACATCAACGTGCACAAAACTTTCGCAACACCACATGGCGGTGGTGGCCCGGGCGCGGGTCCGGTGGCGGTGAACGATACGTTGTCGCCATTCCTGCCGGTACCTCGCATTGAACAGGCTAGAGATAGTTATAACATAGTTAAAACAGACGACTCTAGTATCGGGCCGGTGTTCGGCTCCATCGGGCAGACGGGAGTACTGCTGCGCGCGGCGGCCTATATCGCCGCCTTTGGCCGTGAACATTTGCACAAGATTGCCGAAGATGCCGTGCTCAACGCGAATTACGTACGAGTACGCCTTACCGATGCCTACCATGTGCCGTTCCCCGGCCTGTGCAAACACGAATGCTTGCTCACTGATGAAATTCAAAACAAACATGGCGTAAAGACGCTGGATATAGCCAAACGTTTGATTGATCTGGGCTTCCATCCGATGACCGTCTATTTCCCGCTGATTGTGCATGGTGCCATGCTCATCGAGCCGACCGAAACCGAATCGAAAAACACGCTGGATACTTTCTGTGATGCCATGCTTGAAATTGCCAAACAATGCGAGACAGGCGATACCGAGGCTATTCATGATGCACCGATGATGCCGATCAGACGGCGGCTGGATGAAACCCAGGCGGCGAGGAAGCCTGTGCTGGTGTGGCATGATGATGACTGATTTAGGCAAAGGTGGCGCGAGAAAATTGCCAATTTTGTAATCTTGTATCGCGGATTCAACTCGTAAGTGCAACTTTGTTGTAAGTTTGAAAGAGCAAGCTGCGGTAGCAGCCTTGCGCTTTTCAGACACGACTCATCAAAAGAGCAAGAATGAACTACACGCAGCTTAGCCAGGAGCAACGGTATCAGATTGCCATTCTCAAGAAAGCAGGACATAAGCAGAGCGATATTGCCGATATGATGGGTGTGCATAAATCGACGATCAGCCGGGAGTTGCCGCGTAACACTGGATTGCGCGGCTACCAGGCAAAGCAGGCACATCGTCTGGCGATGGAGCGTCGGCAAGAGAAGGTCAGGCCGAGCATCACAGATCAGGATTGGCTCCGCATCGAAGCCCTGCTACGTCAGGAGTGGTCACCGGAAGAGATGGGTGAACGTCTGAAGAGGGAAGGCAGGCATTCAGTGAGCCACGAATGGATTTACCAGCATGTGTATGCAGACAAGAACAACGCTGGGATACAGAACACCCTATGAAGGGTTCTTTAATACCAGCACCCAACTCACTGGAGTTGCTCTTGGTAGTTGAATCCGCGTTGGAAAAAACTTGATTGGGCAATTCAAAAGCAGATGAAAAAGAAACTTCTTGAGCGGCTGGAACATCCACATGTTGAAGCAAGCCGCCTTCGCGGGTTCGGAAATCACTACAAAATAAAGCTACGCAGCAGCGGCTACCGT